>NZ_JASPDS010000006.1:0-136112 GCF_030230715.1 Aerococcus sp. UMB1112A | reverse complement strand
GCAGAATAAAGAGCGAAGCATTCGCTTGTTTCTGACTTGTGAAACCACTCCAAGACTGCCAAGTCGAACCCGACTAGGAAGGGTGTGAGGGAGCGCGGGTAGAAGTGGACCTCTGGAGCAAAAGGGATAAGAACGGCTGCAAGCCGATCGTTCCCTTTTGTGAAGAGGAGCCACTTCTGTGCGCTCGAACCCGACTAGATAGGGTGTGAGGGCTGGCGTTTAGCTTCCCAAGCCGAGTCTAAGTAAAATATGGCACAATCCATGGTAAAAATATAAAGTACGGATCAACAAGCTAGCAAGGATCTTGCTAGCTTGTTTACATTATGATGAGCCCAGTCAGCTTGCCTAGCAGGAGCTGAACTTGCTAATTGGAGGCCCATTTGCCAGCTGTGCTAGTCTACTTGCTAATCAGAGCTCCGTTTGCAAGTTGACACGACTCTACTTGTTAACGGAGCTGGCATTTGAAAGTTGCCCACGTCCTACTTGCTAACAGGCAGCTCGTTAGAAAGTTCAAGGCCAGCTACTTGCTAATCGAGGCCCCTTTTTGGAAGTTAACGCGATCACCCCCTAAAAATAAGCCTTCTTGATATTTTAATGCTGATAACTAGCACCGAATTAAAAAAACACCGCCCTTTTTAGAGAGCGGTGTTTTTGCTTATTAATGATTACGAATCATTGTTAATACTATTTATTCTTCAAAAGATCGCGGATTTCAGTCAAGAGGATTTCTTCTTGGCTTGGCTTCGCTTCTTCTTCTGCGTCATCAACTTTTTCTTCCTTCATGAAGGTGTTCTTCAAAGTAGCCACACCCTTCATCACAAAGAAGAGAACCAGGGCGATAATCAGGAAGGAAACGATGGATTGAATAAAGTTCCCCACCATCAACTTGGTATTACCAATCTGCAAAACAATATCAGTAAAGTCCGTTGAGCCCGTGAAGAAAGCCACAATTGGCATAATAATATCTTCAACTAAAGAATTGACAATGGCAGTGAAAGCGGTCGCCATAACAACCCCGATGGCCATATCCATTACATTACCTTTTGCGATAAAATCGCGGAATTCTTTTAACATAAGTACTAGCTACCTCCTTAATATTTAGCTTTTCCTATGAGTCTATTAAAGCACAAATTAAGAACAACTTAAAGTCTTTCCTTTTAAAAATGTACAAAATTAATGATGCCAAAGCCGAGTAAAGCAAGGCTGACGATAAAGTGCAGGCGACGGTGCATAAAGAGAATGGCGATGTATTCGCGGAAGCTATCGATGGTCCATTCCTTCAAGGTAGAAGGGGCGCCAATCCCGCTCACCTGGTAGAGCTTCTCCAAGTTGGCATAGAGCTGGCTGCGGTAGAGGTGGTAGGAAGAGGTCACGAAGACAGCAGAAACCGCTTCGATAATGGGCTGGCGGTCTTGGATCAGGCACTTACTGTAATAGAAGTTACCGTGAGTATTGGACGCTTGGTCTTCCAAGAGAATCTTATCTGCTGAAAGGCCTCGGGCAAGGAGATAGTCGCGCATCACTTCCGCCTCGGTATAGCTAGCTTTGGGACCGGTCAGACCACCCGAGACAATGGTCATTGGCTGCTTGCCATGGATATAGGTGTGCCAGTTCAGGTAAGATAGGGTCCGATTCAAGCGCCGCTCCAGAACGCCACTGGGGCTGCCATCTGGTCTTAAAGAAGCTCCCAAGACAATCACATAGTCCTGGGCCTTTTGGCTTTCAAGGAAGGACAAGCGGGCGGACATTAGTAAATAGTTAATAAATAAGAGCACATAATAGGCCATTGCAAAGTCTGGAATCCTGAGCCAATCCTGCTTGTCCGAAAGCTCTACGGTAAAAATCAGCCAGTAATGGGCGATAGAAATCCCGATCAAGAGGACACTGAGGAAGAGGCCCACCAGCAACTGGCTATAGGAATGTTCCTTGGTAAAGAGATTCAAGGCCAAAGAGAACATGCAGACCCCAAAGATCATCAAGAGCAAGGGCGCGATATAGTCGGTTAGGACCTGGGCCCAGCGAAAAACCTGGTGGACCCAGTAATAACGCGGAAAATTCTGGTCATTGATCACCGCAAGAAAGAGGCAGACCAAGCCTAGAATCAGAATCAAGTTATCCCACACATTGCGTGGTGCCAGGATAAAGATAACCAGGGCCACGGCAATCAGGGCAAAGGCGATGCCATAAATAATCACCTTTGACCACCTTCAATCTGGTGGTAGGCGGCATAGACCTCCTGCTTGGCCAGACCCTGGTCCTTGGCCACTGCCTTGATGGCTGCTTTGGAGGTCAGACCTTCTTGAGCCATCCGTCCCAGAACCTGGTCGCGCAAGCTCAAGTCAGCATTGGGGGCCGCTGCTGCTTGTTCCGCCTGGGCTTCTTCCTCCGACTGGCCTGCCAGCATGAAGCAGATTTCGCCCTTTATTTCAGGATGGTCTTCATAGTAGGCAAGGACTTCGGCTAGAGTTCCCCGACGAAACTCCTCGAAGCGCTTAGTCAATTCCCGAACGACAACCACTTGACGGTCATTACCGAAGACCTCAGCACAGGCTTTAAGAGTCTGGCGGAGCCGGTAAGGTGATTCGTAGAAAATCAGAGTTGCCTGGTCGCCCTTCAAGTCTGCTAGAGTCTCCTTGAGGGCTTTTTTCTTGCGAGGCGGAAAGCCGACGAAAAGAAAACGCTGGGTATCGAGGCCAGAAGCCATGAGGGCAGTCAGGGCCGCATTGGGACCAGGCAGGGGAATCACCGGATAACCAGCTTGGATAACCGCCTGAACCAGGTCAGCGCCGGGGTCCGAGATAGCAGGCATGCCGGCATCCGACACCTGGGCTAGGACTTCTCCCTCCTCCAAGCGCTTTAAAATCGTCGCTAAGCGTTCCTGGTGGTTGAACTTATGATAGCTCAACTGCTTGGTTGAGATGTCAAAATGATTGAGGAGTTTTTGAGTATTGCGGGTATCTTCAGATAATATCAGATCAACTTCCTTGAGGGTGGTCACCGCACGGAAGGTCATATCCTCCAAGTTACCAATGGGCGTCGGCACAAGGTAGAGCCGACCTCGGTCTGACGCTTGAAAACTTTTTTGTTCCTGCATACTGGGACCTCCTTAAGGCGTATTGTCGAAGATAAATTGCTGGGTCAAGGGTTGGCTGAAGTCGATCCCCTGCTGGGTTAGGTAGGCTTCCTTAGCCGGTCGCTTCTGGTGCTTGAAGGCATATTCCGCCGACATGGCTGCAGACTTATTCGCATAAGCCTTAGCATAGATCATATAGCAGGGGCGACGGGAAGCTGGCCGAGTATACTTGGCTCCTTTGCCGGACTGGTGGGCTTTTTCCCGGCGTTTAAGATCAGTGGTATAGCCCGTATAGAGGGTCTGGTCAGCGCAGGCCAAGACATACATATAGTGTTTAGCCATAGAGCACCGCCGCCACTTCCTTAGAATAGTGCCCCTCTTGGTCATGGATATAGAGCGGAGGCTCAGCTCGCAAACCTTTTGCCTGGCCATTCTTAATGAATTCGAGAAGGACGATATGGGCCTCCCGTCCAGGCAGGGGGTACACCAAGCGGAGCCGCTTCAATTGGAGCCGGTGCTTATCGGCGAGGAGTAAGAGTTCCGGCAGACGTTCCACCTGGTGAACGAGATAAAGCTTCCCCCGTGACTTCAGGAGGATCTTCGCCTGTTGGAAGATATCCTCCGCCGTCATCAGGAGTTCATGCCGAGCCACCGCCTTACTATCGTTAGGATTCAGAGGGGACTGGGGATAGACCTTGAAATAGGGTGGATTGCAGGTGATCAGGTCCACACTATCATGGGCAAAGTAATCCCGCGCCCGGCGGATATTGCCCTGGATAATCTGAACCTGGTCCTCCAAGTGGTTGTGGCAAACCGAGCGCTGGGCCATATCTGCCACATCCTCCTGCCATTCAATCCCGTAGACCTTCCCTTGCGTCCTTTGCGCTAAGACCAGGGGCAAGACCCCATTACCCGTGCAAAAGTCAACCGTCACAGACCGGGCACTCGCCTTGGTCTGGGCAAAGTCAGCCAGCAAGAGGGCATCAATGGAGAAGGCAAAATGATCCGCGCTTTGAATAATATCCAGATCCTCCCGCATCAAGCGGTCCCAACGCTCGCCTGGCTTCAATTCGGTCATTGCGATTCCTCCCTCTCCTGCTGCTTAACGGTCACTGTAGAGGATGTCCAAGCAGAACATGCACTGTTCATCATTCGCCCGGCGCTGACCATAAGAAATATTACAAATATGGTAGCCATCCTCATAAATATTCATTAGGTTCTTCAAGGCTGGGGACAAGCCTGACACATCTTCCGGGCTATGCCCACCTAGCTCAGCCTGGCCACCCTGGTCAGGCGCGGTCAATTCTTGGAGTCGCTCGCGCAAATACTGGTTCTCCATCTGCAAGTCATGGTTTTGCATAACCGCCTCCGACCAACGCTCCTCCAAACGGTCCAGATTCTCCAACAAAGCACTCAGCTGAGCCTTCATCCCCTCAAACTCCTCAACCATCTCACGATTATCCATCAAATCCCTCCTTCACAGCTTAAACAAGAAGCCTTCTTCTAGTCATCCATTTTAGCATATTTTACCCTAACGTGCTTGTAAAAAAGGGTGTGAGCAAGAGCGCTTAGCTTTGGATGCTTGGAGTAAGTCGGAATAAGAGCAAGCCACGCTTGCACGTTTCCGACTTGCGAAAGCACTCCAAAGCTGCTCTTGCGAACCCAACTAGATAAGGGTGTGAGCAAAGGCGGTTAGAAAGGGATGACTGGAGGCAAAGAGGAAAAGAGCGGCTTTAGCCGATCGTTCCACTTTGCTGAAGTCACTCCCTTTCTGCCTTTGCGAACCCGACTAGATAAGGGTGTGAGCAAGAGCGGTTAGACTTGAATGATTGGAGGCTCATCGAAAAAGACTGACGTTAGTCAGACGTTTCGATGAGCTGAAATCACTTCAAGTCTGCTCTTGCGAACCCGACTAGATAAGGGTGTGAAGGCTGGCGTTTAGCTTTTCTTCACTGGAGGTAAGCCACAAACAAGGGCTCGGAGTGTGGGTTGACAAGCTTCAAGCCACAATCAAGGCCCCGGAGTGTGGGTTGATAAGCTTCAAGCCACAATCAAGGCCCCGGAGTGTGGGTTGACAAGCTTCAAGCCACAATCAAGGCCCCAGAGTGTGGCTTAGCAAAGCACAAGGCATAAACAGAGCGTGCGAGTGTGGCTTGGCAGATTACAAGCCGCCCCTCTAGCAAAAAATCTCCCAGCTTGCTATTAAACTTGAAAGATCTTTTCTAATCCCAATATTTTACCTTATAATAGTTGAGACGCCTCACCATAGAGAAAGGATGATCCCCATGTTCTATTTTTCTGATTTATACAGCTATGCTAGCCACTACGAGCCCACCGATCTTTTTGATTTTTTAGGCAATCCCCAGCTGGCAGAGGATTATGAAACAAATTGCCTACAGCTGGCCTTCATGCCTGGTGCTGAGGAGCTCGACATACTCGAGGATATCTTCTGGGACTATGCGGAGGAACTGGGCCTGGCCTATTACAGCTTCTACCTGCCTGAAAACCACGGCATGCCCAATGAATTGATGGCAGCCCTCGAAGCCAAAAACTACCAATTAGCCAGCTACCAAGTCTTCCAGAGCCCCGCTAACTTAATCCAACCAGAGCCTATCCATGTCGATTGGCAAGAAGTCAATGACGAAGCTAGCTTCCAGGCCTATCTAGATTTCCAAACTCCCTTCGACCAAGCGGCCCCTCCTGCCCTCAGAGATAGCCGAGCCTTACGCTATCAGATGGCCTATCAGAATCCCTGGATCAGCCAAGCCCTGGCCTATCAAGGAGAGCAACTTGTTGCCACATGGGACCTGATCGACCAGGGACACTTTCTAGAAATCGACAACCTGACCGTCCATCCCGACTACCGGCGCCAGGGAATTGCTTCCCAAATTGTTGCCCTCAGCCAGGAAAAAGCCGCCCAGTCTGCTAACCCCCTCCTCGCCCTAGCGGATATCGAAAATCCTTCCATGGCTCTCTTTGAAGGACTAGGCTTCGAGGCCTTGAGTCTGGTCAATCGCATCCACCGTCCTCTAGACGAAGCAGATGCACTTTAAAACATAAAAAGCGGTCCATAAGTCTCCCTGCCCTAAGCGATTATCTGAAGGTTAGGGAGATTATGGCCGCTTTTTTCATTCATACACACTAGCCTTGCCAGCTCGCTAGAACAAAATATTCTAGGGCTGCCTGGGGGCTAACATTGGCTTGAATCATCCGCCGGGCCTTAAGTGCCAGCTGGACTTGGTTTTGGAGCCGGCGGGGATTTACCTGGCGGCGGAGGTCCTGGTAAGCCGAAGTCCGGGAAGGCAGGATGAGTTGGTCTGTTTCCTGGTAGTTGAGAACAAGCAGGTCGCGCAAGTAGGCCAAGATGATTTCAAGGAGGCGTTGGTTAGTCTCCCGTCCCTTGTCTCGCTTGATCCAGTCCGTCTGCACCATGGTAAAGGCCCGGGGATCCTGTTTAACTAGGGCTTCCAGCCAGGTCCAGGAACGTTTGGTCTGGTCTAAGAAAGCCTCATCCTCTGCCAAGTCTTGGGCTAAGCTGAGGTCGGAAGTCAGAGCTGCCAGGTATTCCGACACTTGCGAGCTGATCCCCGCCTCCTGGTAGGTCAGCCGGACCTGGTCCAGGGGCAGACTCTTGAAGTGAATCACCTGACAGCGCGACTGGATGGTTGCCAAGAGCCGCTCTTTTTGACTGGTCAAAAGAAAAATATAAACTTCGGGATTGGGCTCTTCCAGGAACTTGAGCAGGCTATTGGCCGCGCTATTGGTCATCTTCTCCGCGTCATGGATAATGAAGACCTTGTGCCCGCCACCCATAGCGGTTAGCGAAAGCTCCTGCTTGATCTCCCGCATCTGGTCGATCTTCAGGCTCTGCCCTTCCGGCTCGACGTGGACTAAGTCAGGGAGGTCGCCTTGGACGAGGAGCTGGCAGTTCCGACACTGGCCACAGGGCTTATCCTCCCCCTGACAAAAAAGGGCCGCCGCCACATAGTCAGCCATCTCCGCCTGGCCGGCCCCCGCCTCTCCTTCAAAGATATAGGCATGGCCCAAGCGTCCCTGACGGAGGACCCGGTCCATGAGTGCCGTGAGTTCCGGCTGCTTGGCTTGAATTCGAAACATGGTCTCCCCTCCTAGTCTTGGCGAAAGTCTTCTGGATAAGCCGCCTGCAAGATTTTCCAAGCCTGGTCCAAGCAGGCTTCTGGCGCCTGACTGGCATCGATGGCCTTAATCCGCTGACCTTGGTCCTTAGCTAGGAGCTCTTGGTAGCCTGCTACCACCCGCTTATGGAAGGCGATACTCTCTTGGTCCAAGCGGTTGTATTCGTCAGAGCGCTGCGTCTGAATCCGGCGAATGCCCTCTTCTGCTGAGAGATTTAAGTAGAGGGTAAGATCTGGCGCCTGGCCTTCCGTCGCAAAGTCATTGATGGCTTGAATGCCAGCCACTCCAATCTCCCGGCCCCAAGCCTGGTAGGCAATGGATGAATCCACGAAGCGATCGCAAACCACCCACTTACCGGCTGCTAGGGCAGGTTGGATCTTATGGACCAGGTGCTGGCGACGGCTCGCTGCATAGAGCAAGGCCTCCGCCCGGGCATCTAGGTCCGTATGGGCAGGATCCAAGATAAGGTCGCGGATTTTTTCTGCTAGGGGCTCGCCCCCTGGTTCACGAGTAGCAAGCAAGTCAGGAAGCAAGTGAGCTTCCAAGCGGGCAAGAAGGCCTTGGATCAGGGTCGTTTTGCCTGAACCATCTGGGCCTTCCACTGTGATAAAACGTCCTGGCATCAGTCTTGCTCCTTCCCTTGGTTCATGGTCCGCCGCCCCTCCAAGGCACGGAGGAGGGTCATCTCGTCAACATACTCAATATCTGACCCCACAGACAGACCATAAGCAATCCGACTCACCTTAATCCCTGCCGGCTGGATCAAGCGGGACAAGTAAGTCGCCGTCGCCTCACCTTCAGCCGTGGCATTGGTCGCAATAATCACTTCCTGGATAGTCTCATCCTGGAGCCGGGTCAGTAAACTCGTAATATTCAAGTCTTCCGGACCTGTCCCTTCCATGGGGGACAAGACGCCATGGAGGACATGGTAGAGGCCTCGGTACTCCTGCATCCGCTCCATGGACATGACATCCCGAGCCTGCTCCACCACCATGACCTGGGACCGGTCCCGGGTCTGATCAGCACAGAGCACACAGGGATCTTCTTCCGTAATATTCCCGCAAACGCTGCAGTAGACTAAATTGCGCTTCACATCGACCAAGGCCTTAGCAAAATCCACCACATCCGCTTCCGGCATATCTAAAACAAAAAAAGCCAAGCGCGCCGCCGTCTTCGCCCCAATTCCTGGCAATTTCTGGAAGCTATCAATCAACTTAGCAATAGGTTCTGGATACTGCATCTCATCCTCCTTAAATCATTAGGCATAAAGAAGAGGCCCAGCAAAGATTGGCCAGGCCCCATGCATACGTGCTTCTTAACTTAAAACCATTCCTTAATTTTTAATGGTGGTAATTAGTAACCAAAAACTATACCAATTACTTTTGAGCAGGAGTGAAGCGTTGAAGTTGGTCCTTAGCCATGAAAAAGCAAGCAAAGGGAATTACGGATCGTAGGCTTTAGCCGTACGAGCCGTTTGACTCTTGCTAGGCGAGAGACCGAGGCTCGAGCCGGTGCCATGGCTCTTCAAGGACCAAATTCAAAAGCGCAACGTATGCTCACCAATACAAATTGTTAAAATCCTAAACCAGACAAGCCCTTGCTGATCCCACCGAAAGATTTCTCTTGGGCAGCATCCACTTGGCTCAAGGCATCATTCGTTGCTTCCAGTAAGAGGTCTTGGAGCATATCGATATCATCAGGATCCACCACATCCGGTTTCAGGTCAATCTTTTCAACCTTCTTGTCGCCCGTCACCGTCACCTTAATCATGCCAGACGGTTCCGTCCCAGTAAAAGTCGTTGCTGCGAGCTCCTTTTGCGAAGCCTCCATCTGCGCTTGCATCTTCTGTGCCTGCTTCATCATCTTTTGCATATTCATCATATTGTTGGCCATTTTAAATCTCCTTTGTGTTTAATTGAGCTTCTCTTGGTCATAGCCAGTCCACTGTATCGCTTAGCGTTCCCTATAGAGAACGTTTCTCTCCTATTATAAGGGAAAATGCCTGAAGGGTAAAATGCTTTGCTGAACTTTTAATAAAAACACCTTGGCAGCAGTCGACGAGAAAAAGATAAGCTCTCGGTCTTAATCATCCACTACCGTCACATTATCTGCTCCGAAAAGCTTGATTGCTTCTTCCGCTAGGGGGTTATCTTCCTTAGCCTGGACCCCTTCCAACAGGGTCTGGTCACTATCAGCTGGCTTTTCCTCAGAAGGCGCGTCTTGCTGGGTCTCAGTTGGCGCCTGGTCGCCCAGGAGTTCGTCCAATTTCCCTGCCTTGTGGGCGGTGACGTAGTTCTGCCGGGCTTCGTTCCACTGCTCGCTCGTCAGGATGAGCATCTTACCGGGATGGCCTACCCCTTCCTGGAGGCGTTTGGCAACGGTGTCCTTGATGGCTTGGTCGTCAGCTACCTTTTGACAGAGGATGGCATAATCGAAACGTAGAACAAAATACTCAGGGGAGGCAGCGGCAGGATAGGTCTGCTTGAGCAGGGCCTGCTGGATATTGGGCAGGGATTCCACCAGGTCAGGCCAGACGCTTTCAATCTTATGGCGGTCGGTATTGGTGGCCTCGGACAGAGTCTTATAAATCAGCCCGTAATTAGGTTTATAGTTGACTGAACCAGCCGCTTGGCGCTTAGGACTGGCTTTGCCCTGGCCCTTAGCTGGAACTGCTGCAGTCCCTTGGGCGATCTGGTCTTGGAGGGATTTGACTTGGGCGGTCAAAGCCTCCAGCTGGTCTTTGGCTTCCTGGGATACTGGCGAACTCCCTGGAGCCTCACTTGGAGCTGGCGCCTGATTAAGGCTCTGACTCAAACGAATCGAGAGGACTTCCAGGTAGATCTCTGGCTGGCTGGTAAAGCGGAGCTCCGACTGGGCCTCCTGGAAATGGTCCATCATCAGGTAGAGGGCCTGGTCAGGGAAATCCTTGGCCAAGTCAAAGAAGGCTTGGGAGAAGTGGCGGGTCAGTTCGGATTCTTGACCCCCCAATTCCTTAGCCATGAGCAGGTCGCGGATAAAGGCCAGCATCTCTTCGACGAAACGATTGGCTTCCTGGCCCTGGTTGAGAATCTGATGGAGGGTATCGAGCGCTTGCCGGGCATCTTGCTTAAGCAGGGCTCGACTGTAGGCCAGCATCTGGTCCTCGCTCAGAGTCCCCGTCACCAGGCGGGCCGTCTCCGCATCCAGACTGCCTTCCGCAAAAGACAGGCTCTGGTCCAAGAGGGAGAGGGCGTCCCGCATCCCCCCATTGGCCGCCCGGGCAATAATCTTCAGACTGTCTTCCTCATAGTCCTGGTCATTGCTTTTGAGGATATAGGCCAGGCGCTCTTCGATATCCGTATTGCGGATCCGGCGAAAGTCGAAGCGCTGGGTCCGGGAGATAATCGTCGCAGGAATCTTATGGGGTTCCGTCGTCGCTAGAATGAAGACCACGTGGGCAGGCGGTTCCTCCAAGGTCTTGAGCAGAGCATTGAAGGCCCCCGTCGACAGCATGTGGACCTCATCGATAATATAGACCTTGTACTGGGCTTCAGTAGGCGTATAGCGGACCTTATCGCGGATGTCGCGGATCTCCTCCACCCCATTATTAGAAGCCGCGTCGATTTCAATCACATCGGCCAGGGTGCCCTCGGTAATGGCCTGGCAGATGGCGCATTCATTGCAGGGTTCCCCATCGGTCTGGTTGGGGCAGTTAATGGCCTTCGCAAAAATTTTCGCCGCGGACGTTTTCCCCGTCCCCCGGGGCCCTGTAAAGAGATAGGCGTGGCTGGTCTTCCCCTCGCGGATGGCATTGCGCAAGGTGCGGGAAACGGCCACCTGTCCCACAATATCCGCAAAGCGCTGGGGCCGCCAGACCCGGTATAAAGCCTGATAAGACATAAATAACGCTCCTTTATTGTACTCGTTTGGGGAGTCAAGTCCCTCCCACTGTCCTATGTATTATAACAAAACTTCCCCACTTTGGCCCGAGTGAACTTTTTAACTGCAAATGTTAGAGAATTATTGGTTGTTTCACATTATTTCTATAGTTTAGACCTTGTATGTTAACAACTTACGAATAAAAAATACTATTAGATACTGAGAAGCATTGATTATTCAGTGAGAATTTTGGCCTAGCCAATGGTATCTAGACATTGGAAGTTTAGCGACTGACGGATAAAATATAAGACAGGATAAGTCGTTCTTAACCCTCTAAACAATTAATTATCAATCTTAAGACGGAACATATGCTCATCATACAATTCCATGTACAACTTCCCCATCAATCACCAAATAAGAATCAGCTTGGAATTTGTTTCTGAGCAGGAGTGGAGCGGTTGAAGTTGGTCCTTAGCCATGAAAAGCAAGCAATGTGAATTAGGGCTAGTAGGCTATAGCCGTACTAGCCCTTTGAAGCTTGCTAGGCGAGAGACCAAGGCTCGAGCCGGTGCCATGGCTCTTCAAGGACCAAATTCAAAAGCGCAACGCATGCTCACTAGCAGCATTTCAAAAAAAGCAGCTGACTTTCCCAGAAACAGGATCGTCAGCTGCTTTGTCATTAAATATCATCATACTTGCCGTCCAGCCAGAGGACCATCTCCCCCTGGGCCAGGGACTTCTTCACATCGATAATGCGCTGGTTGGAGCTGCCGCGAAAGCGCAAGTTCAAGTCGAGCTTGTCGAGTTCGAAGCGGCCATCAACAAGCACATCGATATGGTTGAGGAGCCAGAGCTTATCGTCCGTCTCCTGGAGCAATTCCTCCCAATAGTAACCGCTCCAAGACCAGATATCCTTGCTATCCCCGAAGCGCTCGCGCACCTTGGCGACCAGGCGGTTGAGAACCTGGGTATTGAGGAAGGGCTCGCCCCCTAGCAAGGTCAGGCCTTGGATATAGGGTTGGGACAAGTCGTTGAGGATCCGCTCTTCCAGCTCATCGGTATAGTCTACCCCATAGTTGAAATTTTGCACAATCTTATTGTAACAGCCCTTGCAGGCGAAGGGGCAGCCACTCACATAGATGGAACAGCGGACGCCATCCCCATCCACGAAGTTAAAAGGCTTGTAGTCGGCAATCTTACCCTTGCTGAATTTCTCTGCTGTCCACTCTTTGGGCTTGGGGTTGCGCATTAGCCATCAGCCTTTCTTTGGGCATCCTGGTTCAAGAGGTCGATGGTGTCTGCTTTAGAATCCTTGACCAAGGCATTGTCTGCTGACATATGCTTAACCCGGGCGCTAATTTCCTTGTGGCGGCCTTTTGCCATGGGCCGGATATTGGGGTTGCCCAGATAGCCGCAGGTCCGCTTCACCACGTCACAGCTGTCAGGGTCGTTGTTGCCGCACTGTGGGCATTCGAAGCCACGCCCGGTCGGCTTAAAGTCCCCGCTGAAGTCGCAGGCATAGCAGTGGTCGATCGGCGTATTGGTTCCCAAGTAGCCCACCCGGTCATAGGCGAAGTCCCAAACAGCTTCTAGGGCCTTAGGATTTTGCCGCATGTTGGGGTATTCGCAGTAGTGAATGAAGCCGCCACTGCAATATTTAGGATAGTCTTTTTCGAATTCGAGCTTCTCAAATGGTGTCGGGTTCTTACGGACATCGTAGTGGAAGCTGTTGGTGTAATAGTCCTTGTCCGTAATGTCCGTAACCTGGCCAAATTTTTCTTGGTCCAGCCGGCAGAAGCGGTCCGTCAGACTCTCACTTGGGGTGGAATAGATACTGAAGTGATAGCCGTAGTCATCCCCCCATTGGTCCGCTACTTCCTTCATGTGCTTGACGATATCCAGGGTGAAGGCCTTGGCTTCCGCATTGTGCTCCCAGTCTGGCCCGTAGAAGTAAGTGGCTGCTTCATAAAGGCCGATATAGCCCATAGATACCGTAGCTCGACGGTTCTTGAAGAGCTCATCGACATCATCTTCTTCATTGAGCCGCTTGCCGAAAGCCCCGTATTGGTAGAGGATTGGTGCATTCTCAGGCTTGGCTTCCTTGGTCCGCTCCACTCGGTAGAGAAGAGCCTTTCTCAAGACTTCTAAGCGTTCATCAAAGATTTGCCAGAACTGGTCCTTGCTGTGGTCAGATTCTAGGGCAATTCGCGGAATGTTCAGGGTCACAACGCCCAGGTTCATCCGGCCGCTGTTGACCTCGCGTCCCTGTTCATCCTTCCAACCTTGGAGGAAGGACCGGCAACCCATCGGCGCCTTGAAGGACCCTGTTAATTCGACAATCTTGTCGTACATGAGGACATCCGGGTACATCCGTTTGGTAGCACATTCGATGGCCTTTTGCTTGATGTCATAGTTGGGATCGCCCTGGTCCAGGTTAGTTCCGCGACGGATGGTGAAAACGAGTTTAGGGAAAATAGCGGTCCGTTTTTCCCGGCCCAGCCCTTGGATACGAACATTCAGGATGGCCAGCTGAATCTCGCGGGCAAACCAGTCCGTCCCCAAACCGAAGCCAAGGGTGGTAAAAGGCGTCTGGCCATTGGAAGAATACAAGGTGTTGATCTCATACTCCAGACTCTGCATGGCATCGTAGATATCCTTCTTGGTCCGGGCGTAGGCAAATTCGCGCTGACGGTTCTCACCCTCGATCCACTCTTTAGCCGTCTTCAGATGCTTATCAAAGTTCAACTTAGCATAAGGGGCCAGGACCTCATCGATCCGGTCTGCTGAACAGCCGCCGTACTGGGAAGACGCCACATTGGCAATAATTTGGGCGATCTGGGCGCAGGCCGTGTTGATCGACTTGGGTGACTCGACCTCGGCATTCCCGATGTGGAAGCCATTGGACAACATCTCTTGGAAGTCGATCAAGCAGCAGTTAGTCATGGGTGAATAAGGCGAGTAATCCAGGTCATGGAAGTGGATATCCCCCTTCAAGTGGGCATTGGCCACTTCCTTAGGCATCATAGAAAGCCCAATCGCCTTAGCCGAAACCCCCGCCGTCAAGTCGCGGGTCGTATTGAAGACCCGGGAGTCCTTGTTGGCATTCTCATTGAGGACTAACTTGTCCCCTGCCGCAAATTCTTGCAGCTTGGTCGACACATCATACTGCTTGTCATTGAACTGCATCTTATTGTGGCGGAAGACCTGGTAGCGCTGGCTGGCTTCTGTATAGCCGAAGTCTTCTAAAGTCGAGACCACCGCTTGGGCAATCCCCGCAGACTGGAGGGACTCCGCATCCCCCTGGAAAATCTCTGCCAAGGTCGCTTGGAAAAGCTTATCCAGCACTTCCTCATCCTTCACATCCAGGGCTTTGGCGAGCGAATGCTTAACCGCAGAAGGCTGGAAATGAGCCTTGTGCCCATCCCGTTTTTCAACCATCAAATCCTCCAAATTAATATTTTGGATCTTTATTTCTGGCGTTGTTTGCTCATTAAACATCCCAATCCCTCTTTCTAACTTGTGTATCCTTTATCGATTAGACACAAGATATAGGGGGTTCGACTGACTTAACTCCCCTATATCTTGAGCTCACTAACTATCATAACCGACTACATATAGATTTTCAACATTAATCTCGTACAATATCTTGTGTTTTACAGATTGTTCTCCTAACAAAGACCGCCAAAGCCCCACAGTCTGGGAAGAGCGGAAAACAATTCTTTGAAAAAACTCGCTTCGCTTGGTCAGAAAATACAGAAATGGCTTTTTGAGGGTAGAGAGAGTTCAGATGGATCTTATTTTGCTCGATTGGAGGTTGCGGTTTGTATTCGAGAACACTGAGTGCAAATTATAGTTAACTTAGATTCAACCCACAGTCGAGGGCCACAATTGTGGGTTGGTTGAATATAAGCCACACTCGAAGGTCACAATTGTGGATTGCTTGGATTCAACACACACTCGGGAATCATGATTGTGGCTTGATCGGGCCCAACACACACTTGAGAATCACAATTGTGGATTGATTAAATGCAAGCCACACTCGAAGGCCACAATTGCGGATTGCTTGGATCCAACACACACGGCCCACTCTTTTGTGGCCTAGTCTCCAAAGTTTTTTGACTCAAATATATTATTTATAAAAAATAAAAATCAGTTAGTGAATATCACTATTAACCGCCTATATATCTAATAGGAGGGATGAAAATGACTAGAAAAGAATCATTAACACTACAATATTTTCGTACTTTGAAAAAATATCAACATCTAACATCAGAAGAACAGAAAATACTAGATTATTTCGAACGTGGGTTTGAGGGGGAACTAGCTTTCGATCAAATGTTAGACCAACTAGAAATCCAGCCTCTCGCGCATTATCGCAATTGGCAGTACCAAGAAGAGTATATAGAGATTGATTCACTCCTCGTCTTTCCTTCAACCCTTTGCCTAATAGAAGTTAAAAATTATCGCGCTCAAGTTAGGTGTCGAGACCGCCGTTGGACCTTCAACAACTATCCGGGAGAGCGGGATATCTGCCAACAATTACTTAAATCACAACTTTTTTTGGAAAATTTATTAGCAGAACATCATCTCCCATTGAAGCTAGAAGCTAAAATATATTTTGCCAATCCCTATAACTATCCCGATTTGGATGATTCGGTAGCTAATAATGTTCTACTTCCCCACCAGGCCCAATCATTTTTTAAACGTCTAAGCCAAGAAAAGCTCCAGCCGGAAATCAAATCTCTTTGCTATTTGCTTGATAACATACAAAATTCTCCTGCTTTAAATCAATTAGAAAGTCTACAAAAATTTTATCCAGGTTTTCATTGCAAAGTTTGTCATAAAAAGCTCAATGTTTTTCGCTATTACCTGTCCTGCTCTTGCGGTCAAACGATTTCTAAGGATGAAGCGATCTTAGAACTCATTCATGACTATGCTCTTCTTTTCCCTAATCAGACACTTAATGGAACTGCTATTCAAGATTTTGCTTGTGGAAAAGTAAGTTATTACAAAATTCAGAAAATTCTTCAAGAGCATTTTATCTATCTAAAAGGAAAAAATCCAAGACAGTTTAAAAATCCCTATGCGGACAATACATCGAAGCCTAGTCGCCTTGCTATATACTAAATTTAGTTTAGCTCGATATAGTAGGATAGATCTAATGACTTCATTTATGAATAATGCAAACTTCAACCCACATTCGGATCTTCTGATTGTGGGTTAAATCGCTCTAACCCACAATCAAGGCTCTGCTTTGTGGATTGAATATAAGCTACCCACAATTAAGTATCGTATTTGTGGATTAAACATTCTCTACCCACACTCGAGGGCTTCAATTGTGGCTTAGATAGGCCTAATCCACAAACAGATACTCCATTTGTGGATTATCCCATCAAATCCTAACAAAAATCCCGAGCATAAGACTCGGAATTCTTCACTCCAAGCTTCCAGACGAAAGTTAACACCCCAATTCAGCTAGCTACACCACCCCACCAAAAAATCCCCCGAGCTCAGAGCTCGGGGGACCAATCGACAGATATTCTAATTAGCGCAGGGTAACAAATTCTTCAGCGCTGGTTGGGTGGATGGCAACGACGCTGTCCAGGTCGGCTTTAGTGGCGCCCATTTGGATGGCGACGCCGAAGCCTTGGAGGATTTCATCCATGCCTTCGCCGGTGCCGTGGAGGCCGACAACTTTTTCTTCAGGGCCGGCACATACGACCTTGTAGTGGCAGGCTTCACGCTCGCCGGCAGCTGAAGTGTACATGGAGTAGAAGTTGCTGGTGTAGACCTTGATGGCGTCTTCACCGTATTTTTGGATAGCGTCAGCTTCGCTCAGGCCGATTGACCCTAGAGCAGGGTGGCTGAAGACTACGGTTGGAACATTGTCATAATTAATAGTGCCAGATGCTGCTCCGTTATAGAGGTATTCAGCGACTTGGCGACCGGCACGGATTGCCACGGGAGTGAGGTTGACCTTGTTGATATTGTCGCCCACCGCATAGATGTTGGCAACAGAAGTCTGGTGGTTGTCATCCACCAAAATCGCTCCGGTCTTCTCGTCGGTCTCAACACCAATCGCTTCTAAGTTCAAGTCATCCGTATTGACCGCCCGTCCGATGGCCATCAGCACCTTGTCTGCACTGGCGACTTTCTCCCCATCGGCATAGCAGGCGATCTGGCCTTCTTCTTCCGCAAATTTCTCCAAAGCTTGCCCACCATGGAAGGCGATACCTTGGTCTTCAAAGGATTCCAAGACGGTATCCACTAACATTTGGTCGAAGCCTGCCAGGGGTTGGTCTTGGAATTCGAAAACATCGACCTTGACGCCGAGTCCGTTCAAAACGCCCGCAATTTCGACGCCGATATAGCCAGCGCCGACAATTACCACCGATTCAGGCAGGCTCTCCCAGGCGAAGAAATCGTCTGAAGTCGACAGGAGCTCGCGCCCTTCCACATTAGGGACTTTAGGCCGACCACCAGTAGCGATCACAATCTTGTCCGCACTATAGGTCTGGCCGTCAACTTCCAGGGTCTGGGCATCGACGAAACGACCATAACCTTCAATCACCGTGATTTGATTTTTCTCAAATTGCCGGGTATAGGACTGGCGGGAGCGATTGATATAAGCATCCCGCGACTTCTTAAAGGTCTGATAGTCAAAGTCGACGCCTTCCACGCTAAAGCCGTAGCCGGGACCGTAAGTTTCAATGGCATCTCGGACACGGGAGGCATACCAAGAAATCTTCTTCGGCACACAACCAATATTGACACAGGTTCCCCCGAGATGTTTGGCTTCAATCAGGCCCACCTTGGCGCCATGCTCCGCTGCCCGGTTAGCTGTCGCAATACCGCCGCTGCCGCCACCGAGAACTAATAAATCAAAATCTGCCACAAGAACCACTCCTTCTTCATTAAACACTAAGTTACTAAAGCTATCATAACAAATTCTGAGCCCAGCCGCCCCCTATCTGCTCAGAAAATCACCCTGCTTTCAAACGAATATCTGCTCATCCTAATAATTAAAAACTATAATAAATAGAAAAATAATAAAAAAAGAGCGGACCTGCCGCTCTTCAATCCTTAATCTATCTAAACTTGTTCGAGTGCTTGGTCGAGATCCGCAATCAGGTCATCGACATCTTCAATCCCAATTGAAAGACGGATCAGGTCTTGACCGACCCCAGCTTCTTCCAATTCTGCATCGGATAATTGGGCATGGGTGGTTGAGGCTGGGTGGACCACTAAGGACCGGACGTCAGCCACATTGGCCAGGTTGGAGAAGATTTCCAGGGCATCCACGAAGCGGATACCAGCTTCCTTGCCACCTTTGACCCCAAAGGAGAAGATGGAGCCTACCCCGTTCGGGAAGTCGCGCTCAGCGAGTTCATGGTAAGGCGAGCTTTCCAAACCAGGATAAGCAACCCAGTCAACTTTCGGATGGTCTTCCAAGTGTTTGGCAATCTTTTCCGCATTGGCCACATGGCGTTCCACACGCAGGGACAGGGTTTCGACCCCATTAATAATCAGGAAGGCATCTTGGGCGCTCAGACAGGCCCCGGTGTCGCGGAGCACTTGGGCGCGGATCTTGGTCGTGAAGGCCGCTGGTGCCAGGTCGCCAAAGACCAAGCCATTATAGTGCGTATCAGGTTCGGAGAAGCCAGGGAAGCGGTCATTATTCTTCCAATCGAATTGGCCGTTTTCCACCACGATTCCAGCTAGGGTTGTCCCGTGACCACCCAAGAATTTAGTTGCTGAGTGGACAACAACATCTGCCCCATGGTCTAAAGGCCGGTAGAGGTATGGCGTCGCGAAGGTATTATCCACAATCACTGGCAGGCCATGTTTATGGGCAAATTCACTAACCTTGTCGATATCAATCAAGTTGGTCTTTGGATTACCGATCGTTTCTAAGTAAATCGCCCGAGTCTTATCATCAATCAATTTTTCAACAGCGTCGAAATCTTCAATATCATTGACGAAGCGGGTCTCAATCCCTAGGTCAGGCAGGGTCACGCTGAATAAGTTGAAGGTCCCCCCATATAGACTGGTGGCAGAGATAATATTGTCCCCAGTCTTCGCGATATTGAGGATGGCATAAGTGATCGCCGCAGATCCAGAAGCTACCGCAATTCCGGCCGTCCCATTCTCAAGGGCAGCTACACGGGCCTCCAGGACGCCGACAGTTGGGTTGGTAATACGGGAATAGATGCCTCCCGCATCCGTTAGGGCAAAACGGTTCGCCGCCTGTTCCGCATCTTCGAAGACATAGGAAGTGGTTTGGTAGATCGGTACCGCCCGTGCCCCCGTCTCATCGAGATTATGGCCTGCATGGACTTGTTTGGTGTTAAAACCAGTATATTTTTCACTTGGATTTGCCTTAGTCATCTGAATCGCTCCTTTAACTTATTAAAAATAAGCACTGTTTCTATGTGAATATACTAGCACAACTTGGCCACAAATACTATAGGACCGCTGATACCCCTTCTTGATGAGTAGTGTTCGTTAAATACGATCACGTTCTTTCCATGCGGCTACCTGGCCGAGGACAGGCAAATTTTTCTGGTAAAGAGCCACGAAACGACCGATCAAGAAGGCGGAAAGCAAGGTCCCCCAGCCGACTGCCTCCAAGCCCCCGAGCAAGAGGAAGGAGAAGGCCACGGCCAAGCCAGTAATCGTCCCATCGAAAGTAATCTTCACCCGACCAAACGGCCAAGCAAAGCAGGTCGAAATAGCCTGGACAATCCCCTCAGCAGAGACATAGAGCCAGTCCGCCGCTACTTCCAAAGCAATGCCGAAAGCTAAGACGGCACAGCCGATGACGAGGCAGAGGACTTGGGACCAGAGATGAGCCGGTTGGAGCCAGTCCAAAGCCGCCGCCGACCAATCCGTCACCAGACTGAGAATGAGGTTTACCCCCAATTGCAGCCACTGCCAGGCCTGGAAATCCCGCCGGTAAAGAACCATTTGCCCGATAATATAGACCGAGTTGAAGATAAAGAGCAAGGTCCCCAAGCTCAGCGGCGTAGCTAAACTCAGCACCAGGGGCAGGCTGGAAACAGCCGTTGTCCCCAAATTGGCCTTGGTGATCAGCACAATTCCCAAAGCATTAATCGCAATCCCCAGGGTCAAAACCAAAGCCCGTTTCCAAGTAGTTGTCGTCATATAGCTCCTCCTCAAAAGACCTTATCCTTATCTTAATCTTAGCGAAATTTGCAGGGAAAGCAAAGGGATATCAGGAATGGATTGCTAATTTAGGATGAACGCGGGTCTGACAACTAGTCTGGCAAGGCGTCAGCTCCTCCAATTGAGAGTTGGCCTGGTCCAACCCACAAACCAAGCTCCCATATGAAAGTTGACACGACCCAACCCACAAACTTGACCCTCATTTGAAAGTTGCCACTTTTCCAGTCTCCACTATCAAAATAAAGACTATACTAAAACCCCACCAGCCCTTATTTCCGGCTAGCGGGGTCAAAAAATAGTCTATTCGTCATCTTCCTCGTCGTCTTCACGGTCCATCAGGTTGTCGATGGCAATAGTGATGGCAACGAGGACTTGTTCGTAATTTCGGTCCTTAACTTGGATTTCGAAACTATCCCCAATGCTGAGCAGTTTCTTGCGGATGGTCCCAATCTCTTCCCCGCTTTCACTCACCGTGAACTTGTGGTCGATCAGGTTGCCGCGGACCTTCAACTCGAAGTCATCGGAACTTACCTTAACCTTGCGACGCATGAGGGAGAGCTGGCTTCTCACCTTGAGCGACTGGCCATCCGCAAATGCCACACTGTAAGTTGGGAAGAGGCGGATTAGCTTGCGCTTGACAGTGAAAACCTCCTCCCCATTCGGATCAGTCACATGGATCTTATCGCCAATCAGCTTGAAGTCCTGGTCGACTTGGTAGCAGACCTTTCCTTGGTCATCTTTGATGGGATAATTATCTGTTATTTTAAAGATACGTTGCTTAATATAGAGGGTATGCATGGTTATTTCTCCTTCTTCTTATAACTATGGTTGACCGCTTCATAGAGGCCTAGGAGGATCTGAGGCAGGGCAGAAGCTTCGGCATAGATCAGGTAGCGGTTCTCCCAGTGGGGGCGGAACTTATCCTTATAGGCGCGCAAGCCCTTGAAGCCATAGACCCGGTTACCGTACTCATAGACTAGTCGGATAACCCGGTCGCGCGAACGGGAATAAGTCTGGTCGCCCACATTCGCCAGCGGGGCCATCCCCAAGTCGAAGCTCTGATACCCTTCCGCCTTGGCCCAGGATAGAATCTGTAGCAAGAGCATCTGCATGACGTTATCTACAGTATCCCCCCTGAAGCGCATTAAATCAATTGATACGCTCTCAGAACTGATAGGCATGAGATTAGCAAAGGCTTCGATCCGCTCATCCGAACGCAAAACGAAGATGGGACTCGTCTGCAGGTAGTCTTCCTGGAAGGCCCCCAAGGAATAGGCCATCTCACTCCGACCTTCCAACCAAGCATCCGAAATTCCCTTTAATTCAGCCAAGGTCGCCGGTGCATGGGGTGGACTTAAGACCTCAAAACGTAGCCCTGCCTTCTCCATGGCATTGCGGATCTGCCGGCGGTTGCGGTTCTTTTTGCCCTCAAAAGTGAAATCTTCCAGGGGAATAATGGCTGCTTCGCCGATCTTAACCGTCAGATAACCCATATTACAAAAATTATCCAGGTAACGCGGACTGACCTCATAATAAGCGAGCTGCATCCCTGAATCATGGGCATAAGAGGCAAAAGCTTGGAGTAAGCCATCAAAGGCCTCTGCTTGGCCAACCGGGTCGCCGAGCACCAACATGTTCCGCCCTACCGATCGATAGAGTAAAGCGGCCTCTCGGTCTGGTCCAAAGAAAATCTGCTTATCATAGAGACGGACCAGGTGGCTGTATTCCGTCCCCCCGTACTGGTCGACCAGGGCCAGGTAGGCATCCACCTCCTCTGGCTGCGGTCTTTGGAAGCGGAGTTTTTTGGACTGGCTAAAGAGAAGGAGCAGAGCCAGCCCCACAACGATAAGAACACTCAACATGAGGTGGACCAGGTTGATGGTAATCACCAATTCTCCTTTGAGGCGGAGGATATGCCAGGCCACGGCCACGCTGGTTACCCCCAGAACAAGGAGGGTCAAGAGACTAGCCACAACGATATTGCGCCGGGTCAGGGGCACGCTAGCCCGGATAAATTGCCGGCGGTTGGCATAGAGTAGGATCCAGATGGCCATCACGACCAGGGCCTCGCGGTAAGAGAAGCCACGAACCAGGCAGAGGACAGCGCCCAAGGGCAAGAGCCCCATCGCCGCCTGGTAGACCCGGCGGACCCGGGCATTGATACCGAGCGAGAGCAGGAGGGTCACAATCCCCACGATTAAGGTAATAAAGGCCGAGACTTGTTCAAAGAGCCGAGGCACCAGGTGGTTGAGGAAGCGAACACGATCAAAGAGTTCCGGTGCCAAAGCCGTCGACACGAGGAGGGCGCCAGCGATAAACATAACGAGCGCTAGACCTTTGACTAAGACATCCGACCAGAATGTCAGGTGGAAGTCCTCCGTCTTCTCCCTGTACCAGCGGCCCAAAACATAAGTCGAAGCCAGGGCCCAGGGAATAATATAGTAGCAGACCCTGAGAACGACCAGAGCAGCTAAGACATTGGCCGTTTCATAGCCCGCCTTCTGCATGAGCAGGAGGACCGTCACATCAAAGGCCCCCACCCCACCTGGAACGAAACTGAAGAGGCCCACCACAATACTGAAGACATAAATCAACAAACCATCCGTCCAGGCAAAATTAGGGTTAAAGATCGCCATCACAAAGAGGAAGTAAGACAGAGCAGCCGACCAATCCAAGATGGAGACGCCCACATAGCCCCATTTTTTGCGCCAAGAAATCTGTTGGAGCTGGAAACGGTCAAAGAGCCCCTGAACCCAAGGCAGGCGGTCAGCCAGAAGAAAGGCCGGCAGGTAGAGGGTGAAGATCAGGGCTAGGACCAAGGGCCAGCCCAAATTCCTCCCCCAAGCTAGGGGTAAGGCAAGAAAAATCAAAAAGACCAAACCTAGAAAACTCGCCGCCCAATTCATCACAGACAATTGGAGGGCCGATTCCGCTGGCAGTCCTGCCTTCTTATAGAAATTCGCCCGCAAGGTCCCCCCTGTCAGCCCGCCAAAATCAATGAATTCATTAAAAGCCTGACTGATCCAACCAATCTTTAGGATATCTAGGGTCGGAGCCGTCAAGGGATAGTCCCGGGTGGCATTCAAATCATAAAGTCCATTGACAGAAAAGCCCAAGAGCCCCGTCACAAGAAGACCCAACTGAACCCACAAGGTCTTCTCCCCCAAGGACTGGCGGAAAAGTTGCCAGTCAATCCCCTGGAGCTCGTGGCGGATGAAATAGCCCAAAAGGACAAAAATCAAGCCATAAAAAAAGATCTGAAGCACGCGCTTGTGCCCTCTAATAAAATCCATCATACTCATTCCTTATCTTTACATGCAAAAGCCACGCCCAAGCGAATGACATCTCGCGTTTAGTTTACCTATATTCTATTTGTAAAATAAATAAAATACTAGAAAAACTTAGCTATCTTAGACTTTCTTTAACAAAATAAGGCTGAAATGAATGGAGGTTCCTAGCTTAAAGGGATAAAGATATGAATCAACCCACACTCGATAGGCTTGGTTGGTGGTGAGCTCGGTCCTACTCGCAAATTTAGGGGGCATTTGAAAGTTGGCCGGGCCCGACTCGCAAACGAGAGGTCTGTTTCTGAGGCAAGCTGTTCACTAGCTCCATAAGATCATTTCCCCCACATTAAATTAAAATTCCGTAAGAATACGGTTGACATCTTCTTACTTTTGTCCTATGATAGGATTATCACTTGAGAAAGGAGCATGACTCATGCTAAGAATGAAATCAACTGTCTGCCTGGGCACATGCTCAGCTCAATCGAATACTTTCTTCTTTAGCTTCTTTAGATAGTGTTTGTAGCTATGCAAGTCATGGGTACAAACACGGACCAAGCGTTTGTATCTATGAGGCTAGAGATTTTTACCATGCTTAGGCCCCATAGAATAGATTGGATATTCTAAGAGGCCGAGCCTATATTTTTGCTTTACCGCCGCCTTAGAGTATCTTAGGCGGTTTTTTCTATTGTAAGGAAGAAAGTTTAGTCACTTGTCGACCACAGGATAAAATATAAGGAGGATCTCATCATGAAAATCAAACAATTAGCTAAAGTATTAGGTCTCGGTGCCCTGGCGCTCACTTTAGGCGCCTGCGGGCAAGCAGCTGGCGACACAAAAGCAGCAGAAGCCTCAGTAGGTGTCCTCCAATTCATGGAACACGAATCACTGGACCGGGCCCGGGAAGGCTTCACGGACGCCCTCAAAGAAGCAGGCTATGAAGAAGGCAAGAACTTGACCCTCAACTACCAGAATGCCCAAGGCGACCAGTCCAACCTGCAGAGTATCACCCAGCAATTAGCGGGCAAGAACGACCTCATCCTCTCCATCGCCACACCCGCTGCCCAAGCCATGCTGAATACCGACAAGAAGACCCCCCAACTCTTCACCGCAGTCACTGATCCCGTCAGCGCCAAACTCGTCGACACTGCCGAAAAACCTGGTGCGAATATGACCGGAACCAGCGACGGCGCGCCAACAGACAAGGTAGTGGACCTCCTGCTCAAGGCCGACCCTTCTATCAAAACCATCGGCATCCTCTACAACTCCAGCGAGGTCAACTCCGAGATGCAGTACAAGGAAGCCAAGGACTATATCGAATCCAAGGGGCTCAAGGTGGAAAGCATGACCGTCACCACGACCAACGAAATCCAACAAGCCACCAAGGCCCTGGCCAAGAAAGTGGACGGCATCTACCTGCCAACCGACAACACCGTCGCCAACACCATCCAAACCATCGGCCAAGTCCTCAAAGAAGAAAAAGTTCCTTCAGTTGCCGCCTTCGATGCCGGTGTAGAAGGCGCCCTCTGCGCTTACGGCGTGGACTACTACGAACTCGGTAAACAAACGGGCGAGATGGCTCTCGACATCCTGAAGAACGGCAAGACCCCAGCTGAAATGCCCGTCCAAAAATCCGAAAAACTTGTGGTTAAGGTCAACGACGACATGGCCAAGGCACTCGGCATTGACCCAAAGTCTTTAACGGAAGAATAATCCTTAGCTACTACCGGGATCTGGACGACCTGACCCGGCCCCTGGAACATTTGACGTGTGAGCATTGATAAACAAAATAATAAAAAATTAACCTAAATAAAGAGGCTCTAATCGTGATTGGGCCTCTTTTATTAGGTATCCACCCCATAGAAAAAGCCGGCCGCTGATTTAGCGGGCCGGCTCCTTTAATATCCAAAATAAAAAACTTACAGCACAAGATGGAAAATGCTTAGGGCTGCTTCGTTCCCGATCTGACCCGGTTCACATCTCCATCCTCGCCATAAGGTCTTTCGACAATGATTATTGTAACATGGATTGGAGAAGAGGGCAAGGGGGGCTTGGGAAAGTATCTTTAGTCTACTAACGATTTCCATACAAGGCGGTTGAATACAAGTTGAGGCTCACTATTTGCGCTCAGATCTAACGAACGCAAATCCACACTCCCTATTTGCACCCAGACCCGCTGAACTCAAATCAACACTCACTATTTACGCTCAGACTTGCCGAACGCAAATTCAACACGATTGGCTCACAGGATCTCTAAAAGACTAGGCTTCCACACTTAGATAGTGGTAGATTTGGTCTTTTATCGTCAAATAGTTTTTATCCACATATTCCTTGGCCGTCTGCCCAGCTAAAATACACTTGGTATAATCGAGAGAAAACTCTACAAGCTGGCTGGAGTCTCCCACCGGTATGACTATCAAGCGTGTAGCCAGGGTTAAGGCTTCATCAATGTCATGGGTAATCATGAAGATAGAGGTCTCTTCTCGCTGCCAAGTTTTTCTGACAAAACGTTGCATATCTAGTCGGGTCAAAGCATCCAAGGCCGAAAAGGGTTCATCCATTAAGATGAGCTCAGGCTGGGGAGCCAGACTTCGAGCTAGCTGGACTCGCTGCTGCATACCGCCCGATAGCTTAAAAATATAAGAATCCTGGTAGTCCGATAACCCGATATTTTCCAGGAGATAGTCTACCCGTTCTTTGATTTGCTCAGGACGATCTTTTCTTGCCTCCAAGCCAAAAGCAATATTCTCTCCTACTGTCAGCCAGGGATAGAGCGTATGGCGCTGGAAGATCACGCCTCGCTCCCAGGAAGGCCCAGTAATCTCCTTTCCCTTGAAAGACAATTTGCCTGAGCTCACCTGCTCATAGCCGGCCAACAAGTTGAGCCAGGTACTCTTGCCTACACCTGAAGGCCCTAAGACACAGACAAATTCTCCTGGCTGCATTTGAAAATTGAGGCCTCGAAGTACTTCATCTGATTGGTCATCATAGCGATAGGAGACATTTTCCATTGTTAGTAAAGGATGCGGCATCACTGTCCCTCCCTCTCTAAATAGGCTTCAATGTAGGCTGGATTGACAAAGTTTTCAATGACCTCTTGACTCGGCACATCCGATAACTGTCGGTTGCTCGCTAAAAAGTCAGCTATCGATTGGATAACAGGGACAAATTGACCCTTTTCTTCAGATGAGCCCAGGTAGTCGGACTGGACTTGATCTTTTGCCCTTAGCCATTTAGAACCCTTCATTTGTTTGAGTACCTCATCTGCTGGCATACCGAGTTCCTCTCCCAAGATGTTAGCAGCTTCTTCGGGCTGACTGGCATAGAGCTGATGGGTCTCTTCTAAGGACTGGATAATGACCTGGGTCACTTCGGGATGTTCTGCTAGGTAATCTTTCCGTCCCAACATCACATTAGCTGTCACAATCCCTTCTTCCTGAAGGTCCTTAGAATCTAATAGAACATGGCCCGACTGGTTCACAAGTTGGGAAAGATTAGGTTCCCAAGTATAGGCTCCCATAATATCGCCACTGGCCCAGGAGGCTGCAATATCTGTTGATTTCATATCGAGAAGCTTCACTTGATCGCTAAGATTGGCTTCTTCAAGCACTTTCTCCAAACTATAATGTGAAGTTGAAGCAAAGGTGGTTGCAAGCGTTTGACCAGCTAAATCTGATAAGCTACTAATAGAATCTTTCACCACCAAACCTTCCGTCTCACCGAGGAGTTCATGGATCCAGATCAGTTCAGTCGGAATCTGATTGGCCAAGGCAACGACCGCGTTAGTAATCCCCATACTAGCATAGTCAATACTCCCTGAAGCTAAGGCCTTATTCGCCTCAACCCCTGAATCGAACTCGACAAATTTGGCCTTTACCCCAATTTCGGCTAGCTTATCCTCCAAGGTCCCCCGCGACATCGCCAGTAGTTCATCATTAGGCACTCGGAGGTAAGCAATCCGCACCTCATGGCTATGAGCGTCTGAATCCTTATCAAATAAGCCATAGTGCCGGCCGCTAACCAGCAAGCCGACGACGATGAAAATCGCAATCGCAACTTTTATCCATTGTCTCTTTCTTGCCACCCTTAAACCTGTCCTTTCCAAAATATAAGTTGCTTTTCAATATAATCCAATACGCGGTCAAAAATTAATCCGGTTAAGCCCATCAAAATAATCCCCACAAAAACGACATCCGTCTTCAAGTAACGGGAGGCATCAATGACCAACCAACCTAGGCCTGATTCGGCAGCTGTCATCTCCGCCGAAACCAGAGTCGTATAGGCAAAGCCAAAAGCGGTTCGCAGACCTACGATAAAACTGGCAAGCACACTAGGCCAGATGACCTTACGCATGATCATCAAAGGCGAAGCTCCTAGCGATTCAGCGCTTAGAATATAATCCGACCGCACTTGTTCAATCCCCGAAACCACCGCTAGATAGAGGGGAGCAAAAGCGGCAATAAATAAGAGGATAATTTTTGAGGCATCACTGATCCCAACTAGCATTATCAGCAAAGGATAATAGGCTAAGGGAGGAATGGGCCGAATAAAGTTCACCAGGGACTGGACAATATAACGTATCACTGGACTGAAACCACTCAAAATACCAAGAGGCAAAGCTAAAAACGTAGCCGATAACAAGGCCAAAAATAAGCGCACAAAGCTCGCCCTTAAGTGGGCAGATAAAGGGATTCCAGCATACCCCTCATGACAAAGCATCAGAAAGGACTGCCAAATTTCTGTAATGGACGGTATATTCAGACCTTGGCCACCGCTATCAGTAAAAACAAGCTGCCAGCCGACTAAGATAAGCAGCCAGAAAACAAAAGCTAGGCACTTCAATTGACTAAACTTCTTCATTCCCATCTCCTAACTTACTCAGCATTTATTTATTCAAAATTATAGTCTGTGAGGATGCTCTCCCGGCCTGTCACCTGGTCGCGGTAATACTCATACTCTGAAATTCCTAGATAGGAACCATCGATATTATAAATATTGTGATAGCCCCGCTGCTCTAAAGCTCGCACCATGTTATAGGAGCGCTGGCTTGACCGGCAGTGAACATAAACAGCTTGGTCTTTAGGGATTTCATCCAAACGTTGTCTAAATTGACTGAGCGGGATATTCTTAGCTCCCTTAAGGTGACTCTGTTCATATTCATCCTCCTCACGTGCATCAATAATGAAAGCCCCCTCTTCGACTAATCCACGCACAGCAGTCACTGGCACCTTTTTGAATTCACCATTCAAGATATTCAAACCGACTAAAGCCGCATGATTAACGGGATCTTTAGCGGTCCCATAGTGAGGTGAATAGGTTAACTCAAGATTCTTTAAGTCTTCGAGGTCATAGCCCGCACGGATAGCTGTGGCAACTACATCGATACGTTTAACCGCGTCCCCTTCACTGATAGCCTGGGCACCTAAAATCCGTCCCGATGGCTTGGCGAATAAGACTTTAAAGAAGAGATTCTTAGAACCTGGCATGAGGCCTACCCGGTCTTTAGGGATAATGTAGGCGAAGTCATAAGGGATCCCTTCAGCCTGCAAGAATTTTTCATTGTAGCCCGTACTAGCCACATTATAGTTCAAGAGCTTAATCGAGAGTGACCCTTGCACCCCCTTGTTCTGAACAGGCCGGCCATAAATATGATCAGCCGCTGCCCGGGCCTGCCACTGAGCAGGACCAGCTAGAGCTAGGCTTCTTGCCTTGCCTGTCAGGTAGTCATTAATTTCAATAGCATCTCCAACTGCATAAATATTAGGATCAGTGGTCTGATAGTGGTGGTTAGTCACAATGTGTCCGCGGTAAGAGGTCGCTAGTCCAGCTTGCTTAGCTAAGTCGCTGTTAGGAGTAATTCCTACCGCTAAAACCACAGCCTGGGCCTTAATGGCTTCGCCAGAATCAAGAATAACGGCATCCTCTTGAATAGCTTGGACACTTTGTCCCAGGTAAAGTTTCACCCCATGGTCATAAAGCGAACGATGGAGGATTTGAGCTAGGTCTTCATCAATAGGCGTTAAGACTTGGTCAGCATCTTCAATTAAAGAAAGCTGCAAATCCAGCTGGTGGAGATTGTCTAAAACTTCAAGGCCAATAAAACCTGCCCCCACCACAGCCACATCCTTCACGTCATGGTCCGTCAGATAGTCAGCCAGTTTGCGGACATCAGGAACCGTTTTAACGGTAAAGACATGGTCACTATCAACGCCTTGGATACTTTGGGGTCTAGCAGCATGTGCTCCAGGGGCCAGAATTAAGTAGTCGTAAGCTTCTTGGAAGTCTTCTCCGGTCTCATGGTTAACAACCTGGACGGTTTTCTCTTGGCGGTTAATCTCAATGACTTCATGGTTGACCTTGGCTTGGATGTTATACTGCTGGGCAAAATTCTCTGGAGTCATCAGTAACAAGTCATCACTCGATGCCACCTGGCCACTCAGATAGAAAGGCAGACCACAGTTGGAGTAAGACACATAGGGCCCCTTTTCAAATATGGTAATATCCGCAAATTCATCGAGACGACGGATGCGGGCAGCAGTTGACGCCCCACCGGCGCACCCTCCAACAACGACAATTTTATTATTTTTTGACATCTTTAGTCACACCTTTCATTGTTCACGTTCACAGTGAATAGGAATCGGAATAATATTAATCTTACCTTGGAAAATCTTGAGGCCGACCACACCACCGGCAACAGCAGCAATCAAGAAGAACCATCCCGAAATTGAGAAGCTAGCGATAGCTGAGTACAGGGCGCCGATGTTGCAGCCCAGGGCCAGACGAGAACCAAAGCCTAAGAGGATCCCGCCAATTGCATAATAAATACCATCTCTAAAGGAAAAACCGGACCGAATGCGGAAGCGGTTGGCTAGCAAGAAGGCCAAAAAACTTCCTGCAAAAAGGCCAATGTTACGGATGGTGGGGCCATCAAGCAAGAGTCCGCGCTCTACTTTTTCGAGGTAGCTGCCAAAATTAGCTTCTGAGAATTCAACACCTAGGTTCTGTAGGAAGGCCACGTCCCAAGTGACAAAGGGAGACGTTACCCCCCAAGGCGATTCCGTTGTCACTAGGACAAAGATAGCGGTCAAAGCAATGATGACCGTTCCCGTGAAGAAGGTCCAGCGTTCAATAAAGAGCTTGTGATAGGTCTCATAGGAGAAGAGAGACGAGGTCTTCGAAGGCTCAAGCGGCTTCTCAATCTCCTCCCAGTCGCCGTATGGATCTAAGGAGGTGTTGTCTTCCTTGCGCTTCTTCTCATAGTTCACCACCCACCACCAGAGGCCAGCTAGCAAGGCCAAAGTTAAGACCAAGGCGCCAAAGTAACCAAAGACCTGGGGCAGGTGTAATTGGAAGCCGACCTGTCCTAGGGCGGTCCGGTCAAATTCAGCCCGGGCCGCCTGTCCAGGAGCAGCAGATAGGACAAAGAAGATTAAAGAGATCAAGGCACGAGCCCGGCCCTCTCCTAAGTCAGACAGGGTACCGGAAGCACAGCAGCCAACCATAACCATGCCTACGCCAAAGAGGAAACCGCCGACTAGAGTTGCTAGATTGACGAACTCCACGTTCTGGGTCCCTGGAATAATAAAGTCACCTGCCCCTTCAACAAAGGCGGGCAAGGCACCTTCACTAGCTGCTTTCCATTGGATCCCTGCAAAGACAACTGAAGTAAAGGCAAATAATAGCAACAAGGCCTTAGATAGACTAGCTTCGCCCCGCATATAGAGCCGCTTCACCCCACCCGCAAAACCATAGCGGGACCGGGTCAAGGCATAGCCAAAGGACACCCCTGCCAGTAACTGCAAGGGAAGAATCGCCTTTAGTCCACTCAAGTAATAACCAAATACCAGTAATACAATAACTAGTGCCAGGCCAAGATAGGTCTGGGATCGCTTCACACTCTTTTGCATCTGATCACTCCAATCTTTTTATACCACTTATTTTTATATAGTGTTTTAGATAATATATATTTTTCAAAAATAATTGTCAAATTCGACCATTATCTGTTAGAAGCACAGTCGGGCAAGGAATAAACTAAGAAATCCCTCTATAGCAGCCTTATTTATCCCAAGCGATATAGACAAGCGATCAGTCGCGATGGGCTATTAATATAATATAAGCCTCATAAATCAAAAATTTGATCAGGCAAAAAAGACTAGCTGGCAGTGCTAGTCTTTCATTGTATATAGAATTAATCGATCAAGTAAATCCTAAACCCCCGGCACAAACAAATGCCCATTAGTCGCGGCCAGAATAGCCTTGGTCGAGTGGAGACGGTTTTCAGCTTGTTGGAAGTGCCAGCCGGCCTCGGATTGGAAGACCTCGTCCGTGACTTCAAAGGCAGCTTCACCGTATTTAGCGACCAGGGCGCGGCCTTTTTCACTCTCGCCGTTGTGGTAGGCAGGGAGGCAGTGCATGAAGATGGTGTCCTTGCCTGTTTCAGCCATGACTTGAGCGTTGACTTGGTAGGGTTGGAGTAAGTTGATGCGCTCTTCCAGCTGGTCTTCTTCCCCCATGGAGACCCAGACATCGGTATAGATGGCGTCCGCTCCTTTAACAGCAGTGTGGAGGTCTTCTGTCAGCTGGTAGGGCGTCCCGTAAGTCTCAGATAAGCGGTCCGCTAGCTCGCGGACTTGGGCATTAGGCTGGAGGGATTCGGGGGCGGCGATGACCACTTCAACCCCTAGGATCAGGCCCGCCAAGAGCAGGGAATTGGCTACATTGTTGCGCCCGTCCCCCACATAGACCAGCTTGAGCCCGGCCAAGTCGCCGCAAGCCTCCTTGAGGGTCATGTAGTCGCCCACCATCTGCATGGGATGGGCCAAGTCCGTCAAAGCATTCCACACCGGCACCCCCGCTTCAGCAGCCAGGATATCCACATCTTCCTGAGCCGCCCCGCGAAAACCAATCCCGTCAAAAATCCGACCAAGAACCCGAGCCGTATCCGCAACTGATTCCTTAGTCCCCAACTGCATATCTGCCGTGGAAAAATACTCCAAATTCGCTCCCAAGTCGCTAGCTGCTACCGTAAAAGCCGCCCGCGTCCGCGTCGAAGCCTTGTTGAAAACCAGGGCCAAGTTCTGCCCCTCCAGATAAGGATGAGGAATCCCCCGCGCCTTGAGATCCTTAAGATGCAAAGCAAAATCCACCAAATTGCGCAATTCCGCTTGACTAAAATCACTCACCCGTAAAAAACTTCGTCCTTGTAACATACTTACCACTCCTTTATTTGGATTCTGTCCCCAGTCTGGCACGAAAAAAACAAATACGCAAACATGAAGGTGTGAGCAAAGGCGTTCAGAAAGGGATGACTGGAGGCAAAAGGGATAAGATCGGGTTAAACCGATCGTTCCCATTTGCTGAAGTCACGCCCTTTCTGCCTTTGCGAACCCGACTAGGAGGGTGTGAGAGGATGCGAGAGAAAGGGACCTTCTGGAGCAAAAAACTAGAGAAGGCTGAAGGCCTTCGACAGATTTTTGCGAAGAGGAGTCCTTTCTGCATCCTCGAACCCAACTAGGAGGGTGCGAGACATGGCGATTAGACTCGGATGACTGGAGCAAGTCAGCATCTTCCTATTTGCGCTCAAAGTTTCCGAATGCAAATTGAAATTCGACAGTTGCATACAAGACGTCCGAGCGCAAATTCACAAACGCTATTTGCTCTCAGGCCGACTGAAGGCAAATCCACACCTTCTATCTGCTCTCAGGCCTACTGAAGGCAAATCCACACCTTCTATTTGCTCTCAGAACCGCTGAAGGCAAATCCAGCCCATTTTACTCACAAAGGCTAAAGAGAACAATAAAAAGACCAGCTGAACAGCTGGCCTCGACATGTCGCAATCTGCCTTCTTGCTTGTGGGGAGCGTGAAAGCAAGGCTCTGACATTGAGCCTACCGAATGAGTATATGCTTCGATTGCTTTTAAAGGAAAATTTATGCATGTCTGTTTCCCAACAGACAATTACATTATAGCTAAGCTTTATTGATATCATGTTAAAAACCTGTAAATCTTATGTAAATTTATGGGATGAAGTCTACCTTTTGCCCCCAAACCGGATAATACTGGCCGGGACTGACTTCATTCATCTTGTCGGCCACGTCTTGGGACTGGTAGAGTTGGACAATTTTCTGAAGCGTAGGGTTATCCTGGTCTTCCTTGCGGGCTACGATCAAGTTATAGCGGTCGTTAGGAATTTGATCCAGGTGGTCGGCATCGGTGAAGATATTGTCCTCAATCTTCATGCCTGCGTCCTCAGCGAAGGACCCGTTCACAACCGCCGCGTCCACGTCCTTGACCAGACGGGGCGCCTGGGCAGATTCTACCTCTACCAGCTCAATATTCTTAGGATTCTCAACCACATCACTGACCTGGGAGAGGGTTGACCCACCATCGCGGAGCTTGAGCACACCCGCTGTCTGTAGGGCTAAGAGCGCCCGACCCTGGATGGAGGTCTCCTGGGGAATCAAGACCTGGCCGCCTTCTGGAAGATCCTTGAGATCATCCACCTTGTCCGAGAAGATATAGAGGGGCGTGATGAAGGTCAGCCCAATCGGTGTCAAGTCCTCCTTGTGGTCCTCATTCCACTGCTTGAGGAAGGCATAGTGCTGGAAGGCGTTGAGATCGACATCGCCATTGGCCAGGGCCTGGTTGGGCTGGTTGTAGTCCGTTAATTCTGTCACTTCCAGGTCGATCCCTTCTGCCTTAGCCTTGTCTGCCACGAACTCCCAGATCTCCTTCTCGCTCGAACCGACCACCGCCACACGCACCTTTTCCTTAGCTGCCTGGTTCTTTGACGACGCCTCCTCTTGTTTGCCGCAAGCCCCCAAGACTAAGAGCGCTAAAAATGCTAGAAAAATTTTCCCAAATCGCTTCATACGATCACCTTTCCCTTCTGTAGAGGCTACTATAGCAAATATTTCGCCAGGCCGGAAGTCTCAAAAAGAGAACAGGAGTGATCGATTGTGGGGATCAGTTGTGAAAGATACTAAATTTAATAAAATTAGCCTCCCCGTTCATTAACACACGAGGAGGCTTATTAGATTTGAGGGGGTATTGGGCAACTTGCCTTCCAGGGGCTGGTTAGCAAGTTCTTGGGTGCCAACTTGCTAATAGGAGGTCCATTCGCCAGTTCGTGAATGCCAACTCGCTAACAAGAGCCTCATTCGCTAGTTCCCCACCATTCATCAATCCCCCAAAAAAGAAAAAACCAGCCGTAGCTGGTTTTACCCCCCTCCTAATGGTGGAGTTGGTCTTCGAGAATCTGGTCGCCGGTCCATGCCTTAGGGTAGAAGGTTGGCCAATTGTCCATTTCTTCAAAGAGGGCTTCGTGGGAGTCATTGCCGACGAAGATATGGAAGTGGTTGACCCCTTCACTCGGCGCAACGTGGTGGTCGGAGAATTGGACATAGTTATACGCGTCATCATCCCCGGAGACCTTAGTAAAGAGCGGCCGGACGCCGCGGTTACCCTTCTCATAATCCAAGATTTTAGACCCTTCTGCCCGGTAGGTCCCGGTTGCGGTCGACCCATCCTTCTTAATAAAAGTGATCTGGTCGCCCTCAATCTTGATCCCCTTGAGGTCGGTCTGGTAGCCCTTCTGATAATAGGCCTTGTAATCTTCCGCCGACTTCTCGCCCTCGGACTTGACCGCCTTCAATTCCATAACAGGGTCCAAAGTGCCGTCTTCTAAATAGGGGGCCACCGACTGCCAATCGCCCTGCCAATCTGCCAGGGTCCGGTCAGCCACATCCGCATCATCAAAATAGCCCGCTTGGACCTGGAGCGCCTTCTCGTGATCGGCCTTGAGATTGGGGTTAGCGGCTAAATAGGCATCAAAGTCCTTCCGCTCCTCTTCAGTCAGCTTGTCGGCAGGAACTTTATGGTAGTGGTCACCGTGCGCCACTAGGTAGTCTTCTCCCTCCTTGCCGACCAGGGTCTCCTTGGTCACTTCGAATTCATGGTCGTGACCTTCGTGATCATGATCGTGGCCCTCATGGCTATGGTCTGAATGATCATGGCTAGCTGCCTGCTCAGTCTGATTAAAAGAAACTGCCGATCGCTTAGCCGGCACTTCCGAAGTCTGACAAGCCCCCAAGGCCAAGACACTCAACAAGCTCACCGTCAATAATTCTCGTTTCACAAAATCCCTCTTTCTTTTATTTAAATCGTAATCGTTACGATTAATAGTTTAATGGAGATTTAAGGGACTGTCAACTGGAGAAATAAAAAAAGCCCCAATCAGTTGAGACTGGAGCAGAGAAATTTATACTTTTAATGATATGGAAAATCGATATTTAAACCTATTCAGAGCACAAAGAAAAACAGACTTAGATAACCTTTATGTACTAATAGTCTTAACTTGATTACAGATAAAATTCATCGTACATTTACGGTGAGGTGATGCTTATGGAATCAATAGATTTTAATAACTTTAGAAGAAATCTTCAGGAATACATGGCAGATATCAATACCAATTCAAAAATATATATAGTTACTTCGACAAATGGAAATGAAATTATTGTTATGGCAGAATCTGATTTTAATAGCTTGATGGAGACCTGCCATCTTTTATCAAGTCGCGCCAACCGAGAAAATTTATACCAGGCTATAGATGAACTTGACCGCGGAGATTATGAGCTTGAAGAAATCTAAAATCAAATAAATAACACATAAGCTTTAGAATTAAATGAAAGCTTATGCGTTATTTGTCTTATAGCTTAAAGCAATATTCTAGTTCAAACAATGAATTCTTAAAGTAATTCAAAATATTTTAAAATAACAACAATAACCATCATCATAATAATAATTGATGCGGCATGCTTGCCATTTGTTTTCTTGAGGATGTAGTATACTCCAATAGTCACCACTAAACTTAGTACTGATGGCATAATCATATCTAACAATTCTTGAACTTTAATAACGTTAGAACCGACGTCGCCTGTAACTGAAGACCCTACTGATATTTCTAATGGGGTCTTTATTTTGATTACACTAGAAATCAAAGCCCCAACTACCATTAAACCAACAACATTAGCCATCTTAGATATACGTTGGATTAGATCTGTTCCTTGGTTATTATTTAAGAACTCAATTCCCTTATAATATCCATATACAACGCCATAGTAGCGCCCAACCATATTAACAATATTATACAGAATAAACATCAAGATAGGACCAATAATACTTTCTTCAAAAGCAATCGAAGCACCTATACTGCCTACGATAGGGACCCATGTAAATTTAACTAAACTATCTCCTAAACCAGCTAACGGCCCCATCAACCCAGTTTTCAGCGCATTTATCCCCTCTTTTTGATCAGGAGGTGTGGATTCTTCCATCGCAACAGCTAAACCTAAAATCACTGCATCACCATTAACATGCGAATTATAGAAAGCTGTATGCCGTAGCATCGCCTCTCTTAAATCTTTTTTGTCTGGATAAATCTTTTCTAAAGCTGGAGCTATAGCTCGCATAAATCCTACCCCTTGTAGTGTTTCATAGTTTAGAGGTATCCGCATCGTATTTAGTCTTAAAAACAATTGCCACAAATCTTTTTTACTTAATCTATGCTCGGTCATCATAAGTCATACACCTCATCATCGTCATCTTCTACATCAAATGTAGATACTTCTGGACTTGCAACTTGTGGAGTAGTCCGAGTTCCTAAGTCGTAAAGGTAAGCAACTACAAGGGCAATTAGCGTTATAGGTAAGATTGCTAACTCTAAATAGGCTGCCAATACAAACCCTAAAATCAAGAATAACCATAATTCGGCTTTCTTAATCATGGATAACATCAATAGAGCAATGCCGACTGCCGGAATAATCTTCCCAGCCACACCAAGGCCATCTATAATGAATGTTGGTAATACTTCAAGAGCTTTTTGAATTGCTTCAGAACCAAATTGGAGAGCTAAGAATGTAGGTAAAGCCCTTGCCAAGCCAGTTAATATAGCTGGTGGATAATTTAACCATCTAGTCCCTTTAACATCTGCGTTATCTGCTAATTTATGCGCCCAGGAGTTTAATGACACATTAACTGTTTCAATTAAGACAAGTAATTGTTGTGATAGTAACGCAGTTGGAACAGCTAATGCGACTGCAGTAGCTACGGTGTCAGATAGGCTTCCTGATCCACGACTAATTATCGCAAGGGAAGTGCTGATTAGGGTCCCAGTAATAATATCAGGAGCCATATATGCCCCAACATTACCTACACCCATCCACATAATTTCAAGCGTAGCCCCAATTGCCAGAGCTGCTTGCATATCACCTAATATGAACCCCACAATTGGTGCAATTAATAGCGGACGCCGAAATAACTTTGTACTAATATCATCAATCCCAATAAAGAAAGCGACGACTGTCAAAATTAGCGTTGTCATTTTACAACACATCCTTCATTTCAATTCTATTTTGGGAGGGGACCATTTGAATATAAATTTCCATTCCCGTATTAACTAAACGACGGAAACATTCTCGTTCATCCTGGGTTAAAGAAACTGCTTCTGTAATTTGTTCTCGTTCTTTATTCCCACTCATCCCACCAACATTCAATTCATTTATTTCAATCCCACCATTAATGACTGTTTCTACATCATTAGGATTTGAAAATATTAACATGGTTCGACGCGTCATCTTATTTTTCTTAATAACTCTTATAAATTTTTCAGGAGAAAAAATATGAAGTTTAATTGTTGGAGGTGCAGCCATATGCAACACTTTAGAACGTACAGTATCATTAGCAACATCTTCATTTACAATAATTACCTGCTCAATTTGTTTAACATTTAGCCAGGTCGTAACTACTTGGCCATGAAGCAACCGGTCATCTATTCTACTAAACACAATACTCATTACTCTCTTCCTCCCCAGTTAAATTTATTTTTATAGAATGTATTAGTTACTCAAAGGTTTCTTATTCTAGATAGAAACTTCTCATCTGTTCTAAATCTTTCTGATTTAAATCATAGTAATCCTTAAAATACTCATCTGTATTATCATATCGTTGTCGAATTTCATCCAAACTTGCTTTAATATATTCGGATCGCGTTTCAATCATTGACATTAAATAATCTAAATAATCCTGATTATCAGTTAATTCCCTATAAAGCTTGTATTTTAATTCGTTTCTTTCTGTCCTAATAACACCTGTTAGTATATAATCTTTAACAATATCTTCATCGCATACTCCTAAAGCAAGCAGTAAGAGCATGGAACCAAATCCTGTTCGGTCTTTCCCACCTCTACAATGGTGAACCAAAGGAGCGGATTCAACTTGAGCACATACCTGAAGGAATTTTTTATATGCTATTTGGGAAGCTTCGCTGGTTACCATTTTTCTATAATCCTCAATAACTTTAAGTCCTTTTCCATTTACATACTTTGAATCTACCATTCCTTCCTCAAGTTGCCTTACTAACTTTATATTTTCTTCATTTAGGTCAGCCGCATTAGCTGCTGCTTCAGAAAAGCTTGATTGAGGATCACACCACACTGTTTCTTCTACTGTTCCAATTTCTTTATTAGGATTCATTTTTCGTTCGTGAGCTGAACGATAATCAACTATCGTCTTTAATTGGTAATTTTCTAATAATTTTATATCTTGCTCAGAAAGCTTTGATAATTGATCTGATCTAAACAATAATCCCCATTTCGTCCGCTTTCCATCTAGTGTTCGATAACCACCCATATCTCTAAAATTAATGGCTTGCTCTAAAGGTAAAACTCGTTCAGCGAAAATAGAGGACCATTCATCATCAACTTGTATTAGATAATAACTAGGCAAGCTATCTATTGGTATTTGCAGGATAAATTCACCTGTGCTATTCTCTTCTAAAAGCTCTTGTATATTATCTTTTTCAGGTTTAAATCCACCATACAATTTATAATGAGAACCGGGTTTTCCTATCCAAGTAATATGTAAACAATCTTCAACACGTTCCATTTCGACTTGCTCATTGATATAAGGCTGTTTTTTTCTACTCATATCTTACTTCCCCTTCTCTGTTTTTCTAGCTACATTTTACTTTAGAAAAAATATTTCCTCAATGATATAATATGAAAACTATTTTCGTTTAACTTTAAAAAACGAACGGTTTCACAAAGAGATGGAGAAACCGCTTTATATCATATTTATTTTTTGAAAATCACTTTCATTTTGCTTAAAGTATTTTTAAGCATCTCCAACAATATCTCTAGTCCTAAGCATTTTTAATCGATAATTGTCATTTTCTAGAAGATAAGTTGTCAAAACATCAATTAAATAAACCATAGAAAATTGTGAGTTTGTGAATTTCTCGTTGTTTACAAACCTTGTATTATAGACATACAAAGCTAGGTCACTCATTTCCCCAATTGGATTTTCAGAATAGCTTGTTATAGAGATAATCTTACATCCACGTAATTTAGCTCGTTTCATTGTGTCGATAATGCATTGAGTTGTCCCTGAATTCGACAATACAATGTACAAGTCATTAGCATTTGAAATACCTGCATTCATTTCCATCCACATTGGATCGGAGTAGCTAATCGCCTCTATTCCCATTCTCATTAAGCGAACACGAAAAATATCAGCTGTTACCCCTGAATTACTCGCACCAATCAAAATCACTTTTGGTGCATCAGAAATCATATCTGCAAAAGCTTCAATTTCTTGAATATTGATTAGTCTCTGAGTATTTTTTATCACATTTTGATAGTACAAAAAGACATCATCAATAATGGAATCTGTATATTCCGGAATTTTCTGTGAATCTGCAGATTGAAGATCGATTTTCATGTCTGAATAAGAGATTAAATCGATTTTTCTTATAAATCTAGTAATCGTTGAAGGAGAGGTGCCTGTTTTTTCTGCTAGCTCCTTGATATTCATATTTTTTATCGAATCACTATACCTTAAAATATAGTCCGCAACCTTTTTCTCTTTACTCGCTAAATTCAAATATTCTTTTTGTATCTTCATCAGCACATCCATAGCCTAACCTTCTCTCTGATAAATTTACCCTAACTATAGCACAACCTCCCCTAGCTACTCTAAGTAATCAGGGGAGGTTTAATGCATAATACACATATTATTGTTTTTTTCTTTGAGATTCTAACAGTTTTTTCTGAAACGTCCTGCTTACTCCCATCAGACATAGTCCGTCTGCTTGTCATCTGATTTGATTTACTTTCACTTCCATCGTAAATCACTCGTCCATCTCGGTATTTAACCGAGGGACCGATAATCACGCCCGCATAGTTAAGGTCAAAGCCCTGAATGGTGTAAGTAGAACCAACTTCATTAATAGAAGCCTCCTGTTCTGCCCAAGACTTTAGGTTTTTAGCCGAACTTTGACCGGGACTCTTAGTTTGACTATAATTCCATGGCAGACTAAAGTCTCCGACAGTTACATTCCAATTTGTTCCCTTACCTTGCTTCCAATCCCAATCGTAGGTTGCCAACATCCGTGATAATCCCTTTTCTTTGTCATAAGCCCTATCTCTGATAGCCTCATACATTTCTTGAGCATCTGTAAAGATTTTAAGGTCGTAGCCTTGATTATCTTCAGGGATTGGCTTGATTTCGCCCCTTTTTACAAAATCATCAATCCACTGCAAGGTTTCTGGACTTGATTGTAGGCGCATTTGATTTTCCAAACGTATATGATTATCATTTACCGTTGTCGTATCAATCAGTTTTTGAATTTGACTGTCTTCCCAATACTCAGCCCGACTAATAATTTGATTTTCATCGAAGATTAGAATGACTAATTTAGCACACTTCAACAAGTCCTCCAGTTGATTCTTCCCCCGATAAGATTGCTTTCCTTGGGTAAGCAAGAGGTGTCCTTCATCAACTAAGACAACATCTACTGCTTGTTGACAAATAAGTTCACCATCCACTTCTTCTAGATGATTATTGATAAAAGAAGTTGGTTTCTGCACACGTTGACCACGTTTATCTTGCACTCGAAGCTTCAAAGCAATATCATCATATACCCTGTGCTGTTCATCATGATTAACTAACAAATAACAATTCAAAAGTCGATCTTCTTCAGTCGAAAAATCACTAGTTCTCAATCGATTCAAATCATAGAAAAGTGAACTCAAGAGCACCGTCTTCCCCGCCCCTGCTTCGCCACTAACTAAAATCAATTCAGATTGTTTATCAAGCTTCAAATTTCCTCTAATTTTTTCAAATAGAATTTCCTTAGCCTTTAATTGCTCGGCAGTTAATTTATGGAAGGGAGAAGCTTTAAATAAGGCACTATCCTTTATAACTTCTTCTTCAGGAAAAATGTCAGGATTCTGAGAATGCAATTCTCGCCAAACTTGGGAGGTAATCTTAGGCATTAATTCTGAAGTATAGTAACGAAATTGAGGGTTAGAGCGGCGATTGTTTAATTGTTGGATTTTTGGGTTTCCTGAGAGGTAGAGCATCAACTGGTTTTCAACATCTAGGGTTAATGATTTATTAAATTTATCATGCCCTACAATATACATCTCAGCTTCAGAAGATCGAGCTAAGCTGTCCCAGTCATCGCGCTCTAAGGGATCTTGCTTAATATGCTGAACTGTCCGTGAAATGATATTAGAGGTCTCTCCGACATAAGCAGAAACCTGCTTCTTTTTTCGATCCGTGATGATATACACCGTCGGATAAGCTAAGAAAATATCAGCTTCCGTCAACTCATCACTAACATCTAACGGCTTCTGGTAGTCTGTCTCAAAAGCCTTAATCGCCTCTTCACTATAAGGAATCCTCTTAACCAATGGATACTCAATACTCGCCACTTTAACGCCCCCATGCTGTCATACTCATTAGGATTAATATAGCATAATAAGAAAAGTTCTGAAAGTAATGAATCACATCATAATAAAAGTATTTTAACTATTAATTCATAACAAATTACCTAGGTGAATTTTATATGCTTATTGCAAATTTCGTACCTTAATTTCATTTCTAGAAATAATCTAGAGATAGAATAAAGTTATTAATCAATCTATTCCTGAAAAAAGAACCTGCTTTTACGAACAGGTTCTCTTCTCTGATTACTATTCCTCAATCCCCTTTATCCCCACAAGCATCCGTTCCAATCCTTCCTCTAACTTTTTCTTAGGGCAACCAATATTTAAACGTAGAAACTGACCTCCATTACCTCTATAGACACGACCATCCATAATTGCTACCCGGCCCTTATGGACTAAACCTTTTTGAATTTGGTCCATAGAATACGACAATTGAGAAATATCTAGCCATAAAAGATAGCTAGCATTTGCCGGAACACGATAAATTTCAGGCAAGTTTTTTGCCAGATATTGATCAACAATTTGTTCATTTACTTGAATATAGGTATTTAATTCATCGACCCAAGTGCTTCCACCTCGGTAAGATGCCATAGTTGCTTCTAGCCCTAAACAACTTGCAGAAGAGAGCCCATCTTTATTTTTCAAGCGATAGAGAAAATCTTCTCTAATTGATTCATCTAGGATAAAGGCATAAGAGAAAATTAGACTTGGAATATTAAAAGTTTTTGATGCTGATGTAATAACTGCTATTCCCTCAGTACCTATTTCCATAAGTGGATGATGGATAACCCCTTGTCGTAGGACATCCATATGAATTTCATCGGAGATCAAATAGACATTATGTTTCTGACACAATTGATAAACTATCTCCAATTCATCGACTGTCCATACTCTGCCTGTTGGGTTGTGTGGAGAACAAAAGAGAAGAACTTTATTCTTTGGCTCTTTTAAACAAGCCACCAAATGTTCAAAATCAATGTAATACTGCCCATTATCATAAATCAATGGATTCTCAATAATGCGACGTTGGTTGCCTTCAATTACTTTGAAAAAGGCATCATAGCCCGGAGTCTGTACGACGACACCATCTCCTGGGGCTGACTGACTAGCAATCAACTGAGAAGCTGTATACATAACAGATGGACTGTAAACAATTCCATCTGGATCAATCGATAGTTGGAAACGTCGCTTATACCAGTTAACTACACTTTCTTTAAAATCTTCATGATTCCAGCGAGTATAACCATATACAGGATGTTGAATTCTTTTTTGAATGGCATCTTGGACACAATCAGGGGCTGCAAAGTCTGTATCTGAAATTGTAAAGGGCAGCAAGTCAGAAACACCAAAACGATCTTGGACATAATCCCATTGAGTACAATAGGTTCCTCTTCTATCATGGATTCGGTCAAAGTCACTCATCCTTAACCTCCTAAAGTAATTCCTCAAGTTCGTTGCGGACACTGGTCACGCGTGTACCTATTACAACTTGAACATTGTGATCATCAAGATGGACAACACCTAAGGCCCCCAAATCAGTTAACCGGTCGTCATCTACGATATTTCCATCCTTGAGAACTAAACGTAAACGAGTAATACAATTATCTAAAGAGTCAATATTCTCTTTTCCACCTAAAGCAGCGAGCATACCTGCAGCTTGTTGGCTAGATACCTTGCCAGAAGCTTGGAGCTCTTCTTCAGTATAGTCAGTTCCTTGATCAGCCACTGCCTTACGCCCTGGGGTTGGTAAATCGCGTTTGACAATGACTGTTTTGAAGACAAAGTAATAAGCTGCAAACCAAATAGCCCCAACTATCAATACCAGCCACCATTGTGTGTAAGTTCCTTGCATAACACCAAAGATGAAGAAGTCCAGTAAACCACCATCAGTATTTCCAATTACAACTCCTAATAGACTCATCGTCATAAAGCCTAAGCCCGTCATGAAAACATGGAAGACCCAGAGCAGTGGGCTAATAAATAAGAAAAGGAACTCAATTGGTTCTGTTATTCCTGTGATTGCTGTTGCAATCACACCTGAAATCAATAATCCCTTAATTTTTTGACGGTTTTCAGGTAGGGCTGTCCGATACATAGCGAAGGCTGCTGCTGGTAAACCAAAGATAAAAGTAGGCATCTTCCCTTGGGAAAGGAAAGCTGTGGCTTCAGGTGAAATTGACAAGCCCTTAGCTAACTCTGTATAGTAAATATTTAAGGCTCCAACAACTTGTTCACCATCAATAATTTGACTTCCTCCAGCCTCAGTAAAGCGAATCATAGCCACCAAGATGTGATGGAGGCCAAATGGTAAGAGTAGACGTTCGCCTGAGCCAAATAAGAACGGTCCAAAAGCACCAGCTTTTTGAATTAAATGACCAATCCCAACTATCAAAAAGGCAAATAAAGGCCAGACTAAAGGAATTAGCAAACCGACAAGAGCCATGACGAGAGAGGTAATGATTGGTACGAAGCGAATGCCTGAAAAGAAAGCAAAACTATCATGCAACTGAATATTGTAAAACCGTTTATGTAAATGATAAACGATTAGCCCCGCAATAATCCCACCAAGAACTCCCATTTCAATGGTTTGAATTCCAAAAACCATGGCTTGGCCAGCTTCTCGTAAGCCGTCTTCTGCCGCCAAGCGATCCGTTTCAGTCAAATAAAAGTTTATAGAAAGATTCATTACAACATAGCCAACAAAACCTGAAAAGGCTGCAACTCCTTTTTCCTTACGTACTAGTCCTAAAGGAATGGCCATCGCAAACATCACCGGTAAGTAAGTAAAGGCAAAGGAACCTATTGTTGACAAGAAACGGAATATAATTTGTAGCCATTCTTGCCCTAAAAAAGGCATACTCTGAATAACTGCTTCTCCTGTAAAGGCGCTCCCTATCCCTAGTAAAAGGCCCATAAAGGCTAGTAAAGCGACAGGTAGCATAAAGGTTTTACCCAAACCTTGGAAAAATTCCCAGCGACTATTTTGTTTATGTTCCATAATCAATCCCTCCCATTTTTGTAATCGCTTTCTAAAACTAGTATAGCAAGTTTTAAAAGAATGTAAATAAGTAAAAATAAAACCAGGCTTCTGAACGTCAAACAAGCGTCTCAACTCACTTATCCACCAATGAGTCGGGACGCTTGTTGTCTACTTATACAAGTAAATGCTAATCTCCCTGCACACTAATCCACCGCTCAGTCGTAAACTTATCCACTACCCACTTGCCATTAAAGCGGCCCAAGCCGGATGCCTTAACGCCACCGAACATGACATGGGGCTCATCGTTAATCGAAGGATTATTCACATGAACCATGCCCGATTGGATCTGCTTGGCGACTTGGATGCCGCGGTACTTATCTTCAGTGAAGACTGAGCCACTGAGGCCATATGTTGTGTCGTTGGCTAGTTGGATGGCTTCAGCTTCATCTTTAGCTCGGATTAAACCGATCACGGGCCCAAAGACTTCTTCCTGGGCAATGGTCATGTCATTGCTCACCTCTGTCAGCACCCAAGGCGTCATCACTTGCCCATCTGTCTGACCTTCTAAGGCGACCTGAGCGCCTTCATCTAAACTCGCTTGGACAAAGCCCGTAATCTTCTCTACTTGACTTTCGTTAATAATCGGACCGTAATAATTGGCGTCATCAGTCGGATCTCCCACTTTAAGTCCTTTCACACGGTCAAGGAAGGCTTGGGAGAAGTCCTCATAGATGGCCTCTTCAATAATCAAACGGTTGGTCCGCATACAAATCTGACCGGCGTGGAAGAAACAGCCAAAGATGGCAGCTTCAACAGCCTTCTCAATATCTGCATCAGCTAGGACGATTTGGACATTATTCCCCCCTAATTCTAAGGAAACCTCCTTGATATGCTGTCCCGTCACTTCCCCGATATGGCGACCTACCTCAGTCGAGCCAGTAAAGGAAATCGCATTCGGAATCGGATGGGCCGTGATACTGTCGCCAATCTCTGCGCCCCTCCCCGCTATCGCGTTGAAGACCCCTGCTGGGAAACCTGCCTTGTCCAAAAGCTCCGCAATGTGGAAAGCAGAAGCTGGCGTATCCGAAGCAGGTTTAAGAACGACAGTATTGCCTGTTGCCAAGGCTGGAATGACAGACCGTAAGGGAGAACGAAGGGCACATTCCAGGGTGCAATCACGCCGATGACACCCTTGGGCTCGCGGATGACTAAGTTCTTCTTACTTGGGACATTGGAGGGGAGGATGGTCCCTTCCATATGGGCTGAAGCGCCTCGGAATTCACGGACAATCGCCTGGATAGTCTCTAACTCAAAAGCCTGCTTGTTAGCAGCTGACCCGCCTTCTTCAATTAAGACCGCCCGGGTGTCCTCTTTTGACGCTTCCATAACTTCTAAGAGCCGGTCGAAGTAAGCCTCACGCTCACTAGGTAATAATGCCGCCCAGTCTTTTTGCGCTGCCTGGGCCGCTTGGTAGGCTTGGTCCACATCATTGGCACTTGCAGATTGGTAAGTGTAGAGCACTTCGCCTGTGTAGGGGTTGCGGTTTTCCAAGACGGCTTCCCCCGTCCCCTCCTGCCACTGGCCATTAATATACTGCTTGTCATAAGTTTTCATCATAGACGCCTCCAATTTTTCAGTTTATGCCATAAGTATCCTAAAGCTATTATAGCGGTTTCGTAATACTTTGACCAAGAAAGCGGTCTATAAGCGTAAGTTCTATAGGCTAGGAGCGAGCGAATAAACAAACAGCCGATCCATCTATTTAAAGGTATCGGCTGCCTTCTCTACACATTAAGTATTCAATAAGTCCTTCAAGAAAAAGCGGTCCATAGTGGTATGGATCAAGTTCTCAGGACGAGGAATTTCCCTGAAGCCGTACTTCTGGTAGAGGATAATGGCGGTCGCCAAGTTCGAATGGGTCTCTAGGTAGAGCTTTTGGTAGCCAGCTTCTTTGGCCTTATCCATCGCTAATTCCATCAGCTTACGCCCTAGGCCCTGCCCCTGAGCCTGAGGGACCAGGTAAAGCTTCTGCAATTCCGCACACTGGTCAAAGCCTCCAAACGCCGTATAGCCAACCCCGCCTAAGACCCGGTCCTGGTCATCCACGGCCACATAATAAGCGCGCTCTTGGGGCTTGCCTTGGTAAAAATCGCTCAGATGGTCTAATTCCGAATCATAGTAAACTGTCCCCGGCAAGTCCAAATGAAAAGTTTCCAGTGTCGAACGAATAAGACCAGCCAGTTGGGCATCGTCCTTGGCTTGGATGGGCCTAAATTTCATGAGAGCATCCCCCTTTTTTCCTTAAGATTTAACCAGTATAGCACAAAGGCTTGGAGCTTGTGAGCTCAAGCATAGAAATGCTAGAATGGAAGTAAGTGAACAACTGAACATATAGGAGGGAATACTATGACACTCGTTATCAATATCATCTACAGCGGCCAAGGCGACAACGCGCGAAAGTTCGCCCAAGAAATGATGGACCGCGGTGTTGTCGACCGTATCCGCCAGCAGCCCGGAAACCTGCGCTATGACTACTTCGTCCCCCTAGAAGACCCTGAGAGCATCCTCTTAATCGACACCTGGACCGACCAGTCCGCCCTCGACGCCCACCACAAGTCGCCCATGATGCAAGAGATCGCTGAACTCCGCGATAAATATAAACTGCGGATGAAGGTGACACGTTACCAGCCGGAGGAATAGAGAGGATGGGAAAAGCAAGCTACTGAAGCGGGTAGCTTGCTTTTTTGATTTGTTAAATTATTCATTTCCGTAGTATTCCTCGTTCACAACTCGCAGTGGAAATTTATATACTTGGCGCTCATTATTTTGACTATCTCTTTCAATCTTTATGACGTAACGGAATAAAAATAAGTTGCTCAGTATTGATTATATTAGGAGTTATCCATATAACAATGTACTAAAACTTAGTAAAGATTTCTTAATACTTCAGCAGCCTTAACCATATTTTCGATTTTAGCAGTAAGCAACTGTTCCGTGCTCATCGGGCGTTGTTGGAAGGTAGCGAAGCCGCAATCAGGGTTGAGCCAGATGCGCTCTGGGGGCAGGAAGTTGAGGGCTTCTTCCACCCGTTTGACTATGTCTGCGGGTTGTTCAATACTATCTGTCTTCGGATCGACGACGCCTAGACCTAAATAAATATCTTCTGCAATGAATTCATTCTTGAAGAGGTCGCTAATATTTCCTGCGCGTGGCGTAGAGAATTCTAGAGCTAACATATCAGGTTGGGCGATGGAGAAGAAGTCAGAGAGTTGGGCATAGGACCCCTTGAGTAAGCCACTGACATCCCGTGTGTAATTGCCTCGGCAGACATGGAGCGCACCCAAAGTATTGGGGCTCTCATTAATGAGATCGAATATTGGTTTAATCAGATCGTAGGCGAAACCTAACTCTTCGTCAAAACTGACGCGTTCAGACAAGCGACCTCAGTAGAAAGTTTGATCTTCCTCGTCGGTAAAGACAATTTGGCTGAGCACGGGATCATCGAGCTGGATCACACGGACACCGCGATCGATTAAGCGTTTGACTTCGTTCAAGATCAGTTCACGAATATCTTTGCCTAGAGCTTCTCGGTTAGCGTAGACCTGATCTGAAACACCGGTCAGCCAGAGAGACCGAGTTAGTAGGTAAGGACTAGGGAGAGTTGCCTTGAGAGGTTTATCCGTTAAAGCTTCAAGCATATGAATCTCTTCAAAGTTGAGCTGGGCCTGGGTATCGATTTTACCCACAGCAATCGGATTATTGATGCCAGCATCTTTGGCATCTCTTTCCTTTAAACTTTTTTCATAACTTTTACGAAATTCCTCACTGGAATAGTCAAGAAGTTCGTCATTAGTCATGATTTCAATCCCATCGACCTTAGCAGCCACATAGGAAATATAATTGTCGCGATCCAGCTCCCCACTTGTGATCACATCAATTCCAGCTTCTTCTTGAATAGCTACCATCCGTCGTGTTTCATTGAAGAGAATATCTTGGTAGCCTTGGGCACTCAAGCTCCCCACCGTTTTCTGTTCTTTTGCTTCTAGCAAGCGCGATGAGCGAGGAAGACTCCCCATCAACGCTGTTGTAAATATTTGGTCCATAAATTTGCATCCTTTCTTAGTCTTTAGCAGGTAATACTTCGGTATCTATGGGATTAGTCGGGTCGAGCTGCCACTCACACCAGCCCCCTTCGTAGAGGCTAAGCTGTGTATACCCATAAACATAGGCGAAGTAGTACAAGATACTAGCTCCCCAACCCGCACTGCCACAGAATAGGGTCAAATCTTGGCCGAGGTCAAGCTGGTGCTGACTGAGTTGGTCACTGAAGTAAGTCTGATCAGGTAAGCTATCATCGATATTCTTATAATTGACCCAAGATCCGCCATAAACTGCACCTGGGATACGGCCTGCCTGGTGGATATAATCATAGCCAGTCATTTCCCCACGATACTCTGCCCACTGGCGAATATCGACTAGACTTCCTAAACTCTCACCTCGGCATATTTCTCGAACCTCTTCTATGGATTTCAAACAAGAGAAATCAGCCCCTACTGGGAAGGGCACAGAGTCACCATGCACTGGCGAATCCTTACCTCGCTCAGTCGCAAAACCATGTATCCGCCAAGGACTATAACCCCCACTTAGAATGCGAACATGCGGATACCCTAGTGCCTCAAGAATCAGGGCTGTCTTATATTCAGCGCCTTGGTCTCCATTAGAGTAGAGAATAATCGTTGCTTGAGGATCTATTTGATATTTCTCTACGAAACTTTGAAGCTCTTCTAAGGAACGGTGTGTCCAAGCCGGTGCCTGTTCAAAATCTTCAGTATCCAAATGAACAGCACCTGGGATATGACTCGATAAATAAGTAATACCCGCCCGTCCCCAATCGCACTCAAAAATTTGATAGTTAGACGTCGTATAGTGGTCAGGTTGCTGGCCTGAAATTACAGCATTTAACCAAGTAGCCGGCACAATCTTATCATAATGCGGATAAGATTCTAATCTGTCCTTCCAATCAGAGAAACAGTAATAGAAGTATTGGCTATCCGACGGCATAAAATGGGCTAAAAATTGGCCAACTTGTTCACATCGTTCAGGATCGTCATCGATTAATACAATTTTTTCTATATTGTTTTGTTGGATAAAATACTGACTTCGTTCCACTAACTGATCACGACGAAATTTAGCTTCTCGACTACTCATAATCGCTTGATCTAAGAAGAGAATCCAGTCAGCAGAAAACAAGCGGCTTCCTGCGATATGGCCACCGCCAGCTCGCAGATCATCCAGCCAACCAGCATAGGCTGTTGCGGAACGGGTATCTAAGAGAGTAACTGCTCCTATTTGGATGAAATCTTTTAATTTTTCCGTAGAGAGACGTTGAAGCATAAATTGACCTCCTAGTTCATGTGTAATAAGACAAATAAACTATATACAAATAATCTATTCAATACAAGTAAGAGCGCTAAAGCTTAGCTTATGAATAGCCTTGAATTTCACAATGTGATACTATTAATTTGCTATTACTATTTTGTACTAATAGATGATTTAGCTAGAGAGGGGGGCTTTCAAATGAAGACATGACAGAAAACCGTTTATTCCTTGCAGAATGTAAACTTGAAGCCTCTTGTTCAAGGAGCGCACCCATGCCTCCCTTAACAGGACAATTACTATACACTATTAAGGAGATATTATGAATAAAAAGTTAGATCTTGCGTCACTTTTTTTCAGCCTTTTTGCCCTTCTCCTCTTGTTCTTAAACCACTTCATGTTCGTTAGTGAGTCCCGTGTCACACAAAAAATAGGCCTGACAGCCAGCAAAAGTCTTGGTGCAAACTTCCCCATTATTGTGGGACTAAGCATCTTATTAGTCGCTCTAGTGGCCCTATCCCGCCAAAAACTATGGGCTCATTCGCTCAGTGCTCTATTGGCGAGTACGAATTGTGGTTTAGCCCTTTTATTTGCAGGACAAGCGACAAATGTTGTGGCTTTAACGGGAGATAATGCACGCATTTCGATGAGTATCGGTTGCTATCTCTATATGATCTGTAACTACCTCATCCTCTACAAGACAAACCGATCAATGACGACGTCCTGGCAAAGACTGGTTAACTACCTTCCAGGCCTAGGGATTGCAGCTTATAGTTTCTTTAGTGGTCAATTGGATGGCCTATCTATCATGGTGGAATATTACAATCGTCAATCAAAATTCCATACTGAATTTTGGAAACATTTGTCCATGGTCATTCGAGTCATTCTCTCGGCGATTGTCCTCTCCCTCCCCTTGGTTTGGTTAGGTCACCGCTATCCCCGTTGGCGAGGTTGGATTGCGGGATTCCTAAATACAATTGAATCCATCCCCTCAATCGCCTTCATTTTCTTACTGGTTTTCCCCTTATCATACTTAAACCGCCACCTGCCCTTTGCAGAGGCCATCGGAATTTCTGGCTTAGGAGCGGCCCCTGTTTATGTGGCCTTGCTCTGTTATGCCCTCTTCCAAATTGTCAATAATATGTATGGGGCCTTAGACTCGATTGATGGTAAGTACATCGAAGTCGGAAGAGCTATGGGGATGACCAAGCGGCAAGTGTTCTTCCAGGTTGAACTCCCTTTGATCCTGCCTGTGATGCTATCGGGCATCCGTCTCGCTCTAACGATGACAATTGCAGGAACTACTCTGGGAGCCTATGCAGGCTATGGAGGTTTAGGTTCCTTTATCTTATCAGGCTCTAAAGGCTTTGCAATTGACCAGATTTTATTAGGAACTTTTCCTATCTTGTTTATGATTCTGGTCAGTGATGCCTTGCTACGCTTCCTAAACTACTTGCTTATAGCCTTCAGGAGAAAGAGAGGGGAAGTTCAATTATGATTAAATTAACAAATATTCGAAAGTCTTATGATGACAAAGTTGCCGTTAATGGTTTAAATTTCACAATTCCTAGTAACAAATTGGTTGTCTTTCTAGGCAAATCAGGAAGTGGGAAATCAACAACTTTACGTATGATTAACCGCTTAATAGATTATGATGAAGGCAGCATCACAATCAACGGAGAAGATATCCAATCCTTCAATGTTGAAGATTTACGGCGAAAGATTGGCTACATGGTCCAAAATGTGGGTCTCTTTCCCCATATGACGGTCCGAGAAAATATATCCGCCGTCCCTAAACTTCTCAATTGGGATAAGGATGACACACTTGAACGCGTGAAGGACCTCTTACACCGTGTAGGACTTCCACCTGAAGAATATATCAATAAATACCCCTCAGAATTATCCGGAGGTGAAGGGCAGCGTGTAGGTATCGCTCGCTCCCTAGCTGCTAACCAAGAGATTATTCTGATGGATGAACCCTTTGGTGCCTTGGATCCTATTACCCGATCCATTATCCAAAATGAACTCATTCAGTTGCAACAAGATTTAGGGAAGACAATTATCTTCGTAACTCATGACATCGATGAAGCCCTTAAATTAGGGGATTTGATAGCTGTTATGAAGGATGGGAAACTGTTAGCCTACGATACGCCTGGGCGATTGATTGCCTCAGAAGATCCCTATATCCGAGAGTTTCTGGGTGGGGACGTCTATTTGAAAGTCTTAGTCAATTATCAAATAGCAGACTATATGACACCAACAACCGACCAATCCATTGGAGGGATTTCAATTGATGCAACGAGCAGCCTAAGAAATGCCCTCAGTTTGATGGTTAAGGAAGGGGTTGACCAGCTACAAGTCATCCAGCCAGACAGACAAACAGTTGGTCAAATTTCCAGTGGGGACATCCTCCATGTATTAAGGGGTGAGAGGGCTCATGACTAAACAAACGAAATGCCTGGTACAGGCAGGAATCTTACTAGTCATCCTCTTAGTTATTATCTTTGGCTTCGATCTTGTGGAAGAAGCGCTCTATACACGTTGGCCCAATAACTTAGGAACGAATGCCCTCATCAACCTGCCTCAAGCCTCTCTGGACTTTGTTAAGGTAGCGAGTATCAGTAGTCTACTCTCTGTCCTTATTGGTGTGCTATTGGGGAGTTTCTGCTTTACCGAACTGGGCCAGTCCTTCCGTCCCATGATTGATCAATTAAGCTCAATGACCTTTGCTGTCCCTTCCATCGCTGTTCTCATGATTGCCCTCAATATTTTCGGCTTTAATATGTGGACGGCTGTGATCGCCTTAGTGCTTCAGGGTATGCTGCCAGTAATTATCTCAACAGTGAGTGGCTTGGATAATATTGAACCAAGCTTATTAGAAACAGCTGCCGGTTTAGGAATGACTCCTCTGCAGCGTTTGCTTCGAATTCAGCTACCAATGGCTCTTCCAGTGATTTTAGCCGGCTTTAGAGTTTGCGTTATTATGTGCATCGGGACCACTACCCTAGCTTATAATGCAGGGGCAGGTGGCCTAGGCCAGCTCATCTTTTCAGGTTATACAAGCTATGACATGGTCTCGGTATTCGCAGGCACCCTGCCTATCATCTTGATGGCCTTGTTCTCTGACCGAATGATTCGATATTTTGAATATAAATTATCATATTAAGAAAGGAATTTATCATGAAAAAAATTAAATATCTACTAAGCCTAGTCGTACTGATTGTGGGAGTTGGCTTCCTTGGAGCTTGTGAAAGTGCATCCAACAATGATAGCAACGACGCATCCACTACTAAGTCAACCGAAACAAATGAGCAAACTACAGACAGTGATAAGCTGGTTCGCTTGGGTACAATGAATGATGAAGAAGGTCGCATTATTGGCCAGATGATGCTACAAATTCTAGAAGATAAGGGCTATCAGGTTGAATCAACTGTTGGTGAATTAGCCAATAATACCTCCCTAATGCGAACTGGAATCAAAGAAGACCCAATTGATCTGTCTCTCGACTATACTGGTCGCGGCCTAGCTTTTATCGATAATCCCGATGTGTCTAAATATCAAGAAGATCTCGAGACAGCCTTCCAAACAACCAAAGAAGCTGATGAAAAGAACGGCATCATTTGGTTAACCTATGCTCCTTTCAATAATACTGACTCTCTAGCAGTCTCCAAAGAGTTCTCAGAACAGAATAATGTCAAAAGCTTAGAAGACCTCGCCCGTTATGTTAACGATGGTGGAGACATTAAAGTTGGCGTCGAAGCTGGGTACGAATACTACGCTACAGCTGAAACTACCCTCCCTGGATGGCAAAAAGCATATGGGTTCTCCATCCCTGAAGAAAATATTGTCATGGGGGTTAATGATGCGAAAACTGCTGTTGCTAATAATACGGATGGTATCAATGTTGCGACAACCAATGCCACTTCCGGACTCATCGAATCTCTCGATCTCATTCGTTTAGAAGATCCTAAGCACGTATCCCCTATCTACAGCCCAGCTCCAATCGCTACACCAGAAATCTTAGAACAATATCCTGAACTAGAAACGCTCTTCAACGATCTCTTTGCTTCTCTTGATGGCGAAAACATGATTCACTTAAATCGCCTGCTTGAAGAAAGCGGACAAAGTGAAGAAAAAATCGCCAAAGACTATTTAACCGAAAAGGGCTTACTAAGTCAATAGGTCTAAAGTTTCACTACACGAGTTGGAAAAGTATTGGTATTTGCATTTAAAGGAAGCATTGTAGAGCTTGTCTCTACAATGCTTCCTTTTGGCTTCAACAATAAAATAACAATCGCTAAAAACTGTTTAACCAGGGCGTAGTCGACCTCATCCGCCAACATCCTGGAAACAATTTGCGTTATAAGTATTTCGCCCCCAAAAGAGCTCGAGTACATCCTCTTGATCGATCAGTCCACCGTCGATTCAACCCCAAGTTATCCATGGTGGCAGAGACTACCTAACTCCCCAATAAGTATAATTTGCAGATGAAAGTAATTCGATATTTATCAGCGGATTGATAGAATCAAAAAAGCAAACTGGACTAATACGCAGTTTGCTTTTTCTATATGTTTATTGGAACTGCATCCCGCCATCAACGATCAAGGTTTGGCCCGTGATGTAGTTGGAGTCTGGGCCAGCTAAGAAGGAAACAGCCGCAGCCACGTCTTCGGGTTCAGACAAGCGACCGAGTGTGATGTCCTTGGCGAATTGTTGCATGCCCCAGTCATCATCCTTGCCAGCATTCTTGCCAACTTGGTGGGCGATGTCGAACATCATTGGGGTCTTCACGATCCCTGGCGCGTAGCAGTTAACTGTAATGTTCTTCTCTGCTAAGTCGCGAGCTGTGGTTTGGGTAATGCCGCGGACAGCAAACTTAGTTCCCGCATAGAGGGCTAAGTTCGGATTGCCGACTACCCCAGTTTGTGAGGTCGCGTTAATGATCTTACCGCCATTGCCGAACTTGTCGAACTGCTCAATCGCAGCTTGGGTCCCCCAATAAACCCCACCGACGTTGATCTTGTAGACCTGTTCGAATTGTTCAGGGGTGATGGTTTCGATTGGTGTAGTTGGGCCAAGGCCTGCATTGTTCACGATCACATCGAAACGCCCAAAAGCTTCTGCTGCTTGTTCTACAGCCGCAAAGACTTGGTCGCGATCAGAAACATCTACCTTAACGGCGATAGCCTTCTTCCCCTTTTCTTCCAAGCTAGCAGCCACTTTCTTGGCTTCCTCTTCGTTCAAATCAGCTACAGCGACTGCAAAGCCATCTTCGGACAAACGTTCAGCGATGGCCTTCCCAATCCCTTGAGCAGCACCAGTAACTAATGCAACTTTTTCTTCTGCCATATTAAAATCTCCTTTTTTTATTATTATAAATAAATTATACCAAGCTTTGCAAGCGGTGTCTAAGAGAAATCCCCTGTGATCGTTAATTGCGATGAATCCTGGTCACTTATCGATACTGCCAGTCAAGCGATTCTTCCACTATACTAGTCACTAAGATAAATAGAAATAAAGGAGCGATTGACTTGGCTTACGATTTTGATCAGATCATTGACCGCAAAGGGACGAATGCTTTAAATACCGATGGTTTCCGCGGTTATATCTTCAATGCGGATGATTCCATGACCTTTCCTTATGCAGATGATGAGTTTATTCGAATGTGGGTAGCGGACATGGAGTTTGCGACACCTGATTTCATCCGTGAGGCTATCAAGAACCGTCTCGACCGTCAGATTCTAGGCTATACCAAAGTTTTTAGCCCTGATTACTATCAAGCTGTGGTTTCCTGGACCGAGCGGCGGAACGATTGGACATTTCCAAAAGAAGAACTAGTCACCGCACCAGGTATCATCCCAGCTCTCTATGAACTGGTCTCCTATATTTGCCAGTCCAAAGATGATAAGGTTTTAATCCTAACCCCTTCTTACGCCTACTTTGAGAAGGCAGTTAGCGCTAATGGAAATCAATTAGTCACTTCTCAATTGATCCATAAAGACGGACACTTCTCTATGGACTTCGATGATCTCGAAGAGAAGTTTAACCAGGAAGACATCAAACTGTGTATCTTCTGCAATCCTCATAATCCGACTGGCCGAATTTGGACAGAGGAAGAGCTTCAACGCTTTGGCCAACTGGTCCAAGCGCATAATACCTGGTTAATTTCCGATGAAATCCATTGCGACATCCGACGCCCTGGCTTAGCTTACCATCCCTTTGCCAAAGTGTTACCGGACTATGACCGACTGATTGTGACCTTCGCCCAGAGCAAGGCCTTCAATATGGCCGGACTCATGTTCTCCAATGTGGTCATTCGCAACCAGGAACTCCGACAAATCTGGAAAGCCAACCACTATGACTTCGAAAATCCCCTCAGTCTAGCCGGCAACCAGGCCGCTTATGAGAAGGGCGACCAGTGGCTAGACGAGATGAACGCTTATTTAGCTGATAATTTTACCTTCACTAAGTCTTTCATTGACCAATATTTGCCCCAAGCTAATTTTGAAATTCCAGGAGCAACCTACCTAGCCTGGGTTGATGTTAGCGCCTATCTTCCTGATGATGTTACTGACCTTCCCCTTTACTTCGCTAATGAGGCAGGGGTGCTCCTGGAGGGCGGCGACATGTTCGTCAATAATTCGGATGGCTATATCCGGCTCAACCTCGCCATGCCACAAGCTATTCTCCAAGAAGGACTCAAACGCATTAAAAAACTTCTCACACAGAAAGGACACTAAGCATGAAAAAGAAAAAATCACTCATCTTATTGGCCCTCCTCCTTCCCCTCTTCCTCTTAGCTTGCGGGAAAGAAAGTGGCCAATCGCAAAAAACAATAACCATTGGAACAACCGCCATTTCTCAAGACGTCCTCGATAAGGCGATTGACGTCTTTAATAAGAGCCAAAATGAATACAAGGCTGAGAAGAAAGTCTTTGATGATGCAGTTGGCCCGAATATAGGGGCTGAGGATGGCAGCTTAGATGCGACCCTCCACCAACACGAGCCCTATCTCAATAACTTCAATAAGGAAAAGAATGGCCATCTCAAAAAGATTGGCCCTCCTATCTTCGCCTTCCAAATTGGTCTCTATGCCAAGGACATCACTGACCTCAAGGATGTCAAAGATGGCATGACCGTTGCCCTCTCCAATGACGTCAGCAACGGCGCCCTGGCCCTCCAATTATTAGAACAAGAAGGTCTCATTAAACTGGACCCAAGCAAGAGCCTGCCAGCTGTTGAAGATATCACCGAGAATCCTCACAATCTGAAATTTATTGAGATGGAGCGGATGCAATTAGCCAACGCCCTAACTGATGCTGATTTGGCCCTCGTAATGTCTGACGTCATGAAGGAAGCCGGCCATGACCCAGCCAAGGCCCTGGCCTATGCTCAAGAGCCCGGCATCTACCTCGTCGTCAAGGAAGAAGCCCCTTGGAATGACGCCTTCATCAAGGCCCTCACCAGCCAAGAAGTCAAAGACTACATCAACAACGAAACCGAACAAACCAAGAAAGCCTTATTCTAACTTCACAGACAAAAACTATCCGCCCAGTGTAAGTTACTGGATACGGATAGTTTTTTATACACTACAATATCTCCCCTTCCTCAAAGACATCCATGGTCCGCTCAAAGGTCCGCTGGATATTCTCCCGATCAATCTCAAGCAGATAATCGTAGATAATATCGCACATAATAATAATGGGCAATTGGGGTGAAATCCGGTTACCTGAATTCAAATTTTTCACCGTCGCCACGCGTACTATTTCATTAAATTGGTCCTTCAATGACACATCAAAATTGGCTGTCACCAAGAGCGTATAGGCTCCCTGTTTAGCTGCCTGGCGTAGGCTGTTGAGGACCACCTTCTTCTGTCCTGAGATACTAAAGCCAAGGACACAGCACTCCTCATCGATAACCACCTGGTGGACGCGCATGGCATCGGCATCACTCACCGTAGCGCTCACGATCCCTAGGCGCAACAAGCGGCTGGTCATCTCCTCAGCAGCTAGGGCGGAACTCCCTACGCCATAAATAATCACCCGCTTGGCTTGACGGATGGCATGGGCAATCCGGAAGAGTTGGTCTGAATTGGCTAAATTATAGCTTTTATTTAGGATGGCATTGTAGTCAGATAAGACTTTTTCAATGTTTTGACTGCCTGGATCATCTTGCTTCTTGGGCAAACCTGTCCGATAATCATAGAGAAACTCTCGGTAACCCGAATAGCCCAACTTCTTAGCAAAACGGGTAAAGGTCGCCGGGGACACATGGAGGACCTCTCCCAAGTGTTCAATGGAGTAGTCTTCGTCCTGGTGGCTGTCCTCAACGAAGTAATCCGCCACAATCCGTTCCGTTGACGTTAGAGATTCATAAGACGTCTCAATCAAAGGCAGAATACTCTGCGAAAATTTAATCATAACCTTCTCCCTTACCTCCTCTTTATCGATTATTAATCAAGAGTCCAATGAGCCTCCGTTCCACTTTTGAATTTGGTTGTTAAAGAGCCATGGCACCGGCTCGAGCCAAGGTCTCTCGCCTAGCGAGCATTCAAACGGCTAGTACGGCTAATCGCCTACTAGCCGTAATTCACATCGCTTGCTTTTCATGGCTAACAACCAACTTCAAAGCTCCACTCCTGCTCATCAAAAAGCACTTTTTTAATAATCGACCAGTATTAATATAAAAATCAAAAGAACTATACTGTCACTCTCTATTATAGCCAAATACTCAAAAAATTTCCCCAGCAACTTGACTCATCGAAAGCCAGCTTCTAGGGAAATTTTTATTCTTTTTTATTTACTAAGTCCAGGATGTTCTTGGAGGAAATGGTAGACAGCCCCTAAACGTCCAGCTTCATTACCCAAGCCTGCTGCTACAATCTTTTCGGGCAAGAAGAAGTCACTCTCAATCCGCTCTGCCAGGGCTTGTTCAATCCGAGGCAGGAGGATAGCTGACTGGGCCATGACGCCCCCTCCTAAGATAATCGCATCTGGGTTCAAGAGATAGACCATGGGCAGCAAGCCCTGGGCCAGGGCTTCTGTGAACTGACGGATGGCTTGGTCTGCCTTGTCATCTCCTCTCTGGTAAGCCGCAAAGACCTCCCGACCTGTGACCTGGTCCTGGCCAGTCATCGCGGCATAGTTCCGGCAGAGAGCGGTCGTCGACGCGATATCTTGGAAGCGGTCCGAGCCAACAGGAAGGTAACCCACCTCGCCTGCACTAAACTGGCGACCAAAGTGAATCTTGCCATCGATGAGGACAGCGCCTCCTACTCCTGTGCCGATGGTTAGGCAAATTAGACTAGCCTCTGTATCGTAATCGCCCTGCCAGAACTCCCCATAAGCTGCTGCATTGACATCATTTAGGATACTGAGGGGCAAGCCTCGTCCTTCTTCAATGGCCAGGCGGAAATCCGTTCCCTGGTAAGCTGGGATGGTGTAGCCCGAATAGATGACCTTCCCCGCTTGGGAGTCAATGACTCCGGCGCTGGAGATGGCCACCCCATCCAGACCCCCTACACTTGCTTGATAGTCATCCACTAGGGCCAAGACCTGGTCGAGAATGCCATTGGTCTGGTCTTCAATAGAGACTGCTGTCGCTTCTTCCCTAAAGTGTCCCAGGGATTGACCGAGAGCGTCATAGAGGTCTGACTTGATAGTTGTCCCCCCAATATCAATGGCTAGAATCTTCATGGCAAACGCTCCTTAATCGTATTTGACCTTGAAGACAGCCTTCTTGATGCTCTGGCTCTTATCCACAATCAAGCCCGTCTTATGGACGTCTTCTCGGTCTAAGACCAAGATTTGACCAGGTGCAATGATTAGCTCTGACTGGGCGGGGCCTTCAGAAGCTTGGAAGTCATCGCCTGGGTCATAGTCGCCCAAAGTCATATGGGCGATGAAGTTATGGGCAATCCGTTCCTTGCCTTCAATAGGCACATGGATATCAATATAGTCCCGGTGACTCTCCCACACCCTCTGGTCCGGCGTGGTCGTGTCATAGGCAATCACATTGTAGAAGAAACCTTCTTCAATCGGGTGATTGCCTGGCTCATCTTCTGAAATATCATGGGTCTTGAGATAGGCCGTCACCCGGTGCAGGGCTTGGCGGTCCGTATAAGTTAAGTGGTTCATATCATAGAGTTCCATTAGTCTCTCACCATCCAATCAGCATTTTCTTTAATTTCAGGGATATCATAAATGGTTGTGTATTTCGGTGCTTGGGCCTGGTCAGTCTTAAAGATCAAGGAAACCACATAGCCGACGATCAGAGAAACCGCGATTGAGATCAGGGAGTAAGCCCAGATACTCACGCTATCAGCTGGCAAGACATATTTGACACAGATCATGATGATAGAAGACACGATCAAGGCAGCATAAGCCCCGTACTTGTTGGCACGCTTGGAGAAGACGCCGAGGATGAAGACCCCGCCGAGGACCCCAAGGACCAGTCCCATAAAGCTGTTAAACCATTCGTAAGCGGATACAATTTCAGAGTGAGCTAAGATAATCGAGATCACAATTGAGAAGATCCCGACCCCTAGAGATACCCAGCGGGCAATCCAAGTCCGCTTGGCGTCATCGAGGTCCTCAGTCAGTAAGTCCTGGATATCCAAGGTCCAAGAAGTGGCAACTGAGTTCAGCCCAGTGGATAAGGTGGACTGGCTAGCGGCATAAATAGCAGCTAGGAGGACACCGGTAATCCCAACTGGTAAGCGGTAGGCAATGAAGTAGGTGAAGATTTGGTCTTGGGGCATTTGCGCGCCTGGATCTGATGGGTTTTGGATTTGATAGTAGGCATAGAGCCCGGTCCCAATCAGATAGAAGACGGTCGCAATGAAGATTGACAGGGCCCCATTGGTGAACATCATCTTGTTTAATTTCTTAATATCTTGGGTCGTGGTAAAGCGTTGGACAATATCTTGACTGGAAATATAAGACGATAAGGTATTAAAGCCTGCCCCGACAACCAAGAGGAAGACTGATGTATGTAAGAGATTGGGATCGAAGAGCACTTCATCTGGCCCTAAGAACTTATCGGCTGTCAAGTGGTTCATAATAGTACCAAAGCCCCCATCCAGATCATGGATCAAGAAGACGAGGGACAAGGTCACCCCAACTAGGAGGACAGAGCCTTGGATAAAGTCCGTCCAAAGTACCGATTTAATCCCACCGGTGAAGGAGTAGACAATAGCGACAGCCCCCATTAGAATGATCAGGATATTCACATTAATCCCTGTTAGGAGAGCCAGGGCAGCTGAAGGCAGGTACATGATGATAGACATCCGCCCTACTTGGTAGATAATAAAGAGCGCTGCCCCGATAATCCGTAGAATCTTAGAGTCAAAGCGTTTGTCAAGGTAGTCATAGGCTGTATCAATATCTAGCCTGGCATAAATCGGTAAGAAGAAACGAATGGCGATCGGTATGGCCACCAACATCCCTAATTGGGCAAACCACATGATCCAAGTCCCAGCATAAGAGTTCCCAGCCAAGGACATAAAGGATATCGGGCTCAAAAGGGTCGCAAAGATAGAAACCGAAGTCACATACCAGGGGATGGACCCATCCCCCTTGAAGAACTCCTTACCCTGCATCTCACGTTTTGAAAAGAATAAACCTGCAATCAACACCGCTAATAGATAGACAATCAGGATAATTAAATCGATTGTCGTAAACCCGCCTGAATTCATAGCTAGTCTCCTCCCCACAAGCCAGCACGGCTATTTCATTAACTATACATACTCTTTGTAAATACGATCTGCTTCCTTAATTTGTGCTTCCGTCATTGAAGCCATTGGTTTCCGGCTTAAGAAGTCCCCTTGGTCGCAACCTTGTAATTGTAAGAGACGTTTCAAGGTTGGGTAGAGGCCATTAGCGAGAACGGCTTCAATCAAGTCGTTACTTTCCTTTTGGAGTTGACGGGCCTTGGCTAAGTCATTGTCAGCCACTGCATCGAGGATCCCCTTGGCTCGGATGCCGTTCACATTGTAGGTTGATCCGATGGCCCCATCGACTTGGTAAATGGCTGCTGGGAATAACATTTCGTCAAAGCCGGAGTAAATCTTGGTATCTGGGAAGGCATGACGGAGACGTTCTAACAAGAAGAAGTCAGCAGCGGTGAATTTCACCCCGATAATATTATCAATGGCCAGTAATTCATTGAATTCAGCCATGCCCATGCCAATTCCGGTCAAAGCTGGGATAGAGTAGATGATCAAATCATTGTCAACAGCCGCTGTAATGTCTTCATAATAAGCCTTCACTTCAGGGAAGGAGAACTTATAGTAGAAAGGTGTCACAGCAGATACGGCATCGTAGTCTAAATCGGTCGCATATTGCCCTAATTCGATGGCTTCGTATAAGTTGGTCCCACCGATTTGGGCAATCAATTTAACAGCATCGCCTGCTTCATCCTTTACAATATCAAAGATTTGCTTCTTGGTTTCCTTTTCGAGGAGGAAGTTTTCCCCGGTTGACCCGCCAACATAGAGGCCGTCCACCTTCATGTCATCAATGTCATGGCGGATGATTTGACGGAGGCCCGCTTCATTAACCTTACCTTCCGCATCGAAAGGTACGAGGAGCGCTGCGATAATGCCTTTGATATCTTTTCCTGTACGTTTAGTCATTTTAAAAACCCTTTCTATCTATTGATGAATTTTAGTGACAAATTTTTCTGTAATTAATTGGGGGCGGGTAATAGCGGAGCCGACAACGACGCTGTAAACTCCAAGGTCAAGCACCCGTCGCGCCTTGTCTGGAGTATCAATGTTCCCCTCTGCAATAATGGGATGGTCGACTTGGCCTAGGGCTTGGCGGATCAATTCGAAATCATTGGCTTCGATCTTGAGCTCCTTACTTTGCTCTGTGTACCCCACCATGGTCGTCCCAATATAATCAAAGCCTAAACGATCAGCTTCTAACATTTCATCTAAGGTGGAGCAATCCGCCATCAATGCTTGGTCGGGATACTTGGCCTTAATTTCTTTCACAAAATCCTCTAATTTTTGATTGTTGGGCCGCTTAGAAACTGTGGCATCCAAGGCAATCACTTCAACCCCCGTGGCCACTAAGGCATCAATTTCTTTCATGGTTGGGGTGATATAAATCTCTGCGTCCGGATAGTCCTGCTTGATAATCCCAATAATGGGAAGGTCTACGACTTCTTTGATTGCTTCAATATCTGCCACAGAATTGCTGCGAATCCCCTTGGCACCGCCTTCCTGGGCTGCAACCGCCATCCGCGACATAATATATGAACTGTGCAAAGGCTCATCATCAAGTGCCTGGCAGGAAACAATCAATTCGCCTTTTGCCGACTCTAGCATCTTTAATCCCTCCTATAAATTTTGTAATCCTTTACATGCCTTATTCTATGCTAATGCAAACCCTTTTTCAATATAATGGCGATAAACTGAAAGTACTTTTATTTTATGAAGATTATCATTAGTTTTTAGCTCAGTTGGGTGAATTTACTTTCAGCTCAGGGCCTTTCTTCAAACAAAAAAACAGCGCTAGGGGCTTGGCTAGCGCTATCAATAATATAGAATTTATTAGCTATAGTCACTCTCTAAGTAGGAAATGACATCTTCCAAAGATTCCTTAATGGCGACAGCCTTGTCCCGCACTTCCTCATCGGCTGGGATCAAATCAGGAACCACAATTGTTGGAAGTCCTGCCCGGTAGGCTGCTCGGACGCCATTCTTTGAATCTTCAAGAACCAAAACTTCCTGCTTATCTTCGGTATGAGTCAGGTCAAAAGCTTTTAGATAAATTTCGGGGTCAGGCTTGGCTCGCTTGACTTCATTGCCAGCTACTATCCCTTCGAAATAATCAGCGAGTCCCTTGCCCTCTAGGTTGCGGATAATCTCATCCCGCCGACTGCTCGAAGCAATATAGAGCTTAATCTGTCGCGACCTGAGATAGTCGAGCAAGTCATAAAGCCCCTTTTTGTCATCGATATTATCGGGATCTTTTAAAGCTTCCTCGATGTATCGAACCGTCAAAGCGATAAAGTCATCGACTTGCGGCTGTCCTTCATAGTGCTTATGAATATAAGCTAACGTTTCTTGCTCATTTGTCCCGAGATAGCCTTTGAACACTTCGATATCATAGTCAAAGCCTAGCTCATCCGCAGCCCGCTTCGTCTGCTCGTAACCCACCTTCTCTGTATCAAACATCAAACCATCCATATCAAAAATCACTGCTTTTAATGCTTTCATGATACCCTCCTAGGTCCATAAATAAGGTGAAGTCCGTTCTATTTTGTAAATCTTTAATTATACAATAACAGCGCTCAGACATCTTGTCTAGCGCTGTTATGGTGTCTTCCCCTATAAAGAGGATCTATTTTTTCTCTGCAGCATACTCTGCGTTACGCTTCTTCATTTGTTTGGCATACCAAACAAAGAGCAAGGTGTAAATCACTAGAGCAATGGCGGCATAGATAATGAATTCAATTTGGCCTTGGGAGGCATTCCCAACAAAGTAAGCCAAGAACTTCTCAACAGGACCTTCAATGGTCGTCCCTGAGATCAAGGCCGAGCTATCGATGCCTGCAGGGAAGGCGCCTACTTTCTTAGCAGTTTCGGTAACGAAGGGTGCCATGATGGTCCCAGCGTATAGGAAGGTTGGGAGAACCAGTGCCCCGATCGTAATCATCCGAATGATCTTACCGCGAGTCACCACTAAGAGGGCTGGGGTCAAGCCCATGGCAATAATCCCAGCTAAAGGCATGATCCCATTCTTAGGTAAGATGAGCGCTTCAAGCAACATAATCGGAGCTAGGACATTGGCTGCTGCCCAGACTTCTGCACGCCCCGCAATGAAAGGCCAGTCCAGGCCGATATTGAAGGTACGCCCTTCGAAACGTTTACTGGTGAAGTCGGTTACCCCTTGAGATAATGGTTCAACTGAAGCAATGAACCAAGAACCGATGACAGAGAAGAGCTCCAAGCAGGCTGCTGCTGTGAAGGCTAAAGTCAAGATCTTGTCTGGACTTTGGCCGCCGAGGATCCCAACAAAGAGTCCCAGGTAGATCCCGATAGCAAATTTTGATCCCCAGAAGCCAATCTTATTATTGAGCTTGGCTGCGTCAAAGTCATATTTATCTAGCCAGGGGAATAATTTGTCGAAAACCTTATCGAAAACCATGATGATCGGGTTCATCATATAGTTCATGTGGGTCGTTGTCATAGGGTTGCCATCTGGGGCATTCATTAAATCGTTGAAAGTTGGCTTCATCAAGTCTGAGTTGATGATCTTCAGGACTCCGATGAAGACAACCAAGATGGTAGCGACCAAGAGGGGAGCCCCACAATAGATTGCAAATAAACCAACTAGGGATAAATGCCAAACGTCAAAGATATCGACGTCCAAGGTGTTAGTCTTATTGGCTACCAACATGAGGATATTGACAACCAAAAGGATCAACATGAAGTAGAGGGTATAGGGCGACCCCCAGGTGATGGTTGCCATCGGTGCCCAACCAACGTCCGTAATATTTAACTGTAGCCCCGTCCCCTTAACGAAGTCTGCTAAGGCTTCTGAGAAGGAGGACGTGAGGATATTCATGATCGCCCCAACCCCGGTTAAAGCAATTCCTAGTTTAATCCCACCTTCCAGGGCTTTCGTAAATTTCACACGAAAACATAATGCCAAAACTGTGAGCACAATCGTCATTAGAGGGGCCGGCCCTAAGTCGATAATTGGCTGGAGAATCGTATTGGCAAATTCAATAATGCCGTCCATTTCTATCCACTCCTACTAAGGCTTCTTATTAGCCGAGATCTTTTATCACTTGCTCGATTTCATTATAAACAGGCTCAGCCATGGCAGGAATACGATAAAGGATTGGTCCAGCGTTAACGACTGGAATGGGGATTTCAAAGCCTAAATCGGTATCAGCGATTTGTGCAAAGATATCGTATTTTTCCATCATGTCTTCTGAAATATCCTTGATCATCACGGCATCACAATGGACATCATAACCTCTATTTGAGAGTTCTGTCTCTAAGGCATCTTTGATTTGGTGGCTGGAGTTAACCCCTGCGCCACATGCTGCTAGAATTTTGACCATTTTCTACACCATTTCCTTTCTAGAAGTTCTCTTGTAAAAATTGATAGATTGCTTGAGGATCTTCGCTGGCTAGGAAGTCTTCAATTTTGTCTGCATCTGTCCGGTTAAAGAAATCCATGACTTGGGCCAGTAGACCAGCCTGGGCTTCAGCATCTTTATTTAGGAGCATAAAGAGGAAGCCAACTTCAAGGGCCTGGTCAGGCTGGATCATGCTGTGGAAGGTCACAGGCTTTGTGAGCTTAATGGGCACAATCCGTGTCACCGTCACATATTCTGATTCGGTATGAGGAATCGCAATGTTAGAGAAATTGGGATTCACAGGCTGCATATCTAAGGCTGTAGGATAGTTCTTCTCTCTTTCAATTAAGCTGTCGAGGAAGCCCTCTTTAACCAAGTCTAGTTGCTTAAGCTCTTGGTCAACTTGTCTAAAGATTTCCTCTGCATTCTCTCCCCCAAGAACAAAGCAGGTCTCCGGAGCAAATAAGCTGCTCGTCATAGTATCCCCTCTCTATTCTGCTGAAATCTTATCGGTCCAAGGCGTTGCAGTGTCCGCTAAGACTTGGTTTAAGTTTTGGATATTTTCCTTACCTTGGGTGCTCAACCATTCCCGGCAAGCGGCTTCGCCTTTTTCTGCATATTCTGGAACGGAGTCTGCCCAAGTCGCACGGCCACATAATACCCCGTTGAAGGCTGCACCGGCTTCTTTGGCGAATTTCAAAGTGTCTTGGAAGAGTTGGGCAGATACCCCACCTGATAGGTAGATATAAGGTAAGTCTGTGGCGGCGTCTTGTTCTTGGAAGAATTTCTTAGCTTCTTCTTGGCTATAAACTGCTTCGTCGCCATAACCTTCCACGAAGTTCATATTGACTGGTACTTCAACCTTGAGCACGTCCACTTGGTAGCGGTCATCGGAGAAGACTTTGACAGCTTCATTGACCTTGTGTGGGCGAACTTTAGCATATTCTTTGCCTTTCGCATCATCAATATTGGCATCATAGGATAGGATTTCAAGGAAGAAGGGGATATCTTCTGCCTGGCATTCGCTCCCGATCCGTTCAACGAAGGCATGTTTCCAATTATTAATCTTTTCGTCTTCATCTACATCATAGTAGAGGAGGAATTTAACGGCGTCAGCGCCTTCTTCTTTGATGCGCTTGGCTGACCAGTCTGGTAGGAGGTCAGGTAGGCGGCCAACTTCAGAAGCGTCATAGCCGGTTTCTTCATAAGCTAGGAGTAAGCCACAATCGCTATCCTTCTTAGCAGCGGCAGGTAAGCCGTATTCTGGGTCCAATAAGATGGAAGCCGCATAAGGGGTTAATTCTTCGGAAATGGCAATCTTAAATTGTTCCACTTCTTTTTGAATATCTTCAACTTCCCCTGCACTTTGGAGCATCTTCTTCAAGGAACCCCGTTGGTCAATGGCTAAGGCAGAAATCACCTGGTTGTCAGTTGATAGTTTCTTCAAGTGGTCGAGCTTGGCTTGTGAGACTTTCTTCATTTGTAAACACTCCTCTTCCAAATGTTTGTTTTTGTTTATCTGTTGTGTTTATATTATAACGCTTCCACTAAATTGTCAAGGACTTTATATAAAGGCTTTCATTTTTGTTATAGACGGAATTAACTATATGTTTATAGGATTTATCTGACTATCTTATTTTTCTTTGTTAAATTTTGCGAGCGAAAGGATTGACTTTCGTATTCAAACATACTAAACTATAAACAAACAGATTTAAACAATTCTTTTTAATGATGGAAGGAAGGCTATGAAATGAAAGTAGTTATTGGAGCAGACCAAGGCGGTTTCGAACTTAAAGAAACCATCAAAGCTTATTTGGAAACAACAGACCATGAGATTATCGATGTGACTGAGACACCAGCCAAGGACTTCATTGCCTCAACTGCAGCAATCGTTGACAAGGTTCAGGCCGATGACAAGACTCTAGGCATCGCCATTGATGCTTACGGAGTTGGTAGCTTCATGGCAGGAACCAAACATAAGGGAGCGATTGTGGCCAACCTATCTGATGAACGGACAGCCTATATGACCCGGGAACATAACAACGCCCGTATCATTACCCTAGGCCAAGAAATCGTTGGCCCTGAACTGGCCCGCAATATTGTGCGTGAATTCCTGAAAGCAGACTATGCTGCTGGACGCCACCAAGTCCGCGTCGATATGCTCAACGAAATGTGCTAGTTCGTCAGACTGAGGAGGTTAAAAAAATGAAAATTGCTATTGGTTGTGACCATATTGTGACAGATATTAAGATTGCCCTTGCGGATACCTTAAGAGAGAAGGGCCATGAGGTGATCGATGTCGGAACTTACGGCTTCGTCCGCACCCACTACCCTATCTTCGGGAAACGGGTTGGCGAACTCGTGGCTTCTGGCGATGTCGACTTCGGGGTTGTCCTTTGCGGGACTGGTGTTGGGATTTCCAATGCAGCCAATAAGGTCGCTGGGACACGGACTGCCCTGGTTCGCGACATGACCAGTGCCCTCTACGCCCGGCGTGAATTAGACGCCAACATTATCGCTTTTGGCGGCAAGATCACAGGGGAATTCTTGATGAGCGACATCATCGAAGCCTTCATCCATGAAGACTACCAAGAAACACCTGAAAACAAGGCCCTCATTGAAGAAATTGCCAGCCTAGATAGTCAAGATGACAGTAAACATAGCGACCATCTCTTCGATACATATCTCGAAAAATGGAATGAAGGCTATTACCACGATTAGGGCCTGATGGATTCCATGACTTGAAACACTGTAGTTAGGCCGACAGACACCAGCTACAGTGTTTCTCAGTTTTCTTACACAAATTCTGCTAGTGAGCATACGTTGCGCTTTTGAATTTGGTCCTTAAATTTTAGAGGGTCAAGAACGGCTAAAGCCGTTTTGTACTATATCCGTAAGTCGCTAGCGCTCCAACGGCTATAGCAGCATCGGCTCGAGCAGCTTCAGCTCTTGGAGCGAAGCGACTTATGCGATAGCTGTTCGAACAGCGTGAGATTACAGATATCATATGCTGGCCAGAGATGAAGTTCAGGGCTGCGCCAGCAGCGTTGCTACCTTCTTCTCGCCTAGCGAGACTCAAAGAATTAGAGTGCGACAAAAGTCGGTTAAGCCTGAACCACTGGAGCAAAATCTAGAAGAGCCTTGCTAAAGGCTCGCCTAGATTTTGTGAAGTGGAGTCAGGGTTGACTTTTGGAGCAGGTTTGGGCTAGTAACGGCTAACGCCTACGTTCCGTAATTCGCTTCGCTTGCTTATACGTGGCTAAGGACCAACTTCAACGCTCCACTCCTGCTCATAACCGAACAGATGACTTTCTGTTTATTAAATAGGAGAATTAAAAATAAAAATTCTAATCCCGCTTCAGAAAGGAGCCTCTCCCATGATTTTAACTGTGACGATGAATCCTTCGATCGATATTTCTTACCCTATTGACCATCTTGAAATTGATGGGGTGACCCGCTGTCAAGACGTCAGCAAAACGGCTGGTGGTAAGGGCTTGAATGTTGCCCGGGTGATCCACCAACTCGGTGAAGATGTCTTAACCACTGGGATTCTCGGTGGCCACCACGGCGCCTTCATCAAGGACCAGCTCGACCGTGACGGCATCAAGAATGCTTTCTCAACTTGTGCAGGTGAAACCCGAGACTCAATTGCTATCCTACACGAGGGCAAGCAGACCGAAATCCTCGAAAGCGGCCCAACTATCTCTAAAGAAGAAGAGGCAGCCTTCCTCGACCAATTTCAAGGCCTACTAGACCAGGTGGACACCATGACCATCTCAGGTTCCATGGCTAAGGGTCTCTCCCCCGACCTCTATACCGAGCTCATCCGCCGCGCCGCCCAAGCCGGCGTAGCTACTTTACTCGATAGCTCCGGTCAATTCTTAGCTGACGCCATCGCAAGTTCCGACAAGCCCCTCTTGATTAAGCCCAACCACCATGAACTGGGGGACCTCATTGGTGAGACCCTCGACCCTAGCGACCTCGACAGCCTCCACCAAGCACTCTTGAATCCTCGTTTCCAAGGCATTGAATGGATTGTGGTATCCTTAGGTGGTGAGGGCGCCTTCGTCAAGCACCAAGACAAGTTCTACAAGGCGAATATTCCAAGTATTGAAGTCGTTAACCCCGTTGGCTCTGGCGACTCCACGATCGCTGGCCTAGCCATTGCCATCAGCCAGCACAAGTCGCCAGAAGAGGTCATCAAATATGGGATGACGGCTGGAATTTTAAATACTATGGAGAAGAAGACAGGGCATGTAAACCCTGACAACTTCCAAACTATCTATGACCAAATTGAAATTAAAAACTATCCGAACACCTAAAATTCTTTAGGGAAAGGAGCTAGCAAGATGTTAAAAGAGGATCGTTTAAATTATATCGTGGAGGAGGTCAACCACTACGGGCATATCAAGGTAACTGATATCATCGACCAACTCCATGTCTCTGACATGACCATCCGGCGTGACCTCGATGAATTAGAGAAGCGCGGCCAACTGCGCCGGGTCCACGGGGGAGCAGTCAGCCTGAATGATTATCCCAATAAGGAACTCTCCCATCGCGACAAAAAAATCATCAACATTGATCTCAAAAAAGCGGCTGCGCGTGCCGCCCTCCCCTATCTCAAGCCAGGTGAAACCATCTTCTTGGGACCAGGGACAACCATGGAAATCTTTGCTAGCATGATGGACGACATGGACCTGCGCGTGGTGACCAATTGCCTCCCTGTCTTTAAGACCCTCAACGAGAAATCAAAACAGATGAAACTCTACCTAGTGGGCGGCGAAATGCGGAAGATCACTGAATCCTTCCACGGCTCTATCACTAATGCCGCCCTGGCTAGTATCAACTTCCATAAGGCCTTTGTCTCCTGCAATGGCTTGAATAATTCCGATATTATGACCGCCACCTTCGAGGAAGGCAATGCCCAGAAGATCGCTTTGAATAATTCGACCGAACGCTACTTAATTATCGATAGCTCTAAGATCGACAAGCGTGATTTCTATACTTACTACAAGCTTGAAGACATCACTAAGGTCTTCATTGACCACAACGAACCTCTCATCCGACCTCTTGAAGCTAGCACGAAGATCGAGAGTGGCGAAGTGGAACGTTAAACTTTATAATGATTAATAAACTAGCAGCTCGACCTTATCGGCCGAACTGCTAGTTTTTTGTTGGTAATAGTAAAGTATGTTGGTGAGGGTCACCATTCCGCTTGTGAACTTGCTGCTTGTGAACGTTCGAATCTGGGTTCTAATTGGAAGTAGAAAGTAACGAACTTTCAAATGGGAGCCCTAGTCAAAAGTCGCCCGCCCTGAACTTTCAAACAGAGCCCTCATTCGAAAGTAGCTCATTAAAAGATCTATTCAACTCTCTACAATAAAAAACAATCTAGCAAGCTTAAACAGTGCTTTGCTAGATTGTTTTCGTTAGGAATGATGTGTTACCTGCCTTTGCTCATGGCCTTTAGTCGGGTTCGCAAAGGCAGAAAGGAAGTGACTTCAGAAAAGTGGAGCGATCGGCTAAAGCCGCTCTTATCCACTTTTCCTCCAGTCATCCCTTTCTGGACGCCTTTGCTCTCACCCTTTAAAGTCCGAGTTGTTCGTTCACGTTGACTGTATTGGTCTTAGCTTCTTCGAGATAGTTCATATCTGTATCAAGGAGTTGACCGTTGACGAAAGCAATCACCATGGGTAGGTTCATGCCCGCATAAAGTTGAAAGTCTTTGCCTTCCAGTAATTGGCGGGCGGCAACATTGTTAGGTGTCCCCCCGGCTAAGTCGGCGAAGACAACGAAATCATCCAACTGATCGATGAGGTCAGTAAATTTCTTCTCAAAGTCTTCCGCTCCTTCTTCAGGTAGTAGACTGAGCGAATAGATATTTTCTTGTGGTCCCATAATCATTTCGGCACTTTCTTTGATGCCTTGACTGAAGCTCCCATGACTGATTAAAACTAATGCTTTCATTTTAAATTCTCCTTTATTTGCTTAAACTATCCGAGTACACCTAAAGCTGATAAGGCAATCGATAAGATCAATACGATAAAGATAGCCTTAGTTGAAGTAATGTTCTTCTTACCCAGTAACCAGTAGACGAATCCCACAATCAATGCTGGTACCATTTTCGGTAAGATTTGGTCGAGAATATTTTGGAAGTTAACTGTTACACCTGCAACTTCTGGGGCGAAGGCAATTTCTACATTGACCATGGTAGCAATTAACCCCCCCACCATGAAGACCCCCATGAGAGAGGCTGCTTCTGTTAGAGCACTTAGCTGTCCTTGCATTTCATTAACTAAGGAAGATCCTTCCCGGTAGGCATACTTTAATTGTCTCCAGCGGAAGACACAGATCACTAGGCCAGCAGCGACCCATAAGAGAACACCGAATGGATTTCCTTGAGAGGCGAGGTTAGCAGCAATAGCCCCAAAAATCGTTGGTACTAAGGCTGCAAAGAGTGAGTCCCCAATCGCAGCGAAGGGGCCCATTAAACCAGCTTTCAAACCTGCTACGGTATCCAGGCTCTCTGCTCCCTCCTCTTCTTCGATGGCAAGGTCAATCCCTGTAACAATCGTATTGAAGAAGTTTGAGGTGTTGAAGAATTGGGCATGGGTCTTCATGGCTTCCTTCAATTCATCCGTCTTATCACCATAGATCTTGCGCAATTGGGGCAGGATGGTGTAGAGATAACCTGAGCCCTGCATCCGTTCATAGTTCCAGCCCGCTTGGAAAGCGAATAGACTTCTTAAGTTAATTTGTTTAAAATCTTGTTCAGTGAGTTTGTAGCCTGTTTTCTTCTCAGAAGTTTTTACTTGAACTTGTTCCTTAGAGTTCGTCATCGAGAATCTCTCCTTCCTCTACTGGATTGCCTTCAACTGCTGAGTCTGCTGAACCTTCATTAACCGCTCCCGCAGCAGGCGCCTTAGCTAACTTATCCTCTAAGGCTTGGCGTTCGACAGTATTCTTGTAGTGGATAAAGGCTAGGGCAAAACCAATCAGGGATACCCCTAACATTGGCAGTGGAACGAATGTCCCGCTCAATTCTTCAGCGAGTTTGCCTAATTCGCCACTGATCGCAGTAATATTTGAGAAGACAGTTGATAATAAAGCTGTAATCACAAAGCCAAGCGCTAAGTAAGCAATGTTCTTCTTAACAGGGAGGTAACGCAAGAGAATTGCGAAACCTACTGCAGGTAGAACACGTCCAGCTAGGGTTAAGCCATCTGCTAACCAAGCGAGGTTAGTGTTCAGATAGTCCACTGCGGTTTGAACTACGCCACCACCGAAGGCCAGCGCGAGGAAGATTGGAATCATCCGGGATAAGGCCCAAGGTAGGATCCCCATGAGATAGTTGCGTTCAATTCCCTTGTAGTCATGTTTCTCGATTGCAGAGTCGATCCGGTGTGCAAAGTAGGTATTGGCAAAGCGTGCCAAGACGTCCGTTTGAATCATAAGAGCTGCTACAGGCACTGCCAAAGCTGCCACTGCTTGTTCGGGTTCCATGCCGATTGCTACAGAGAAAGCTGTCGCTAGAACAGTCCCGGAGTTGGCATCGATACGTGAAGCTCCCCCGAAGGTCCCTACACCGAGAATGGTTAACTGCATGGCCCCACCGATGATTAGACCCGTCTTCACATCACCCATTACAAGGCCAGTGAATAAACCTGCGAAAACGGCTGACCCGGCTGAGGTCACCAAATGGAGCTCGTCCCAAATTTGATAGCCAGAATACAACGTGAGTAATAAAATTTGCCACCATTGAATAGCCATTATAATCCCTCCTTAAAATTTTTAATTCATTATGACTTAAACTTAGATTCAAGTAGGGGCATGAATTCCTTAGCGGGATCGCTCGGTGCCATTTGGGCGATTAATTTCACCCCATGGTCTGCGATCTTATGGAAATCATCCACATCTTTTTGAACCACATTAATGGAATTACTAATCGAAGTGGTTTCATCTGTTTGGGACATATTGCCCACATTGATCTCTTCGATTGGAACGCCTGCTTCAATCAATTCGAGGAAGATCGCTGGCGTCTTAGCGACAATCAGAACGCGTTGCGACTTGTAACGGTCTTCATTAATTTGTTTGGCTGCTCGGGCCACGGGCAGGACACTGAGGCGGACACCATTAGGGGTTGCGAGGCGCAAACCGGCTTTGTCGATCTTATTCTCCGAAACCACGTCGTCAACAACGATGATCCGTTCGATCGATAACTTAGGGGTCCACAAGTTAGCCACTTGCCCGTGTACCAGGCGGCCATCAATACGACATGCAATAATCATGGCTGATCACTCCTTAATATTAATAAATGTATGTTCTTCTCTTAAATAAATATGGTCTGCTGACCGACCTTCTGTTTCAAAGACCAGGATCTCATTCTTGCCTGCTTGTAAGAAAGCACCTGGGCAGTAGAGGCTACGAATCGGGCCACGCTCCCAGTAGCGGCCGAGATTATGACCGTTGACTAGGACAATCCCCTTGCCAAAGCCGGTCAAATCGAGGAAGGTATCTTCCACTTGGTCTAAGTCTAACTCGAAGCGATAGAAAGCAGCTTGTCCTTCTGACCAGTCCTTGCTGAAATCGATTTGGTCTGCACGGTCAAAGTCGATCAGGTAATGGTCCCAATTGAGCATAAAGTGCAGGTCGGCCATGGCCCCTTGACGGAGTCCTTTTTCCTGGGTGTCAGCTTGTAGCTTGTGCCCATAGTTGACCCGGCCCATGTTCTCAAAGAGAATATCTAATTGGTTCTGGTCTTCACTTAAATCAACTTCAATATCCTCCCCAATTTCCTCTTGGTATTGGGTAGCCACCAAATCTTGGTTGACATAGACATGGGCCCGGTCCCGGCCATCGATGAGGCGGAGGCGCTCTGTCTCAGTATCCTTCTCAAACTGGGTCCGGTAGACCATGTAGCCATAGTACTGGCCAACTTGGTCCATGGATTGAGGGTAGAGGCTCGACTTCTTATCAGAGATGTCCTCTAAGACTTCAAAGAGATTAACTCGATCAGCCAGCTTCAGCTCTTGTTCAGCTAAGCAAGACTTAATCCGAGGTTTAGCTTGACTCAGATCTGGGAACATCTCATGGATAAGTTCCTGGATGGCATAGTACTTGTCAGTCGGATTTCCCTGTTCATCTAGGGGAGCCCCGTAATCATAAGAACTAATTTGGGGCAGGTCCCGCGTCCCTCGGGCAGAACAGCCATTCATGAAGCCGAAGTTAGTTCCCCCGTGGAACATGTAGAGGTTAATACTACCGATTTCTAGTGCTTCTCTAACAGCATCGACCAACTCGGAAGTTTCCCGAGTAACAATGTCGCTTCCCCAGCGGTTAAACCAGCCGTCCCAGAATTCCATACACATAAGAGGACCGACCTGACCAACTTCTTCTTGGTAAGCGCGTAGGGCCGTGAAATTCTTCTTGGCCCGGGAGCCGAAGTTACCTGTCATGAGGATGTTTTCCTCTTCCAAGTCAGTTAAGGTCCCTGCTCTTAGGGTGGCCCGCCAAGCGCCATCTGAGGTGAAGAGGGGGACATCGATGCCGCCTGCTCGAAGCATCCGATAGATCGCCTTGAGATAAGCCTTATCCTCGCCATAGGACCCGTATTCATTCTCAATCTGAACCATGAGAATGGGGCCCCCTTCAGTGATTTGATAGGGCTTAAGCTTGGGGAGGAGGACATCATAATAGTTTTGCACGGCCTGGAGGTAATCGGGGTCAGAGCTCCGCATCCGTTGACATTTCTTAGGCAACCAGCCGGGCAAGCCGCCAAATTCCCACTCGGCACAAATATATGGCGAGGGACGGATAATGACATAGAGGCCTAAAGCTTCGGCCGTCTCGATAAAGGCGCAGACATCTTTGTCCCCTTCAAAATCAAATTCACCTTCTTGGGGCTCATGCCAGTTCCAAGGAATATAAGTCTCTACAGTGTTGAAGCCCAACGCTTTTAGATTATAGAGGGAGTGCTCCCAATCTGCGCGCGGCAGTCGGAAGTAGTGGATAGCCCCTGACAAGATCTTAAAGGGCTGGCCATCGAGGACAAAATCTTCGCCTTGGATGTTGAATGAAGTCATCGGTCAAATCCTTTCCAGTCTTGGTCGCGTCTGTCGTTCAGTCTTAAGCTTGGTAGTCGTGTAAGATTACCCCTTTTACAACCCGGTTCACTGTACCTGTAGGCGATGGGGTATCTGGTTTATTGCCAACTTTAACGGAAGTATGGAGGGAGACGATTTGGGCAAAGATGACGTCAGCTAAAGCCAGGTAGGCATCTGGCAGGTCTTCCCCACTTTGGTAAGTGAAGGCATCCCCTTCATAAGCTGGTTCTGCTGGAGCCCCAATGCCGACCACTGCTTCCGCAATCTGGTCTGCTGCCACTTCCTTCAAGAGGTCGAGGTCATATAGACGTGTATAGGGATGGTTGGATAAGAAGAGGAAGACCAGGGTGTCTTCGTTAACAATGGATTTAGGCCCGTGTCTGAAACCGAGTGAAGATTCGAAGCTAGCTTCAACTTGACCTGCTGTCAATTCCAGGACTTTCAAGTGGGCTTCATGGGCGAGACCGGCTAAGCTGCCAGAGCCTAAGTAAACCACGCGGTCGAAGTCGCCTTCTAAGTACTTAGCGACCTCTTCTTCCCGGTCAATCACCTCACGTCCAATTTGGGCCAGTTTGGCGACATGAGCTTCCTTGTCTTCTAAGCTTTCTTGGCCGAAAACTAGGAGACTAGCTAAAGCCATGCAGGAGTAGGACCCTGTCATAGCGAAGCCCTTGTCATTCGAGCGTTCAGGCATTAAGAGGGAGAAGTTCTTAGGGTCGCCTTGGGCATTCTGTGCGAGTTTTCCTTCAGGGGCACAGGTGATGGTTAATTGGTAGAGGTCATCGATTACGTCTTGAGCCAATTGAACCGTCTTTACAGACTCTGGGCTATTCCCGCTGCGCGCATAGGAAACGAGAAGTGTTGGAAGTTCCTTCTCAAGGTATTGGTAGGGATTGCTGACAATACTGGTTGTCGCAATGGCTTCTACCCGCCATTTCTTGGCGTCCAATTGTTCGCTCACATAAGGAAGAACGGTTTCGCCGACAAAGGCGGAAGTCCCTGCCCCGGTGAAGATGATGCGAATTTGATCATGTTTAGCTTCAATCTTGCCTAAGAAATCAGCTAGAGCTTCCCGGTTTTCTTTGTAGATTGCTAGGGTTTCTTCCCAAAGTTCTGGTTGTTGTTTGACTTCAGGCGCTGTATTGACAGCCCCTAAGCTTTCTAATTTTTCTTGACTTTCTAATAACATTCTATAGCCTCCTCAAATTATTTTTGATAAGCGACTTGTCCGTTGATATAGGTAGCTTGGAGTTCAAGCTGGGGCGTCATGACGATGAAGTCAGCGGCACGCCCGGCCTTGATTGACCCGCAGCGGTCATCAATTCCGACACTGCGGGCAGCTACTGCACTCGCCATATTCAGGGCTTCGTGAACGGTCGTTAATTCCCAGTCAACCAAGTTGCGAACGGCATCCTTGAGTTGGAGGACCGAACCAGCCAAACTACCATTACTTAAGCGGGCAGCCCCTTCTTTCACCTCTACAGGGTACTCTCCCAGCGTGTAATTGCCATCTTCCAAGCCACCTGCTCGCATGCAATCTGTGACTAAGAGGGTGTTATTGACATTGCGGGCATTCAGCAGGGCCTTAATAGCTGCTGGGGTGACGTGGTGACCGTCTGCAATTACTTCGGCATAGGTATTCTGCAGGGTCATGGCAGCACCAACAACGCCAGGTTCCCGGTGGTGGAGCCCACTCATCCCATTAAAGGTATGGACGAATAAACTAGCTCCCTGGTCGACTGCACGTCGGGCCTGGTCATAACTGGCATCGGTATGGCCAATAGCTACCTTGACATCGAGTGCCTTAGCCCGTTCAATGAAGGCTGCCGTTTCAGGATATTCAGGGGCCAAGGCCGCCTTGCGGATTAAATCCTTAGCTGATTTCTGCCATTGGTCAAGCACATCTGGGCTTGGTGCAATGAAGTAGTCTGGATTCTGGGCTCCTTTGTGGGCTTCCACAAAGAAGGGCCCTTCCAGGAAGATGCCCTGGATCTTAGCCCCCTGGTCTTCCTCTGCCACTTCTGCCACTACAGCGCAAGCTCGATCGGTTTCTTCAACAGAAGCCGTCAGCGTTGTCGCTAAGAAACTGGTGACCCCGGTTGCGGGCAAGCCTTGACGGATGGTTTCAACGGCTTCTGGCGTCGCATCCATCACATCTGAGCCATTAAAGCCGTGAATATGCGTATCAACCAGTCCCGGCCCCACCCAGTAGCCAGAATAATCTAAGACATCCTCTACTTCTTCAAGCTCTTCTGAGCTATAAGTAAGGAATTTGCCATCTTCAAGAATTAAGTATCCAGGACCTAAAATTTCATTTTCTAAGAAAAACCGGTCCGCTTTTATAGCTTGTCGCATCGGAGTCATCCTTTCTTTTTTGAACATCCTGACAAGTGGTATTACATGTCATTACCAGTTAATGTAAGCGTATTCTTTTTTGGGCGATTTGTCAAGTCTTTTTAAAGAATTGCTTAATATTTTATTTCTAGAACAGATAGACGATCTCAATAAATATCTCTTTATTGACCTTGGAAGCTTAAATGATAGGAAAATTGGTCAGCCCGTGCGGTTGAAATAGTGAATTCAATAATTTCGTCAGCCAAGTTATAAGAGAGACGCTCAATCTTGAGGCAGGGATTATGGGGGCTCGTCCCAAGCACTTCTGCTTCTAGCTTGGTCATAAGGGCCGCGGTGATCTCCTCATTGGCAACGGAAATTTCCTGGCCATAATTCTGGCGAAAGACCTCATAAAGGGGCTTCTTCTCAAGGAGATCGGCTGTCAAACCTGGGAATACCCGACCAGGTAGATAGCTTCGCTCCACCATCATCGGATCGCCATCCGCTAAGCGTAAGCGGTCGATCCGGTAAACTTTCTCATCTGGTAATAAGCCAAGCTGGCGCCCCAAGAGATAGTTAGCTGGCTCCAAGGCAAAGTCTAAGATCTGAGTCGACGGCTCCTTCCCAATCTTCTTCATCCCCTCAGTAAAGCTATAGCTCTCAGCCAAGTTCTTGCGGTGGGACTGGCGGTCTGCCACAAAAGTTCCTAGGCCGTGCCGCTTGTAGATATAGCCCATATTGAGCAATTCCGTCAAAGCCTGTCGCACCGTCGTCCGACTCACCCCATAAGTTTCGCAGATCTCTCGTTCTGAGAGGATCTTATCACCTGGAGCATACTGGTCAGCAATCAGTTGGATCAAGGCTTCAACCAGCTGAACATATAAGGCTTCGGAAGAATTCTTCCGTAACGCTGTCATAAAATCATCCTTCGTATTATTAAATTCACTGGTTACTTGTATCCACTTGTCATTACCAGTTAAGCTAACTTTAACCCCTTTCATAGGGAAAGTCAATTGGAAATCACATATATCGACCAAATATGAATAATAAAACCATTTTTCATAATAAATAAAATTGATCAAATTATCTTAGTGCATATTGCATTCCGTTTCTGCATTTGTGTGTTGGTTGTGCAAAGAACCAACTCTAGCTAAAGCTCACGATTTATAATTCACTTCAGTTGGAGTCGAAAAGAGGATATTGAAGTGCTTTCTCCAGTTGGAAACATGCAAGTGAACTTGTCTCTATTCCAACTTACTCCAAGTTTTCAGGAATAGGCTCTCTGGCTTGCACCTTGATGCTCACTTGATCATGGCTAGCCATCAACTTCAATACTCTGCTACTGTTCAAAAATAATTAGCACAGATTTTTGGGTTACTAGTCACCCATACTAGAAATTAAAAAAACTTCTAAAGTAATTATCAATCAAGATTTTTACTTTAGAAGGTTTTGAGAAAGTTAAACAAGTAATTAGATTAATAATCCAATTGACGATAATACCGTCTAATCTCTGTAGGGTGACAATTAATTTTTTCAATATGTGCATCAATTCGATGGCATACTTCCATCATAACTAAGTGGGAAATATCTCCTCTAAATTCTTTTGGAATCCCTTCTAAGGGAAACTGAGCAGTATCAATAACTGTATAACGTGCACAAACTTTCGGTAAAAATTTCTCAACACGTTGACTAAGTTCTCGCTGACTATCCTCACCAATAAACAAGGTGACATTAGTATCTCGATCAACAATTTCAAACATCCCATGGAAGAATTCAGCTGAGTGAATCGATTTGGTTCTTAGCCAATGTTGTTCTTCCCAGTAACACATTGCATACGAATAAGTAGCTCCATATTGATTTCCTGCACCTACAAAATAATGAATAGGATCTTCATGATGCTTCTGAGCAAACTCAAGTGCAAAACTGTCGCTCTCCTTAGCCACTTCAACTAAAGCTTGAGCTAGATATTTATCAAGAGCACTATACAAGTCTTCGTATTTATTAAATTCTCCTGCATTATACATTAAACGATCGGCAACCATAAAAAATTTCAATTGTTCATTTTCAGGATACATAATGACATAATCTGCTAAATGCCCGATAGGCGTATCTTCGCCCTTATCTATAAAAGCGAGTACTTTTGCCTGGCAATTCTCTTTTAACTTTTTTAGACTTCGAACCATATCATCCGTAGTACCAGATACCGAGGAGATGATAACTAAGGTCTCATCAGTAATTCGACGATTACCAGTAGTATAGTAAACAGAGGCATTCTCTGCCCAAGTTTCAATCTCAGACCGCTCTTTCATATGGACTTCTGCCTGTAAAGCTGAAGCGTAAGTTCCTCCGATACCCAACCAACAAATATTTCGATAGCCTTGTTCACAAATCGCATCAATAATTTGGTTAATTTGAGGACGAAGTGCTAGTGCGCCTTCAACTGCCTTTAATTTCTGCTCTTCATTAAACTTTATCATGATATCCTCCTATATCTTAGATTTAGTTATTTCATCAAAATCAGGATAAAAAGAAACTGTTAAGTCAATCCCCTTAGCTTGAGACAATTCGTAAGCTAGTAAATGAATTGGAATTGTCAGTAAGAGGGGAGCAAAATACTCACTGCAATTTAATTTAAATTCTAAATCTCTACAGCCCTGACCACTTTGGCCAATGCTTATCTGGTAAGTTCGCTTCATATGCTTATCTAAAAATATCCTCAATTGCTTCATTCTATCGCTCAACTGGCCACATGGATCAATAAGAACAAGGATATCGTTTGGATTCAAGCCCAAATAAGGTCCATGCATATATTCCTCTAGTTCGTGTCCATGGGCAGGCAAATGCAGGGTTTCTGTAAACTTTGTCTCCGCCTCCTTGGCTACACCATACGCTGCTCCATAACCAATAAAGACAAAACGCCGAGCTAATTCAAAATCATTAAAATTTGCTTTGATCCAAGTTTCACTTAAAGCGATCACAGAATCTGCTTGCTTAACCACTTTCGTTAATTCGTCTAGGTAAGAGCTGTAAGTTTTTTTAGAAATTATCTTTTCTTTATAAGCTACTTTTAAGGCAAAGAGATACAAATATAGGATAGTTGCCGTATATCCTGCTGTGACATAAGGCATTTCTTCGATGGGCATATCTAAATGTAAAAGATTACTAGAAATTTTAGCTAGAGGACTCTCTAGGTCAGATGTTAATGTCCATACTTGATGGTTTTCGTGTTGAAGTTGTTCAACTAGGTTAATCACAGAAGAACTGTGGCCGCCTTGCGAAACCGCTATATATATATAATTATCTTGCCATTGATTATCATAGCTAAGTGCTAAAGAGGGTTCACTCACAAAAATAGGTAAGTTAAGGATTTTTGCCATGAAAGGTTTAGCGGCATTAACTGCATTGGCACTGGAACCTGTAGCATAAATAACAATTCCTTTACAAGCCTTTAAACTTAAATCTTGTATTGGATCTAGTAAATGTTTATTATCAAGTAATTTTAAATTAATTTCTTTTTCTTGATGAACATAGTGGTGCATCGATTTCATTTTATTCCCCCAAACCTAAGATACCTGTATAAGCACCGAGGATACCAATCGCAGCGATTAACAAAAGAATCCAATACGATTTAACACCTTTTTTAACCAGATAATAAATAAACCCTGTAAATGCTAGTGGAAGAATTCCAGGTACAACACTATCTGCTAGTCCTGATATAGTCAATGCATCATCCCCAGAACCAATTGTAAATGGCATATTAACAGTAACCATAGTTGCTGTCATGGCGCCCACAACAGCAAGCCCAATAACCGAAGCTCCATAAGTTAAGCGCTCCATTAAGCCTGATTTTTGAACACTTCCGATAAAATCTGCACCTATATTGTAACCCAAGAAAAGTCCGTAGTACCTTACAGCAATAGCTGGAATATTGAAGATAAGCAAGAAAAGAATAGGGCCTAGGACATTCCCTTTCATAGCTAATGAGGTACCAATACCTGTAGCAATGACTCGAAGTGTTCCCCAGAAAAGAGAATCGCCAATACCGCTAAGGGGGCCCATCAATGCAATCTTAATATTATTAATAGTTGAAGGATCGAACTGATCATCTCTTGCATTTGTTTCCTCCATAGCTATGGTTATCCCCATAGGAAAAGTCGATATCCACGGTGTTATATTAAAAAACTCCATGTGGCGTTTCATCGACTCAGAAAGTTTATCTTTTTGAGGATAAATCTTTTGAAGTACAGGGAGTAAAGAATAGGTATAACCTAAGTTCATTTGGCGTTCATAGTTCCATGACCATTCAATTGTAAAGGACCGCCAAAAGACTTTCATCATATCTCTTTTTGTTAAGGTATTAGAATTCTTCATCTTCATAATCAATTTCTCCTTCTCCTACACCTACAGTGGACGATGCAGCAACTGCTTCAGAAGTATTTTCTTCTTTCAAATTCGCGTAGCCCGTCAGAATCAAAGCTAAAATAGCAGCAAAAATAGCTACACCTGTTACGGGAACTTTAAGATAAACAGCTAAAGCAAAACCTAAAATAAAGAAAACAACATTACGTTTATTAACCATCATATTTAAAAGTAAAGCAAATCCATATGCTGGTAATAATCCCGTTGCAATACCTAAGCCATCAATAATAAATTGGGGGATATTATCAATTAATGTTTGAATAAAAGGGCTTCCCAATAAATAAGAAATACAAACAATTAAACCAATAGGTAAGTTAACTGCAAAGAAACCACCTAGGAAGTTCATACGACCGATCCCTTTCACATCTGCATTTTCTGCATAAGTATCTGCCTTATGAACAAAGTAGGGAAGGATAGATAAGAAACCAACATTCTTAGCGATCAATACAAGAGAGGCTATTGGCAGACCTAGTGTTAAAGCAACAGCTGTATCTTGTCCCGTTCCGATTGCAAAAGCCGTTCCCAGTATACTTCCTGAAATAATCTCTGGTGGTATGGCACCTCCAATTGAAAAGGACCCAACAAAAGCTAGTTCTAACATGGCCCCAATCTTAATACCAGTGACCATATCTCCCATGATAAGTCCTGTAATCGTACAGGTTACTAATGGACGACTCAACATGCTTGACCCTAGCCAATATTCACCATTCGCAAGCATAGCTGTTAAACCTAAAAGAACAGCTATTAATACATTATTTTCCATCACCCTAGCCTCCTATTTATTTAATAATTCTTTTCCGATATCATGTTTACTTTCACCAGGAACTTGTCGTAAGTCCAGTTCAACTCCTCGCTCTGCCAGCTCTATTAAACCGCTTTCATCTTCCTCTGAAATAAAAAAAGCTTTCCCAATTTGAGTCCGGCCTTCTTCAAATTTCTGGCCACCAAGATTAATCGATTGAATATCCGGTACTTGATCTGCTAGTTTTTTAGCGTCTTTTACACTTTCAACTAAAACAATTAACTGATACTTATCTGTTACTCCACTATTCAAGGCTTCAATCGCATCATCCACTGTTTTCATAACCAATTTAGCATTGCTAGGTTTCGCTAAACGTAAAGTATTCTTCCATACCTCATCCTCAGCAACTTTATCATTAGCAATCAAATAGCAATTTGCTCCTAAAAAACTAGTCCAAGCCATTGCTACTTGACCATGCAGCAAACGATGGTCGACACGGCATAACTTAATCATAATAAAATACTCCTTCACTTTTTTACAATCTATATAGAATAAGAAAATTAATCCTAGCTTCTCTAATCCAAAACATTTCTATTACCCTATTAAAAACGCTGCCGAAATATTCTTATCGGCAGCATTTTTTCTTAATAGGCCCTAGAAGATCCCAAGCAAGCAACCTACTGTAATAACCGCTGTAAGGATAAGAATTACTTTAGTTGCTGTCATCTGTTTAGCTGAAATCAGCCACCAAGCAAAGAGTACCATCGCTAGAGGGAGTATCCCTGGGAAAATTCCATCCAGCACGTCTTGAAGCGGTTGAACCTCTTCACCCATCGGGATATTTAATTGAGTGGTCAAATGGATGGTTGAGGCAGACAGGGCCCCAATAACCATAATCCCTAAAACATTAAAGGCTTCTGTGATCCGTGAAGCATTCTCGCCAATGATCGCATCAATAGCGTTAACCCCTAAACGGTAACCATACATGTAGCTAAAGTAAGAGATCGCCGTCCCGATGATTCCGTAGGCGATAATATAGAAAATTGGACCGACCGCACTCCCATTAGCTGCTAGGCCCATACCGATTGAGAGCAAGAGGGGAACAATAATCCCTTGAATAATAGAATCTCCAATCCCCGCTATAGGGCCCATCAAGGAGGTTTTGATATTAACAGGCATTTGTTCATCAACATCTTCACCTAGGGCAATTTGTTCTTCCAAGGAAGTTACGATCCCATTAATCAGTTGTCCCGTTTGAGGTTCTGTGTTATAGAACATGGAATGGCGAACAAGGAGCCGGCGTTTACTATCTGGATCTTTAGCATAATATTTATTTGCAAATGGAAGATAAGCGAAGGCCCAGGAATGCCCCTGAATCTTCTCATAAGACATAGAGGACAGATGGGTAAAGGCCCAACGTCTCCAAATTTGTCGTAATTCTTTCTTCGTTAATTTTTGTTGTACTTCTGCTGACATCTTACGCGCTCCTTTCTAAAAGAGATCTTCATCTTCAAACCAGTCGTCCTCGTCATCAACTACTGGCTGGCTAGACGATGCTGAACTCGATTTGTCATTCACTGTTACTGAAGTTCCTGAAGAGGCTGCAGCCTTTGCTGATTGAGCTGTATTTTGTGAAGACAAGTAAACCAGATAGGCCACTAAAGCTGCAATAAAGACGAGCGCAATCATACTTAAGTCTGCGAAAGCTAAAAGGACAAAGCCAGCAAAAAAGAAGATCAGATGTAATTTTTCTTTAATAACAATGGCCATCAGCATGGCAATCCCCAATGCTGGGAGTACGCCACCTAGAACAGAAATAATATGAGTGACAATTTCAGGTACGCTCTTTAAAAGAGCGTCCACTAGGTCACGACCGAAGTAAATGGCTAAGAAGATTGGAACAGCCCGGATTAGAAAAGTTGTAATTTGAGGCAGGATGAAGTGGTTCAGGACAATGCCTCGATCATCTAAGTCTTCCGCAGCTTTTTGGGCGCGGTTATTCCAGAACGAATAGAGAGCCATCCGTGTATTGTAGAAAATAAGTCCGAAGGTTTGACCAATTAGCACAGACAAGGTCACCGCAATAGCGGGATCTTTGGTTGTAGCTAGTGCTAAACCAATCCCCCCATAAGAGGCATAAGTAATCTCAGAGTTCGTTGCACCACCCGTTGAGAGGTTAGCGATAAAGACCCCTTGGACAGCCAGACCACACAAGACCCCGGCCTGGACATCACCGAAAGCTAGACCGACTAATAAACCTGCAACTAGTGGGCGTCCCACAATATAAAAACCACCTGTCATCCCTAGAAGAAGGGAAGACTCAATCGCGCCTAAATAACAAAAGATAGCGGTTAAAAGCGCGGGCAGAAATAAACTTGTATCCATGATTTCTCCTCCTATAGGCTATCAAATTTCTTCTTCATCGCAGCCCATGGCTTCTTCTCATCATCTGGAAGGAGCTGGAAGTAGACCTTAACCCCTTGGGATTCAATATACTCAAAAGCAGCATAGTCTTCTTCATCAATAGCCACGGTTCGTCCCAGGACCTTAGTTCCAGGTCGGGTATTCATCGGTCCCACATTGAGAGCATCCCCAAATTTAATCCCAGCTTTCAATAAGCTAGCAAAGTTTTGCGGTGAATCACTAATAAGGAAGTAATTCTTATCGGAATCAATCGCTTTTTGAATTCGATCTGAGCTTTGTTTTTCGGTATAGATACCCAGTTTATACTTGCCAGCCGCTGCTTTAAGCACACGCCGGCGTAATTTATCGGCATGAATCTTATCACTAACTACCAAAATACCATAGCATGGGCGCGCTTTAGTCCAGCGCGTTGTGGTTTGCCCATGGATGACCCGGTCATCAACACGTATAAGTGAAATTGTCATAATGGTCTCCTCCCTTGGATAAAGATTATAAGTCGCCTAAGATATCATCCGTTGATTGAATGCCATTTTTCCCGAATTCTAAAGCCGTTGCCTTTAAGTCGTCTAGGGTTGAACTTGAAAGGCCCATTCCGACCTCAATCAACATCGGTAAATTAAGTCCTGAAACAACACCCAAGCCTTGTGGGCGTTCTAACTGATAGGCTAAGCTTTCGTTATAAGGTGTCCCACCTGGTAAGTCAACTAAGACCAAAACTTCATCTGTCGCCAGGAGTTGGTCTAAAGTCTGGTGAAGGCGGCTTCGAAAGTCTTCGATGCCTAATTCATTTAAGATGACAGTTGAAATATCGGCACTGTCACCCGCAATCATTTCATAACTCTGCAAAATCCCCTCTGCAAAGTTCCCGTGGGTCGCAAGTAGTAATTTCATAATAAAGTAACCCCTTTCATATCCTTGTTTTACTATATGTTATTACATAATATTATGAATGTCAATTATATTTTAATACTTTGTTAATGTTTTTACAAACTTTTACAACAAAATACAAGTAATGAATGCGCTTTTATATTTCTTGTTGACTTTTTTTATAATAAATCATAATATTATTATGTAATTACATATTTAGGAGGATAAATTATGGCTGAATATACCCTTGACCAACTTGCTCGACTCATTGACCATACCAATCTTAAAGCTGATGCGACTTCAGAGGATATCACAAAACTCTGCGAAGAAGCTAAGGACTACCATTTCAAGATGGTAGCCATCAATCAAACACAAAGTAAACTCTGCGCTAAGGTCCTATCTGGAACTGATATCAATGTCGGTGCCGCAATCGCCTTCCCCTTAGGCCAAACAACCATTGCAGCTAAATGTTTTGAAACCCAGGATGCCATAACTCATGGCGCAACTGAAATCGATTATGTGATCAACATCACAGAATTAAAAGACAAAAACTATACCTATATCCAGGAAGAGATGGAAAAAATTGTCAAAATTTGTCGCGATGCTGGGGTTGTATCTAAAGTTATTTTTGAAAACTGCTACCTAAGTAAGGGAGAAATTAAAAAGCTGGCTGAAATCGCTAAAGAAGTGAAGCCTGATTTCGTCAAAACATCCACTGGTTTCGGTTCTAGCGGAGCAAAAGTAGAAGATGTGAAGCTAATGAAAGAAACCGTTGGCGACGCCGTTAAAGTCAAAGCAGCAGGCGGCATTCGGGATGCTGATAGCTTCCTTGCCATGATTGAAGCAGGGGCGGAGCGCATCGGTTGTAGTTCAGGCATTGCGATCATTAACGAGCTGAAAGAACGTATGGAAAGTCAAAAGATTGACAAAATTATCATTTAGCGGAATAATAAATCGATGAGCTCTGCCTCATCGATTTTTATTTCTATTTAAATAAGAAGGAGATTCTATGAGTAAATTACATGAACAAGTCGCTGATGACCTGCGTAAAAAAATCGAAAATGGGACCTATCCAGAAAATTCCCTTATCCCCAAAGAACTGGACCTCGTTAAGGAATATGAAGTGAGTCGGACAACCATTCGTACCGCCATCCAAACACTTGTTGATGAAGGCTATCTCCACCGCAAGAAGAAAGCTGGCACCAAGGTAATCAGCAGCAAAATCGACCAAAGCTTTACTCATATTATCGAGTCTTATAATGATGAAATGAAAAGAAAAGGGCTCGATCCCTCAACCCAGGTCATTAGCCAAGTTGTCATTCCAGCAGATGAGGAAGTAGCTGACGCGCTCGAAATCAAAAAAGAAGCGCCTGTCATCAAGCTCATCCGTCTCCGCTTTAGTAATGGGACGCCAATTGTCTTGGTCACAACTTATATTCCTTACGAGGGGAATGAAGCCCTCGAAACAGTTAATTTCACAAGTCAAAGTTTCTATCACACCCTGAAAACCATGGACAAAGAAATCACCCAAATTAAACGCCACCTCGAAATAAGAAAAGCAGATGAAACTGAAGCTGCCCTCCTAAATATCGCCAAGGGTGATCCCCTCTACTACTTCAAATCAGTCGCTCGTATTGCGGATAACACAGCCATTGAGTACTCCAAATCGACTTATCGGGGGGACATCAATTCATTTAGTTTTGTGATTAAGGTGTGAAAATAAAAAGTTGCTAAAGCTATAAAACACTTTAGCAACTTTTTTTCTGCTCAATTTCCTATTGATGAATTACTTAAAAGTTCCCGCTAACATTTGTTTAAGAACATCAACACTTGGTGCCATGACCTGTCCAGCATAAGAATCACGCATCATACGTTCAATTTGTCCTACACGATTATACGCTTTACCCCCACCTACACGCATAGCATATTTTGATGAATCGATAGCATTTTCAGAGGCTACAATTCTCGAAGAAATAATCTTTTGGAAGGCATCTTCGCTGTCATTTTCATACGCTTGCACAGCTTCATGAGCAAGACTAACCGCTGAAGCTGAATAACAGTAAATTTTTGCAAGATGATCGCTAACAATATCTACATCAGCTAAAGTCCTACCATCCGGATAGGTCCGACTAATTGCATGTTCTTTCGCAGCTTCAAATAGACTCGTGCATAAACCAGAATAAACTCCTGTTAATCCTAATAGGAAATAAAGCGTATCAACTTTTAAAGGCTTAGTTTCTACTTTAGCGGCGTCCACTGCATGACTGACATCTACCTTAACATCTTTGTAATGCATCGGTACTGAGGCATTGGCTCGCATTCCTACTCCATTCCAGCCATTTTCTTCAAAGCTTACACCTTCTGTATCTTTAGAAACAAACCAGTTAATGATATGGTCTGATCCCGTTTTTTCTGGTGCAATCGTCATATACCAAGTAGCAAAGCCCCCACTTGTAACCATATGCTTCGAACCATTAATCGTTGCTGTATTTCCTTCAATATCAACAGTAAAGCTTGAATTTTGCATATGAACACCTGAACTCGCTTCAGTCCCACTAAGAGCACAGAAAACATTATTTTCAACGATGTCCTTAACAATTTTTTCTTTAATCGTATCATTGCCATATTTTAATAAATAGCTTAACGCCACATTATGCATCATATAGCACAAACCAACGGAAGGATTGCTTTCAGCTATTGCTCGAACAACTTCAACATCTTCTCGGATGCCTCCCCCTAAACCTCCCATTTCTTTAGGAATAATTAATTTGAAATAACCTTTTTTCCCCAACTCTTCAAAAACTTCTTCAGCAAACCGACATTCCTTATCCAAATTCGAAGAGATTGGATCAATAAATTCTTTAGCAAACTTTCTGGTTTCTTGATAAATATTGGTAATATCTAACATAGTAACTCCTTTTCTTAGTTTAATTCTACGTTTTCTTGGGCTTCCTTAATAAAGCTTTCATCTATAACTTTTTCTTTTTCGATATCATTCTTCAAAACGCCTGCTTCTTTTGACATGCGTTTGATTGCTTCAAAACCTTCATCAGTGAAGCCACCGTCTTTAGATAATAACTCTTGCTCTTTCATTTCTGTAACGACTTCTTTTAAATTCTTCATTTCAGGAAAATCGGCTTCTAAATTCTTCACTACTTCGTCAACACTATTTTCATTCATCCATAAAATAGCTTTATATACAGCATTTACATACTTTTGAACAAGTTCTGGATTCTTTTCGATTAGCTCATCCTTCACAAAAGTAATGTACATTTCATAATCTTCTGACCCTAAAATATCTTTATGTACCTTAGGATCGTACATGTCTACGAGAAGATTATTTCCTGCATCAAGTACTTGTTTTCTAATTTCTGGCGAAGCAACTGAAGCTGACAATTCGCCGCTATCTAGAGCAGCTAAAACAGCAGGATTAGCAACATTAGCATAAGTTACATCTGAGTCTGGATTTAGACCGGCCTTTTTCAGGCTCGCACGGGCAAATTGTCTTGGAGAACTCCCGCTATCCTGTGCATTAATAGTGGTCCCCTTTAATGATTCAACAGTTGGAAAATCCTTCCCAGACACTAACGCATATGGGAATTTTTTAGTTGTCGTTACTATTAATTTAGTTCCTTGACCCTGTTCATTAAAGCCTGTAATCATTTCTGGCCCAAATAAGCCAAATTCCGCTTGACCTGACAATACGGGTGCTGTAGGTGTATCCCCTTGAACAGTCGTAATTTCAGCATCTAAACCTTGTTCTTCAAAGTAACCTAAGTTTTTCGCTAAATACACTGGTGCCCAAAGCACTGCATGTGCTGGCTCAGTGATTGTCACTTTTTCTAGTTCCTTGTTTTCATTAGCTTGACTTACTTTTTCTGTCTTTGAAGCCTGATTATCTCCGCTATTCGTGGCAGCTTCATTACATCCTCCCACAACTAACGCCAGTAATAATAAACTAATTACTCCAAATATACTTTTCTTTTTCATAACAAATTCCTACCTCCATACTAAAATCTTCTTTTCTAATGACACTAGTAGCCAATCGATAACATACATGATAACCATCAGTAAGAATAAACAGGACATTACTCTCGTAATATTAAAGACGCCACCTGCGTTCTGGATCATCCAACCTAATCCTTTAGTAGCACCTAAATATTCACCAACAATTGTCCCTTGAAGAGCAGCCCCCATGCCTGTACGAACAGATGGAACTAACCAAGGGAGAGTCGAAGGTAAAATAACTTTAGTTACAATTTGACTGCGGGTTGCCCCCATCATCTTCAGTGAACCGATCAAATCTTGGTTAACATTTTTAAAACCTGCATAGGCATTAAAAAAGAAGAGAAAGAAAACCATAATAGTAGACATCACAATTTTTGCATAAGTTCCTATACCAAACCAAACAACAAATAAGGGGCCCAAAGCCAATTTTGGTATACCGTTAATCATAACAATTATTGGACTCAAAACGGCTTCCATGAAATCAAAGCGGGATAAGCAATATGCGACAATCATGCCCGTAAGTCCCCCAATAATAATGCCGATTATAGAGATTCCAAAAGTAAATACTGTATGCTCCCAAGCCAAACCCGAAGTGATCATTTCTACTAAATCTCGCACTATCAAATTTGGGGCACTAAAATAAAAAGTGTTTATCCAACCGAAGTTTGCACTTATTTGCCAAAGTACAATCAGGACAACAAGGAATATTAAAGAATACAAGCTTGGAGCTTTTAATGTTTTTTTACTCATACTATCCTCCTATATCCTGACGCGATCGTGCAACCTCTTCACGCATGACATTCCAAATTTCCTTCTGAATTTCAATTACTTCTGGGTGATATTGAATATCCTCAATACTACCTTCTAATGAGAAATCCACATCAAATTCTGCCTTAATCCTAGCAGGCCGATGGGTTAAGACAACAATTCTAGAAGCTAAATAGATAGCCTCCATAATATCATGAGTGACATAAAGAAAAGTTGTTTTCTCCTCTTTCCATATTTTTAAAACCTCTTGCTGCAAAACTTCCCTAGTAAATACATCTAACGGGCCAAAAGGTTCGTCCATAATAATAATACTAGGTTTCATCACTAGAGCTCTAATGATTAAAGCGCGTTTACTCATACCTCCAGATAATTCTTTAGGATATTTATATTCAAAACCACTTAGGCCAAATTTATCGATAAATTCCTTACTACGTTCATAGCGTTCCGCCTTATTAAAACCTTGCATTTCTAATCCTATAGAAACATTATCTAATATATTACGCCAAGGTAATAATGTATCACTTTGAGAAATATATCCAATTCGATTTTTTTGAAAATCGACTGGCCCACCATTAATCTCTACTTCTCCAGTGGTTGGCTCCATCAATCCAGAAATAATTTTCAGCAAGGTGGATTTCCCTCCGCCACTCGTTCCAATTACAGCAACAAATTCTCCTTCCATAACATTTAAATCAATTTTTTCGATAGCTTTTATTCTTTGCCCATCTTTAGATTCATAAGTATGCGATATATTTTTTGCGCTTAGAACCGGATATTCTTTCAAATTTTTTCCTCATCCCTTAATTAATGTTAGAAATTAATATCTTTAAAATCATTATCGAAGATATTTAAATATTCACAACCATCTTGAAGTAATTTAAAATTACTAGTTCGGCCTTCTATCCATTTATTTAGGTGCTCCATTTCCATACCTTTTTGTACTCTTGGATCTGATTTATCCATATTAATCATAAGATCTACAAACTTCTTATAAAGATCAGGATCAATATCAGGTCGTCCACAGAATATACAATGATCAAAAGTCGATGTTTCAGTTAAAACCCGAATTCCCTCTGTATCGACTTCTGGATTATTAATCCAACCATTATACATACCAATCCAGCAAGCAGAAGCATCTACCTCTCCATCTTGTAATGCTTTAAGAGCTTTTCTTTCTCCTTGAGCAAAAGTACCAAACAATTGATTAGGATCTGCAGAAAATGATTTTTCAGTATAATCTTTTCCAATATCTAAGCCGTTATTTCTAAGATAACTAATTGGAGCAATTCTGCCTTCAGCAGAATCAGAAGACCCAAATCCTATGACTTTACCCTTTAGATCTTCAAGACTCTGAATATCGCTATCTTCTCTAACTAATATAAGGCTCTTGGTATCTAAATCAGTATCTCTCATTGGACCATTTAGTTGCTTGCCTTTTGCAAAATGATTAGTTGCAACAAACCCTAATGGACCATTCCATGTAACATCAATTTCTCCTCTTAAAAAACTATTAATTTGAGGTTTATAGAAATCATGGTAAACCATTTCTAATTCTAAACCATGGTCCTTAAGATATTTCCCAAACTCCCACCAAATTTCTGGAACAGAAGGCGAAGACATTACTGCACCTAATCTAATTTTATCCATTATTTTATCTTCCTTTCTTCTTCTAAGTTCTTAATTAATCTTTCACTGGGGTATAACTTCCCTTATCCATAAATATCCCTGAATCCATATAACGTTCACCTGTATCTGGAGCAATAGCAACCACAATCTTACCTTTACCTAACTTTTTCGCTACTTCAATAGCTCCAATGGTGTTTGCACCACTAGAAATTCCAGCAAAAATGCTTTCTTCTTTACCTAAGCGCCGGGTCATTTCTATTGCCTCTTCAGATGGAATATCTAAAACTTCATCGTAAATTTTTGTGTCTAAAGTGTCTGGAATAATCCCTGCTCCAATACCTTGAATTTTATGAGACCCTTTTTCTTCACCGTGCAGAACAGCTGATTCAGCAGGTTCTACCGCGTATACTAACATGTCAGAACTCTTACTCTTTAAGTAACTTGCTGTTCCTGTCAAAGTCCCTCCTGTTCCCACTCCAGCAACAAAAGCATCTGGTGCTTGACCAAGTGCCTCATAGATTTCAGGACCAGTTGATTTTATATGAGTTTCCGGATTTGCTGGATTAGAGAACTGGCGCATAAAAGCATACCCATCTTTCTTATCGTAGCTTTCTCCCACTTCTATCAAGCCGTTAACGCCACCTGAATGGTCAACAAATTCAATATCGGCACCATAGGCCCTTAAAATTTCTACCCTAGCAGCATCAACATTATCAGGCATAATAATGAGAACTTTATAGCCCTTAGCAACACCAATCAAAGCAAGTCCAACTCCAGTATTTCCCGTAGTTGCTTCTACTATCGTATCGCCTTTTTTTATTCTCCCTTTTTCTTCAGCATCCAAAATAAGATTCAAGGCTGTTCTCGTCTTAATACTTCCGCCTACATTGAAGGATTCTAACTTCAAATATATGTCAGCTGCATTCTCAGGTACAATATTATTCAATTTGAAAAGGGGCGTATTGCCTACTAAATCTGTAATGTCATTTGTTACTATTGCCATAATTTCACTCTTTTCACTCTTGCTTAACTATTATCTCTTAAATTTTTCTCAGTATAAACACATTCAAAAGTTCCACTACCGATGACCTTATTAAAGTTTGGAACATAACCTAGACTCGTATAAAAATCTAGAACAGCACGCCGAGCATTGATGACGACTTGCTGACGACCTGTATCCTTAATCCAACTCTCTGCTTCTTCAATCACTCTATGACCATAACCCTGATGCCAATAGTCTGGGAGTGTAGCCACCCTTTCTATTTTGCCCTGATAGTCGTTTATCCAATTGATCCGACAAGTTGAAATAGGAAGATCATTCTCCATTAGAAGCACATAGCTATGCTCCGGTTTATCTTCAGCAAATTCTCCTTTCAGAGAAATTTCATCTTTAAAAGCAACTAGATCAGTAGCAAATCGAACATAGTAAACTCCTGCCTTCAACCATTCTTGATCTGTTATTCGATAAATTTCCATATTTTAATTCCTTAATCTAAACTTCTTATATGCATTGAGACTTAAATATTCTCGCTTAGCTGGTCTTTCCCAAATAGTCCGCCAGTCTGTTTCACGTACGACAATGTCATAGTAAGAACTAATCCAATAATCCTTGTCTTGTTTATCAATAGGATAGGATGCTGCAAAGTCCTTGAAATGAAGACAATCAAATAGGGCCTCAAACTGATAAAGATCCCGGCAGTAGTCCCACAAATTATGATAGTCTACCAGACGAGCTTTACTTGGCTGTAAGTATCTTGAATAAGCTAGCTCGTAATAAGCTAATGTTATGACTAATTTAAAATCCATCTGAGATACTCTGTCTCCACAAAGATAACGACGATTCTCTAAGATATGATTCAAATAGGTCAAGGACTCATAAAAATAATCATAAGACTCAATATATACTGGCAAATCATTGGTTATTAACAGAGTCTTTAGACATGATCCTGTAAGTTTATCTACAAGCTGTAACTCCTCTTGGTAGTCTAGAGGATTAAGTAAATCCAAACCTTGCTCTAAAAGTTTGTCAATAATCCAGTTTTCAATACTTTCTACGTCTTTGAAAATCGTATTGTCATCTATCTTTAGACTAACTGCTTCTGCATAACCTTTTTTTGCATAATTTGACTCATTACTACCGCTTAATAAGTGACTTAAGCAAGCCAAATAACAAGCTCGATGATCATAGGGGTCCCACGTTAATTGATAGTTAACCATCAATCAGCCTCCCTTTTTTGTATACATTATCAGGATCTGAACTTAAGTAGTCTCTCGATTGCCCCGCTCTCCAAATGGAATCAAAATCAATTTGCTTTGCGAAACGGCTATTGAAAGACAAATAAGGTTCGGCTTCTTCCGTTTCACTAGGTAACATAATTTCCTCAAAGAAGGTATTGGTTGAAAAAGCAGGAATTTGATAAAGTTCTCTCGCATAATTCCATAAATTTGGATAGTCAACCAATCTTTTCTTAGTTGGACCTAGCTGATAAGCATAACGTATATCTAAACGAGTTAAAGTAGTATATAGGCGAACATCACTATCCGTAACATAGTCCCCCAATAAAAACCTTTGTTTACTTAAACGTTCTTCCAAACGATCCATTCCTGCATAGAAGCCATAATACGCCTGCCAATAAGCTCGTTTAGAGCGAGCAAATGTGGCTCGGTATACGGCATTATTAACATTATGAAAAAGCCAATCATTTAGCTGGTCGATTATTTCTCTATCTGCTTTAGGGTATAGATCAGGTGCATATTCTGATTGATATTTCTTGAAATCTCTTTCAAAATACAAGGTCAAATGATGGAAATCATTATTGACCACTTTTCCTGTATTCGAATCGATCAAAGCAGGGACTGTAGGACGTAAAGTATAGTCAGTAGAGGCCTTTGAGTATGCATCATTTAAATAGCGGATACCTAAGACAGGATCTACCCCCTCTTGGTTACCAGTAAACTGCCAACCTAGTTCCTTTTGTCCCTTTAGTTTTTCTACTAATGTCTTACTTATACAATCTGTAAGACCTAACAGATCTAAGACAATTGCAGCTCGATTAGACCATTGACAAATTTTAGCCCACGCTAAACGATATCTCCCTGGTTCAACCGGTAACTCTCCAGGGCCAAAGCCTTGACTCAACTGATTAGATTGCCTATTAAAATATCCTCTATTATCAATTTCTGCTAGCATCTGTTTCTGTCTAGATGAGCCATGTAGTTTCTCCATCTTACCGTCTCTTCTCTCCCATCAATTCTCCATTGACATAGGTTTTCATAATCGGCTTCAGTTCAGTCAAATGATTAACAACCGGACAATCCATAAAGCTTTGAACCATATCAGCAATCGAATCTTCAGGTAAGTTATCAGGAATGGTCACTTTCAAATCATATTCTGGAAATTCATCACGACGTGTATCTTCGACCTTAGCTTCTAGCTCAAGTTCTATATCTGAATAATCTAAGTTATGAGCTTGACAGTATTTGGCCAAGTTGACTCCTTGACAGGTCAGAATAGCCGATAAAAAGACTTTCCAAGGGTTAAATGAAATACCATTTCCCCCCCGTTCCTCTGGATAATCGGTAATTAAGGTTGTTTCTCCAATTTTAGTCTTCGTTACCAGACCACCTGGAAACGTTAATTTTAAATTTTCTTCACTCATGTACTACCTCCATTCCACGCAAAAAAGCCTTCGCATTTGCGAACGCCTATCTCGTCATCAAAATAATCAGATTAATTGAAAAAAGCAAGTTCTCTATAGGAGGTAATTACGGATTATTTAAAATATCAAAAGATAAATACTCTAATGGTAAAATTTACACACTCTTGCTCAGATCTATCATCCTTTGATTTATACTTTTTATAATCTAAAAAATTATTTCTAAATTATCTCCAATTGCTGATCATATTGAAGTCGAGGGCTGCATTCACAAATTTCACTAACATAGTGCGCATAGTGTCCATTCATCGTCTTTTCATTTGTATTTGCACCCCCATCTCTTAAATCGTTCTCATTATAGCACGCTGCATTCTCTTGTTCAATATTTATCATAGCCATATCTAATCAAACTTTAATAAAAACTATCTCATTATTAATATTTATCATATTTCCTTTCTCTTCTTGATCACTTGTGATCGTTTTTTTATTCTAAAAGTATTAGGCTATTGATTGACAATACCGATCATAGAGACTAATATTAAATTGATTATTTATGCTATATAAAAGTAAGTTGAATAGAAGGAGAAATTAGAGACCATGAAGAAACGTTATAACATTGTAGGGAGTTTCCTGCGACCTGCCCAAGTCCTCCAAGCCCGTAAGCAACACAGCCAAGGACAGATTTCGGACGCCGATTTACGTCAAGTGGAAGACCAGGCCATCCGAGAACTTGTCGCTAAGCAAGTTGAGCTAGATTATGGCCAAGTGACAGACGGCGAAGTCCGCCGCACTTGGTGGCACCTCGACTTTTTCTGGGGGCTGACTGGTATTGAAGCGGTGAATCGCCATCGGACCGCAGCCAATTTCCACCTATCAGAAACAGAAGTCAAGTACCAGGCCGATAGCCTAGACTTGGTGGCCAAGCTATCAGGAAGCAACCATCCCTTCATTGATGATTTTATTTTTCTCCGGGATGTGCTGGCTGACTATGAAGGTGTGGACGCCAAGCTGACCCTGCCTTCGCCAGCCCGACTCTACTATGACTTGACCTCAACAGAGGCAGGATTAGCCAATGTTAAACGGATCTACCCCAACAAGGAATCCCTCTTCGAAGATATCCAGTCGACCTATCAGACAGTTCTCGAAGACCTTTACCAGGCTGGGGCTCGCTTCCTCCAGTTCGATGACCCGATTTGGATTACTTTAGTCGACCGCGAGCGTTTCGAGAAAATCTATGCCTTCCGCAATGAAGCTTTCGATCCATTAGCTGAATCTTTAGCCAAAGACTTCGTTCAAGTCAATAACGCGGTGCTTAAAGGACGGCCAGATGACCTGGTGATTGCCACCCACAACTGCCGGGGCAACTTCCGCTCGCAATGGGCGTCCCAGGGGGCTTATGATGCCATCGCTCCTTATGCTTTTGCCCAGCAAGACTTCGACCGTCAGTTCTTAGAATATGATACGGACCGGGCAGGCGGGTTCGAAGCGCTCCGCGAAGTTCCCAATTCTGTTGATGTGGTCTTGGGTCTGATCACTTCCAAACAAGCTGATCTCGAAGATCCCGATACCATTATCCAGCGTGTCGAAGAGGCTAGCCACTATCACCCCTTAGACAAGCTCTATCTCAGTCCCCAGTGCGGCTTCGCATCAACGGAAGAAGGCAACCTGTTGACCGAAGCCGACCAATGGCAGAAACTCGCCCACATCCGCGATATCGCCCGTCGTATTTGGTCCGATGCCGACCATGTCCACTAAGAAAGAAGGATACCCATTATGAATAAATTAACCAAACGCCTCAGTCTCAGCCTTGTGAGCCTTTTATTCCTCGGGGGCTGTGCCCTCGCTGACAGTGGGGCCAGCTCGACTGCCTCGTCAGCATCTAGCGAAGCTGACTCAGCCACTGTCGTAGCAGGGACAGGCGGAATGCCCCCCCCCTATGTCACCGTTGACAACCAGAATAATTTAACCGGTTATGACATTGATGTCATCAAGGAAGTCTTCAAGCGCCTGCCTGATCGCGAGCTTAAATTAGAGCTCACTGATATCCCTTCAGTCCTCACTGGAGTGAATACTGGCAACTATGATATTGGGGTCAATAACTTTAGCTACAACGAAGAACGGGCTCAAAACTATCTTTACTCCTACCCTTATAACAATGCCAAGTATTGCTTTATCCACCACAAAGATAATAAAATCGAGAGCCTCGACCAAGCCGCTCAAGCTGGCCTGACCTATATCGGCGACCCTTCAACCAACAATACCGCTGCGGTCAAGAAGTATAACGAAGACCATCCCGACAAGCCGATCACTATCGAATACTCAGACGCTGAAATACCGGTGAAATACCAACAGATTGAAGCGGATCCGAAGAAGTTTGCGATCGATGACTATCCGATCTACAACCTTAACCAGGAGAACTACCACTATGACCAACTGGAAGCCCATCCGATGAGTGACCAAGATAAGGATTACTTGAACTCTTCCATCTTGGCCTACTTCCTCTTCGCTAAGAATGACAAGGGGCAAGCCCTGCGCGATGAAGTCAACCAAGTACTCAAGGAAATGGCTGAGGATGGCACCATTAAGAAATTAACTGAAGAACACTTCGGCCAGGACCAAACCCCTGCCAAAGAACACTATGAGAAACCCTTAAACTAGGAGGCTAATGAGATGGAAATCCACCGAGTTCAAGGTCCAGGCTGGCAGCTAGCAGGTGTCCATTATATCCGTATTGCGGCTTCTAACCCAGCCCCTCTCTCTGCGCCCCTGCCCTTGGAGTTCGCCGATGACCAAGCAGATAGCCGTTATATCCTGGTCATGGAAGGCGAGCAACCTGTCGCCACTTGCCGGATCCGTCAGATTGATCCCAAAACCGGTCAGATTGAACGGGTAGCCACTGTTCCCTCTCAGGAGGGACATGGCTACGGCCGGGCAGCGGTTCAAGCCGCTGAAGCCTGGCTGGCCGAATCCGGTTGCCAACATTTCTTGATCAATTCCAGGACAGCTGTCCAGGCCTTCTATGAGAAACAAGGCTACCGAGTCATCAGCCAGGAAGTGACCGGCGAACCACCTTTTGACTGTATCTTAGTCGCTAAAGACTACTCACCAAGTAAAGGAGACGATAATCATGACTAAAGACCACATTGCGCGTAGAGAAGATGCCCATGAAATCAGTGAATCTGGTGCCTTTGTCCGCCAGAAGAACCGTTTTGACACTCCATTCGGTGATGGACAAGGCCAATTGCCGGTTGAAGCCGGTCGCTACCGCCTGCTCTGGGCGCCCATCTGCCCTTGGGCCCACCGGTCTGTGATCGCCCGGGAACTCTTAGGCCTCCAGGATGTGATCTCTCTGGGCACTGCCAAACCCGTTCGGACGGATGAAGGCTGGGAGTTCTCCGAAGATCCTAATGGGGGCATCTTACCAGGCTCTGACTATAAATACCTGCCTGAAATCTACGCTGCAACGGATCCTGATTATGAAGGTCGGGCTACCGTGCCAACTGTTGTCGATACGCAGACGGGCAAGGTGGTCAACAATGACTACTTCAACCTCACCTACTACTGGGAGGAAGAGTTCAAGCCCTTCCACAAAGAAGGGGCTCCGGACCTCTTCCCTAAGGCTCTCCAGTCCGAAATTCGTGAATTTAACGATATGCTCTTTAATGAGGTCAACAATGCGGTCTACAAGTGCGGCTTCGCCCAAAGCCAGGAAGCCTATGAAGAGAACTACGACTTGCTCTTCAACCGCTTGGACCAATTGGAAGAGCGCTTGAGCACACAGCGCTATCTCTTCGGTGACCAAATTACGGATAGCGACATCCGCTTCTATGTGACCCTGGCCCGCTTCGACGTGTCCTACTATCCTGAATTCAAGGCCAACCGCAACCGCATCATCGACTTCCCGAACATCTGGAACTATGCCAAGGACCTCTACCAGACACCGGGCTTTGGCTCCACAACTGATTTTACCCAGATCAAGATGGGCTATTCGCTAGGTAATGTCGGTCATAATCCCTACCATATCCTGGCTAAGGGGCCTGATACGTCTATTTGGAATGCCCCCCATGACCGCGACCGCTTCAACTAAGGAGGTTAAACATGAGCAAACACCCTGTCTTCGCTAAGGAAATTCAGGCTGATGGGTCTTTTGTCCAGCAGGGTAATGTCCTGTCTAAGCCCTTCTCTTATGAAGAAGGGGGCCTAAAACCTGAAGCCAACCGCTACCAGCTGGTTTGGATGCCCGCCTGTCCCCATGCCCACAAAGTCGTGATCGCCATTCACCTCTTGGGCTTGGACACGATTATTCCGATCTCTGCAACCGGCCCCTACCGGACAGACGAGGGTTGGGTCTTCTCCGACTATCCCGGCGGCCGTGATCCACTCACAGGGGCTAGGTCAACTCTGGAGCTCTACCAGCGCAGCATTCCGGACTATGACCTCCGTCCCACCGTTCCCCTCATTGTCGACCTCCGCACCGGTCAGGCGGTCAACAATGACCACAAGACCCTGACCCTCCAGCTAGAGACTGTCTGGCAGGACTTCCACGCTAAAGGCGCCCCTGACCTCTACCCTGAAGCCCTCCGTCCAGAGATTGACCGTCTCAACCGACTCATCTATGAAGAAATTAACGTTGGCTTCTACAAGGTTGGCTTTGCGGAGAGTCAGTCGGCTTACGAGCAAGCCTATGATAACTTATTTGAAAGTTTAGACTTTCTAGAAGATCGCTTGAGCCAAAGTCGCTATCTCTGCGGAGACCAGTTGACCGATGCCGATCTGAGACTCTACCCTTCCTTGGCCCGCTACGACGTGGTCTACTATGATGAATTTCGTTGCCGCGAACGTCGGCTCAGAGACTATCCCCATCTCTGGCGCTATGCCCGAGAGCTCTACCAGATCCCTGCTTTTGGGCAGACGACCGACTTTAACTTCATCAAGGCATCCTACTACCGGTCGCCCCATCTCAAGGCCCTCTTCGGCAACAGCCACAACATCCTGCCTAAGGGGCCTGACCTTACGCCTTGGCAGCAGGGACCGACCAACTAAGTGATTGCAAAGGAGTGTTATCTTGGAGAAATTATTTGACTTTAACTACATGCTGGAGGCCATCCCCAGACTACTCGAACGCCTCCCCGTTACCCTCGAATTAACTGCTCTCGCCATGGTCCTAGGACTAGTCTTGGGGATTGTCATCGCCCTCATCCGCCTAGAAAAACTTCCTATCCTAACCCCCTTGGCCCGGCTCTATGTCTCCTTTGTGCGCGGGACACCGATTATCGTCCAGCTCTATATTTCCTACTTCGGTCTGCCCCTCTTCTTGAAGTACCTCAACGCCCAGTTCGGCTGGCAGCTCAATGTCAATGGCATTCCAGGTTATGTCTTCGCCATCCTAGCCATGGGCATCAACCAGTCGGCCTACCTGTCCGAGATCTTCCGCGGGGCCTTCCTGTCTGTTGACAAGGGGCAGATTGAAGCTGCCTATTCGGTGGGAATGACCAAGGGCCAGTGCTTCAGACGGATCCTCTTCCCAGAAGCCCTAACCATCGCTATCCCGGGGCTCGGCAACTCCCTAATCTCTCTGGTCAAGGGAACTTCCCTGGCGTTTGTAACTAGTGTCGTCGAAATGACCGCCCAAGGGAAGATTATCGGCGGCCAGACCTACCGTTATTTCGAAGTCTATATCGCACTAGCTCTTATTTATTGGTTGGTGACCATTCTCCTCGAATTGATCTTCTATTTGATTGAAAAACGTCTGGCCTTACCAGACCAAGCACCCCAAGTGAAGGAGGGAGCCTAAGCCATGATCCACATCAATGAATTGAGTAAATCGTTTGCAGATAAGACCGTCTTGGACCACTTGTCCTTCGATATCCAAAAAGGAGAAGTGGTTGGCATTATCGGACCTTCCGGCACCGGCAAGTCGACCCTCCTCCGCTGTCTCAACCGCTTAGAGACGCCTGATCAGGGTCAGATTAAGTTTGATGGCGAGTCTTATTCGCTCACCAGCCAAAAAACAGATGAGATTACCGAAATCCGTCGCCAGACAGCCATGGTCTTCCAACAGTTCAATCTTTTTAAGCGGAAGACTGCCATTGAGAATGTGACCGAAGCTCTAGTAACCGTCCAGAGGCTTCCAGCTGACCAGGCCCAAGCCAAGGCCAAGACGGAACTCCACCGGGTCGGCCTGGCAGGCCATGAGAAACACTACCCCCACCAGCTATCGGGCGGCCAGCAGCAGAGGGTCGCTATCGCCCGAGCCATTGCCCTAGAGCCCCAGCTCCTCCTCCTCGATGAACCCACCTCTGCCCTCGACCCTGAACTCGTTGGCGAGGTCCTCAGTGTCATTAAGGAAATCGCTCAAGCTGGTTATACCATGCTCCTGGTCTCCCACGAAATGGCCTTCGTCCGCGAAGTCGCTGACCGCGTCTTCTTCCTCGATCAAGGCCACATCCTCGAAGCCGGCCCCGCCGACCAAGTCTTCGACCAGCCCAAGAGCAACCGGGCCAAACAATTCTTCTCCAAAGTCAAAGAAAGATATTAACTATACAGCTTCTCCCACAAGCAAGACTCGCCCCGTTTGGATTTCTCTCCAAATTGGGCGAGTTTTTCGCTTATAAATTACCCTTACCTTCTCATTTGACAGCCTGTAAGCGCTGCCCTATCCTAGACTTAGAAGCTTTTCCAGGGAGGATTAATTATGAAGAAAGGTCAACTAAGCCTCGCTACCGCTTGCCTATTTCTTTTTGCCTGTCAGGCCGAACCCATTCCTGAACTCAACCAAGCCAAGGTCCAAGCAGAACCCGACGAAGAGATTGCCCAGATTTTTGATCTGCCCTTAACCAGCGATCCGACGATCAAGGCCCGGCGCTACCATTTCATTGACTTACAAGGGACTCAAGAAAATGAACCCTATATCGACTACTTCCAGGCCCTGCGCCAAGTCAACCAAGAGCTCACCGACCTCCAGCTCCCCTCGGGCAAAATGCAGGATCTCAATCTCCCCTGCAGGTATGGGGGTTAAATTGAGAGCTTCTGGATATCTCGTATCAGAATTTGCCCTTGTTCAAGATGATTCAACCAGACCTAGTTGACAATCCCCTTCGATTAAGCCATGTAGGAAAGAAAGTAGGCAGGTGTTCTCCCTAGCTTGGGAAGAACACCTGCCTACTTATTTCGTTATTCCTATTTGCGCGCAGCTGCCTCAAAAGCAAATAGAGGCCGGCTATTTGCTCTCAGCTGGTCTGAAAGCAAGTTGAAGGCGACAGTTTGCATTCGGCAGGGTTGAAAGCAAATTGAAACTGGCTATTTGCACTCGGATGGTCTGAAAGCAAATAGAAGCTGGCAGTTTGCATTCGAAAGCTCTGTGTGCAAATAGAGACGGCAACTTGCGAAAATACTCCCTAGCTGGTTTCGTGATAAGAACATTCATCCAATTAGCATGCACCTCCAAATACAAAAGCGCAACGAAAGCTCACCCATATGATTTAACAAAGAAAGACAAAGCAAGCCGGTGTTCCCTCCCTAGCTTGGGGAGAACACCGGCTTGTTTTTTTTGATTGCTTATTCTGCTTCAAAGTCTGCTTGGATGGCCTTAAGCAGCTCAGGATCGCTGAGGACGTCGTAGCCGGTCCGGGCCAGGATTTCAATGGTAGTCATCATGGCCTGGTAGCCGGCTTCTGTCTTGGTACAGTCGCGGAATTCGGGGGTGTGGCCGGAGATTTTTTGGCCGTTAGTGATACCGTAGTAAGGATTAGTAGCGGGCACGACATGGCTGACATTGCCCATGTCTAGGGACCCGACCACTTCATTGGGATCGGGATCTAACATCTCCACACCTAGAGCTTCAGCGTTGGCGTTGTAGGCGTCGTCCAGGGGCCGGTTGGTGACCATGTCGTCGTAGGTCTTCTCATAGTTACGATACTTCATGGTGCAGCCAGCTGCCTGGGCGGCGCTCTCCGCCATGCGGATCATCATCTCGCGCAGGACTTGGACATAGGCCTTGTCGCGGGCCCGCACATAAAAATGCGCCCGGGTGTAGTCGGGGATCACATTAGCGACCTCGCCCCCATCCTTGATCACCCCGTGGACGCGGGCGGTCGGTAGGATCTGCTGGCGTTGGGCATTGACCAAGTTGAAGAGGTTGATCACTGCGTCAAGGGCATTGATTCCCTGCCAGGGTGCCGCCGCGGCGTGGGCATTCTTACCGAAGAATTCGAATTCGAGAGCCTGCATGGCCAAAGAGGGGCCGCTCTTGGTGTTGGCATCGGAGGGGTGGGTGCAGAGGGCCACGTCAATGTCATCGAAGGTATCGGCGGCGGCCATGTCCACCTTGACCCCGTCCGTTTCTTCGGCGGGCGTGCCCAAGACCACGACGCGTCCACCTGTCTCAGCCAGGACCTTGGACAAAACAATCCCGGCAGCTGTGTCAACAGTCCCCAGCATGTTGTGGCCGCAGCCATGCCCGATTTCAGGCAGGGCATCGTATTCTGAGAGATAAGCTACTGTTGGGCCGGGTTTGCCAGAATCATAAGTCGCCCGAAAAGCGGTCTCAAAGCCCAGGTAAGGTTTTTCAACTTGGAAGCCGTGTTTTTCCAAGAGGTCAGCGTGAGCCTGGGAGGACTTATACTCTTCCAGTCCAAGCTCGGGATGGTCGTAAATATAATCGCTCAAGGCTTGGAATTCTTCTCTTAAATCTGCACAAATTTTACTTAGTTGTTCTTTTCCCATAATATACCTTCTTTCTAGAATGGACCGTAACCCATCAGGTGCGCTGCAATGACGAAGACCAGGCCAATTAAGAGCCAGATCAACATCAGGGGCATGGCGAATTTGACCCACTTACTATAAGGAATCTTGGCGATCGCCAGTTGAGCCATGAGGATGCCGGACATGGGCATGATGGAATCCAGGAAGCCGTTGCCCAATTGGTAGCAGAGGACAGCGGTTTGCCGGGTCACGCCCAGGGCATCGGCCAGGGGCACAATAATCGGCATGGTAACCGCCGCCTGGCCACTCCCTGAAGAAATAAAGAAATTGATGATCACCTGGACCACATAGATCCCCACGGCACTCAGGACGCTCGGCAGGTTGGCGATGGCGTCCGACATGGCATGGATAAGGGTATCAATAATCATGCCGTCTTCGAGAATGACAATCAGGCTCTGGGCCAGGCCCACAATCAAGGCCGCATAGACCATATCCTTGGCCCCTTCGATGAAGCCATCCGCAATTTGACCGGCTTTTAGGCCGCCAACCATGCCGGCTAGGATGCCAGCGCCGATCTCCGTAATATACCAGCCGTAACCGATGACGCCGACCGCAATCACCACGAAGCTCAGCACAAAAATCGCTGCAATAATCTGCTGGCGGCGGGTAAAGGCTAGGGTCTCACTGGTCTTGCCTTCCGACGCTTCCTCAGCCTTGGCCGCCTGCTCTTCCTCATAGACAATGGACTGGCTGGGATCTGCTTTGACTTTTTTCGCATAGCGCATCAGGTAAACGGTTGTCGACAGCCAAACGACTGCGAAGAGGACCAGGCGGAGGCCAATCCCCGAGAAGAGGGGCAGGTCAGCGATGGACTGGGCCACCCCAACTGAGAAAGGATTCATAAAGCCCGAGGTGAAGCCCAGACCAGCGCCCAGGCCGATCATCCCCACACCAACCAGGGCATCATAGCCCATGCCCCGAGCCAGAGTCACGCCCAGGGCAATGAAGAGGATGGTCTCCTCACTCAAACCAATCGTCGACCCGGCGATCCCCATAATCAGAAGAACTGACGGAATCACTAGGGTTTCCTTTCCTCGCAAGGCGTGGACCAGGCGGCTGAGCGCCGCTTCAATAGCTCCAGTCTGGTTCATCACGCCAAAAGCACCGCCCACGATAAATAGGAAGTAAGAAATATGTTGGCTCCGCTCGAAGCCAGCTGGCAAGGATTTTAAAATATCAAAGATTCCCTGGGGCTGCTGGGCCACATAGCGGAAGGAGTTAGGATCGATCACCTCCCGGCCATCCACCATAGTCCGGGCAAACTCCCCCGCTGGCACGACCCAAGACATCAGAGCCGCAATCACAATAAAAGCAAACAACAAAACATAGGTATGCGGGACCCGGAGCTCCCGCATATCCGACCACAATCTACTCACAATACTCGCTCATTTCTATCTAGTGTATCCTGTTGCCATTCACCTTAGTCCACCTATGTAAGCGCTACCATAAAGTTCACTAATCCAGGCCAATGTACAACACAATCAGTTCAGATTCTACCATAAGTAGAGGGTGTGAACAAGAGCGGGTAGACTTGAATGATTGGAGGGTCATCAAAAAAGGCTGACGCCAGTCAGACGTTTTGATGAGCTGAAATCACTTCAAGTCTGCTCTTGTGAACCCGACTAAGCAGGGTGTGAACAAGAGCGGGGAGCTTTCGTTCACTGGAGCAAGTCGCCAGAGCAGTCTGAAAGGCTGCGGCGGAGACTTGTGAAGTGACACGAAAGCTGCTCTTGTGAACCCGACTAAAGGGTGTGAACAAGAGCGATTAGCTTGGGATGCTTGGAGCAAGTCAGAATAAGGGCAAGCCATGCTTGCACGTTTCTGACTTGCGAAAGCACTCCAAAGCTGCTCTTGTGAACCCGACTAAAGGGTCTGAACAAATGCGGGTAGCTTGGGATGCTTGGTACAAGGCTTGCACTCCTCTATTTGCGTGCACCAGGTCTGAGAGCAAATAGAAACTGGCTATTTGTGCTCGGCAAAGCCTGAAGTCAAATTGAAGTTGGCTATTTGCATTCGATAGGCCCTGAAGGCAAACTCCAGTCGGCTATTTGTCCTCAGCCGTCATGCAGGCAAATTCCAAAAGCCAACTTGTCTTCGCTGACCCCTGAGTGCAAATAGGGAGCCGACAACTTACGAGAGCACTCCCAATTAAACCGACACAACATCTTCCTTGACAAGGACTGCGCTTTGTTTTAAAGTGGCTGTAAATAAAGAAAAATTGAGGTGCCAATTGGCTGAGATTAGACTCATTGAACCTGTCAGGATAATGCCTGCGTAGGGAAGATATTTTTTCGTGTGGCTAGATGCAGCTAATTGGCAATCTCAAAAGAATGAGATTGTCTTTTTTTATGGGAGGAATTCAATATGGAAGAATCAATGCAAGAGGCCATCCAAGCCTGTGTCGAGGCAGTTAAGGCAGACCAGCCCCTGGTCCCCTCGATTACCAATACCGTGACCATTAACCTAGTAGCCAATACCCAAATCGCGGCGGGTGGCTCGGCAGCTATGGTCTACATGGCGGATGAAGGAGCAGCCATGGCCCAAGCCGGAGAAGCCTTCTACATCAACGTGGGAACCATCTTCCCCCTCTACCAGGAGAGCATCCCTCGAACCATCAAGGCCCTCAATGCAGCCGGCAAGCCCTGGGTTCTCGACCCGGTAGCTGTAGGCATGGGCGGTCTGCGCACGGAACTCCTCCGTGGCATGCAGGAAGCTAAGCCCACAATCATCAAGGGCAATGCCAGTGAAATTATGGGCTTGGCCAAGGCTTGGGGGCTTCTCGATCAGGACCAATCCGTCGCTAACAAGGGGGTCGACAGCCTGCATACGCCCCAGGAAGCCCGGCAAGCGGCCCAGCTCCTCGCCCAAGAAACGGGTGGCGCGGTCGTGGTCTCCGGTGAAGTGGACCTGGTCACCGATGGCCAGGCTGTCTACGCTTCTTCTGGAGGTTCTGAGCTCATGAGCCATATTACGGGCGCCGGTTGTGCCCTGGGTGGTCTGCTGGCAGTCTACGCCGCTAAGGCCGATCCCCTCACCGCTGCCCTAAGCGGTGTCAATGCCTTCAACTATGCCGGTCAACGTGCCGCCCAAAAAGCCCAAGGCCCCGCCTCCTTCCAAATGCACTTACTAGATGAACTCTACCAAGCCAGTCCCGAAGCCATCGCTTCTAATCCTTGCCAGAGAGAGGAGGAAGCCTAGTGAAGTCGGCACGAAAAAACTTTGACCTCTCTGCCTACCTCATCATCGGTCCTGAAAATACTCCCGACCGCTCGCCCCTTGACATCATCCAACTGGCCTTGGAGGCGGGCTTCACCTTCATCCAAATCCGGTCCAAGGTCCTCGATGCCAAGCCCTGGATCGAACTCACCATCCAGGCAGCTGACCTGATTAAAAAGATGGGCCTCCAGGACAAGGTCTCCCTGGTCGTCAACGACCGCCTGGATGTGGTACTGGCAGCCCGTGAAGCTGGTGCCAAGGTGGACGGTATCCATGTTGGTCAGACCGACCTGCCCGTCGCCCTCTGCCGGAAATACTTAGGTCCCGACGCTATTATCGGTCTGTCTGCCACGGCTCTCGAATTAATCGACTATGTGAAACATGAAGATGTCAGCGAAGTCGATTACTTTGGTGCCGGCCCCCTCCACGCCTCCCCATCCAAGCCGGAAGCAGGCCACTTCGAAGGCCAGGACCTGGTTACCCGGACCTACGATGAACTGGAGCAGCTCGCCCAGGTGAGCCCCATCCCTGTCACTATAGGAGGCGGCGTGACTCTGGCTGACCTGCCTGACCTGGCCCAGACCGGGGTCGACTCTTTCTTCGTCATCTCGGCTGTCACCACTGCCGAAGATCCTGGCCAGGCTGCCAAAGATCTCGTCTCTAGCTGGAAGCAATATCGAAAGGAGCACTAAATGAAAACTGCCTTAAGCATAGCCGGCTCCGATTCCTCAGGCGGCGCCGGTATCCAAGCTGACCTCAAAACTTTTCAAGCCACGGGAACTTTTGGCATGACCGCCATCACGGCTATCACGGCCCAAAATACATTGGGCGTCCAAGCCAGTGAGATCGTCTCCCCCGAGCTCCTAGAAGCCCAGATCCGCAGTGTGTGCGACGATATCCGGCCTGATGCTGTTAAGATTGGCATGGTCGGCAATGCTGACTCCATCCGCTGCATCGCCCGCCTGATCCAGGACTATCAGCTCAAAAACATCGTTCTCGACCCGGTCATGGTAGCTACCAGCGGCGCTAGCCTCCTCGCCTCCGACCAGGTCCAATCCCTCCAGGAAGACTTGATTCCCCTGGCCAAGGTCATCACGCCCAACCTCTCAGAAACCAGCGTCCTCTACGGGCAAGAAGTTACAGACGAAGCCAGTATGGAAGAAGCCGCAAAGGCCCTCTCTGACCGTTACCAAGTAGCCGTCCTCATCAAAGGCGGCCACCTCAAAGGCAAGGCTTGGGATGTCCTTGCCGACACGAACGGTTTGCACTGGCTCCAAGCTGCCCACATCGACAACCCCAACACTCACGGGACGGGTTGTACCTTGTCCAGTGCCATCGCCTCTTATCTGGCCCAAGGCTATCCCCTAAAAGAAGCCATCCAAAAAGCCAAAGTCTATCTCACAGGCGCCATTGCTGCTGGCTTGGACCTCGGCCATGGACATGGGCCGCTCAACCACGCTTATCGCTATCAGAAAAATTAAACTTATAACATGGAAAAGACCAGTCCTATCGAAATGAAGGGCTGGTCTTTTGATATAGTGTGTTTAGATTCTATCTAGCTAAGGTTACCAGATAGCAGCCATTTTTTCTGTGTCCATCGTCTATAGAATATTACCGCTCGAAGTGCCTCGTCTACAATAAAGACAAACCAAACAGCAATTAAACCCTGGTTAAAGAAATAAATCAGACTTAAGCTAACAGGAACTGTAAATAAATAGGTCGTCAATACACCAACAATAACCGGATAGCGTACATCGCCGACAACATTTAAGTTAGCAATCAAAATTTCATTGCTTGCTCTAAAAGGATCATACAAGATACTCAACCACAATAAAATTGTCACAACTTGCTTAATAACTTCGTCCTCTGTAAAAATTTGAATAAGCAGAGGACCTAGTAAAGCAATAATGACATTTAAGATGACTGAGAGAGAAAAGAATGCTTTAACAATACTTCGACCCGTTGCTGTTCCTTGATCCATATCTTCCTTTCGTATCGCTTTACCTATTAATATCTGTGAGCTTTGACCAGCTGCAACAGATATGGTAAATATAATAGCAGTAATTGTCTGCGTGTAAATTCTAGAAGATAAAGAGACAACGCCAAGAGAAGCAATCCCGGCTGTTATTAATAGCTGAGAAATATTGTAAAAAACGTTCTCCATAGCCGAAGGAACTCCGAGTCGTAAAATTTTTGAACTAATTTTTAAATCTTCTAAATGAAATGACCATTTGAGCTCAAAAATCTTAGGCAGGTCCTTCTTCAAGATGAGCAAGCTAATGAATACGCCCAAACATCTCATAATTAAAGTAGCAATACCAATACCAATGACTGCATTATCAAGTAAATGGGTATAAACTACGAAAGCATTCCCACTAACAACAATCAAGGTATTCAAAATCGACGCATACATTGCTGCTCGAACTTTACCATAACTCCTAAGAAGTGCATTAACACTACTTGAAATTCCTAAAGGCAGTAGACTCCAACCTAAGAGTTGCAGATAGATATTACCAGTCTCTATCAAGTTAGCTGGAGAATTAATTAATTGAAGTAAATTGCTTCCAAATATAACAAATACCAAAGTAATTAATAAAGAGAGTAAACCATTTAACAACAAGCTTTGTTGAAAAATTTTTCGAATATAATCCAGATGAACTTTATCAGCATTTTGTAGAAACAAAATAGTACTGCCTAAAGAGACAATCCCCAACAACAACTGTCCAATCGCAATAATCTGATCAGTCAACCCAGTTAAAGCAATCGCTCGATCATTAACTAATGAAATCAAAAATACGTTAACATTCATGATCAACATCATAAATACTTGCTCAATCAGGATTGGCAAAAACAAATTCTTAAATTTTTTAATTTTTGCTTGTTTTATGTCTGTCTTAAATAACATCATTTAGTTACTAACTAGGCAAATTCTTTAATATAAGTCGTCATACTATTATCTGAGATTTCAATTACTCGAGCGCCTCTGCTCAAGTCGCCATAAGCATTGTAACCAGAACAGCGGCCATAAATTAGTTTAATTCCATAAAAATCTGATACAAAATCATTTTCATGGTCGTGACCAGCATAAATAGCAACGATGTTACTATTTCTAATTTTTATTTGAGCGTATAAACCAGTATTAAGCACAGATGAACAAACTTCTTCACTCTGGTGTCCCTCGGCTTCCCCATCTATTATGGCTTGAGCGTATTCAGGAATAGGAATATGGATAAACAAATGACTTTTTTTAGAAGGATCCTGGGTCTGCTCAATAATCCAATCAATCTGCTGATCTTCCAAATACGCATATTGCCCCGTTTCAGTTTCGTCATAATCGCCTGAGTCAACAATCAGAAGTTGGGTCTGCTCATCGATGCTTACTACATACATCTCTCGATTATTCACGACCGTAAGCTTCTCTTTACAAACATGATTCTGAGAGCAACGAACCAAATCATTCAGTTCAGCTCGACCATAAACATCAATTTCATCGCGTTGATAATAAAAGCTAGCCAATTCTTCATTTTCACTTAACAGCTTTTCTAAATCATTGGAACCATTTTCAGCTAGCTTGTTAACTTTATTTTGCAAGTAGAAAATTTCAGAATCATGGTTGCCGTAAGTAACTGCATAAGGTACTTCCAAACTATCAAAGAACTTTAATACTTCTTCAAAATTTTGAAGGGAGTGAGGCACATGGCTCCAGATGACATCTCCTGATAGAACTAAATAATCAGGGTTTTCTAGTGAGACGAGTTCTTGAACTGCATAAAGTGTCTGTGTATCTAATTCATTAAAAGGAAGGCTACTCCCGATATGTAAGTCTGTTAACTGTATAATCTTTGTCATAACTTATTTCCTCCTTTTATCGAACAACAATCAAGTCATCTTTAGAGAGATAGAGATCAACAACTTCGCCATCTTCTCTAAAGTTTTTAGTCCGGTTTAATTGGTCAACTTTAATAATTTGGTCACCAACTAATACATTGAACCGCAAAATAGATCCCAGCATAGAGGTTCTTTGAATCTTTCCATGAATTTTAATGGCATCCTCTAGGGGTTCAAAAGATAGAGTTTCTGGACGAATTGCTACTAGAGAAGCTGGCCCTAAAGCATAATCTGAAAAATTATGGAAATCTTCAACTTCAAAGACATTATGATTTCCAATAAAATTAGCAACAAAGCGATTTTCAGGTCTCCGATAAACTTCAGAAGGTGTTCCACGCTGAACAATATTACCTGATTCCATAACAAAGATGTAATCACTCATTGTCATAGCTTCTTCCTGATCATGCGTTACCAAAATTACAGTAATTCCTAATTCATTCTGAATATCTTTAATCAATTCACGAAGTTGCATACGGATTTTAGCATCTAAAGCACTTAAAGGCTCATCGAGTAATAAAACATCTGGACGAGTGACCAAGGATCTCGCTAAAGCAACACGTTGTTGCTGTCCACCTGATAATTGTCTTGGATAGGCCTCTTTTCTATCTTCTAAGCCAACCAAACGAATCATTTCAAGCGCTTGCTCTTCCTGCAATTTTTTGTCTACTTTTTTCATTTCCAGACCAAATTTTACATTGTCCAAGACATTCATATTAGGAAACAAAGCATACTGTTGGAAAACCATCCCAAGATTCCGATTCCTCGGTGGCAGTTGATCTACACGTTTTCCATTGATATAGACCTCGCCACTATTGATCTCTTCTAAACCCGCAATACATCTTAATAATGTACTCTTCCCAGAGCCACTAGGGCCTAACAAAGTATTTAAAGACCCCTCTTCCATATTAAGGTCTAGATCTTTCAGAATTAATTCTTTACTATCATAACTCTTGGTAACATTTTTTATCTCGATATAACTCATATTTTTTTAACTCGCTTTCTATTAACTAAAACCAGCGCGATTACTGTAAATAAAGTAGCTAAGGTGAAATAGGTCACAACAATAGCACTCGAATAGTGCCCATTAGCTGTTAATTGTTCCCGTAAATAGATCTGAATCGTCGTAAATTTACCACCTAGTAATAAGTTAACAGTGACATATTCAGCAAATAAACCTGAGAAGATAAACAGAGCTGAAGAGATGACCCCGTTACTGATATTAGGCAAGATAATTTTGGTGAAAGATTCTAATTTACTAGCGCCTAAAATTTCTGCAGATTCAATTAATTCCTTAGCATTGATTGAACGTAAACTATTTGTTGTTCCCAATGTCATCAGTGGTAAAGTGCCCACCACATATGAACCAAATAGTAAGATCATCTTAGGTACTCCAATTGAATTATAAGCTTCTGAAAGCGACATAACAGAGATAACACCCGGTAGTGAATAACAGAAGATAATGATCAAATTAATGTATTTCATTAACTTAGGGAAATAAATAGCAATTGCAAAAATTGTTGGCACAATCACCGCTAAAGAAAGCACTACTGTCACTGTAGCAAGAAAGACTGTTCTTGCAATCGCCATTAGGAACTCTGGATCTGAAAATAGTTGAATATACCATTTTAAAGTTAAGGAATCTGGTAAGACACTAAAGGTCCACGAACTTGAGAAAGAATAAATAATTGTAATAATGAGTGGAATGAGTAAGTAGGCTAGTAATATAAAAATTACTAAAGGTTTGAATATTTTACTCATCGTAGGTCCCTCCTTAGTCGATTAGAAACATAATGACCAAATACCATATTAATCGCTAAAATCATAGCAAGTACGACAGCTAGTGACGATCCAATCTCAGGTTTAGCGAACAGGTCTCCTGATACCGTATTTCCGATTCTAACTGATAATAAGTTAATACTTGAACCAGTCAATGCGATCGCTGAATCATAGGCCCCCATCGCATTAGCGAACATAATACAGAACGTTCCGATTAAACTTGGTGCAAGAATTGGCAAACCAATCTTCGTCCAATATTGAAAGCTATTAGCGCCGAGAAGTTCTGCTGCTTCAGACCATCTTTTATCTAAGCCATCGAAAATTGGAATCAATAAAGTAATCCCCATCGGTAACTGGAAGTAGATGAATACAATCAGTAAACCAGTTAATGAATAAATATTAAAATCAGAAAGTATATTCCAACCTAATACTTGGTCAAGCATCACCAATACACCCGAATTACCTAGCAGAATAATAAAACCAAAAGCTAATGGTACCCCGACATAGTTATTCGTTAAGTTAGCTAAAACCAAAAAGGCTTCTCTCATTTTAGGTAAATAAGATACAATCGCATATGTTGCTAAAGAGGTAACGAATAGCCCCACTAAGCTTGAATATAGAGAAATTAAGATAGAATTTCTAAAGGCTTCCGTGTAAATGTTTGTGGTAAAAATTTCTTTATAATTATTCAGCGTAAAAGCACCACTAGCTGCATCTTGAAAACTCGCTAGTATCATCGTTATCACGGGATAAACCAATACCGCTAGTATTAGCAAGAAGAAGACCGTGATGAAAGCTTTAAACACTCCCAATCCTTGTTTCATGATATCCTCCTAAAAATAATAAAGGCCCAGACTACTGAAATAGTTGAGCCTTTGCATTGATTTAAATTAATTCTTTAAATGTGTGATAACATTGTCTTGCCATAGTGTTCCTAATTGTTCCAGTAAGTCATTCCATGCTTGTAAATCTTCTACAGGACGAGCACTTTCATACATTTCATCTGGAAGTAAGGCATCTTTTGCGTCTTGGTCAAGCTCAACATTTTCACGGATTGGACGAGCATGGCCTCTCGCTAAATTGTTTTGTCCTTCATCAGAAAGAATATATTCTCTCGCTAAAGCTGCTGCGTGAGGGCGTTGAGTGTATTTATTTAAAATTGTGGTGTAGCCACTAGTTACTGTCCCGTCTGTTGGAATAACCACTTCAAAGCGTTCTGAGTCTAAAGTATCTTGCATAGTTAATGCATTAAAGTCCCACATTGGAACAACTTCATGTTCACCAGATTCAAGGGTCCCAGCGTTATAGCCAACGGTGTTTAAACGACCTTCTTCACCCAACTTTCTATAGTAGTCAAGTCCTGGCTGAATATTTGTTTCATCCCCACCGTTAGCCATTGCAGCAGCTAAGACTGCAAATTGGTCTTGGTTACCACCAGCAACGTCGCCGATAGTCACTTTATAATCGCCCTCTGCTACTTCTTTCCAAGAAGTTGGAGTTTCATCGACCGCTTCTGTATCGACTAAGAATGCCATTGTACCTGTGTAACTTAATAGCCAATTGCCTTCGTCATCCTTAGCCCAATCAGGAATATCGTCCCAATACGAAGTTTTATACGGCATCACGACATCACGTTCGACAGCATAGGGACCAAATGCAATCCCCACATCACCAATTTCTGCTGATGCATTCTCTTTTTCAGCTTCAAAAGTTGCTAATTCTTCAGCTGATCCCATATCTGTATCAGAATGTTCAAGACCATATTTTTCATTTAAGTCGGCCCAAGTTTCTTTCCAGTTTGCCCAATCATCTGGCATACCAACAGAGTTAACGCCCCCTTCTTCTTTGGCTTTCTCTTCAATTTCTTCTAAAGAAAGGCTATTTAAATCAACTTGATTTTCATTAACACTTTCCGTTGAGCCACATGCTGCTAAACTCAGTGATGCTAGGGTCACCAAGCCAATATATTTTAACTTTTTCCAATTCATTTCATTTTCTCCTTTTTGTTCTTAGTCTACTTAAATGAGCTAAAATGCTACGCTATTTAGTGTAGCAAGCTAATGTCAAGAATCGATTGAATTTGGGTAAGATTTTTGTAATTTTAGTGTTAATTTGTAAATTAAATATCAACAATATTTCAATATTTGGTTTTTGTAAATTTGATTCCGATCCCCTCCCCCTTCTGCTACAATACATAAAAATAAGAAAGGAGTCTCCTATGCCAATCGACTTCCCCCAAGGCAATTTTGAAGCCAGCCTCCACCAAAGACTCAAGGATCTCATCACCAACTACAGCCATGCTGGCCACTATGCGGTCTTTGACTTTGATAATACCTCTGTCTTCAACGATATTGAAGATAGCCTGATGATGGCCATGCTGGACCAGTTCACCTATTTATTGACGCCCGATGACTTCTGCCAGACGCTCAGCTCCGGTCCTTTTGACTACCAAAAAACTTTCTTCAACCGACCCGAGCTCAGCCTGACCAACTTGGTTCAAGACCTGGATACTCTCTACCGTGAGCTCTACCACCAGGATGATGTCAAAAGTCAACCCGCTTATGCTAGCTTTGCGGCCAAGCTCCGTCTCTTCTATAACCTGATCAATACCCATTTTGACAAGGTTGCCGGTCAGACCTGGCCGACCTATCTCTTCAAGAGCTTCCTGCCCGAAGAATTCTGCCAGATTGGGCAGGCTGCCCTCCAAAGCAACCTACAAGCTCCCTTCGACCAGGTCATCCTCCAGTCTTCGAGCGACCATCCAGGCTTAGCCGGTCCTGTCCAAGCGACCTTTGAATCGGGGCTCAACTTTCCCGAGGAGGTCCACCAGCTCTTCGCCTGCCTGACCGACCATGGGATCCGGCCCTATATCGTCTCGGCCAGTCCCCGGCTACTAGTTCAAATGGCCGTTGTGCTCGGTGACTATGCCATCGCTCCTGAAAATATCTTCGGCATGGAGATTGCCTGCGATGCCAATGGGCGGCTGACAGACCAAGTCGCAGCTGGCACTTACGTCACTAAGAGCCAAGGCAAGGTGGACTGCATCCAAGACCTGATCCAGCCCCGCCATGACGGCAAAGACCCCCTCATGGTCTTTGGCGATTCTATGGGCGACTATGCCATGCTGACCGCTTTTGAGGGCACCCAGGCCCGGGTCCTCTTCAACCGCTACCAGGACAACGCGACCCAGTACCTGGTCCGAACCGCACAAGATCCTGCTTCAACCTACTTCGTCCAGGGTAGGGATGAAAATACAGGCCAACTCCGGCCCTCCCAAGCCACCATTCCCCTGGGCAGCCAAGAGCCCGTGCTCTATGCAAGTGATTTCAAAGGCGAGCATTCTCTATCTGAATAATTATCTTCATAAAAAACAAAAATGGACCCCAAGCAGAATATTTCTGCCTGAGGTCCATTTTTGATTTATTTTCTTTTATTATTTACGATGCTCAGCTTGGAGCTCTTCATAAATGGCGTCTGTTTTTTCTTTATTTAAGTTAAAGATGAGACCAATCCCGATGATTTCAAGAATAGTCGTCACAACCGGAACAGCTGTATAGAGCAAGCGAATATGCTGGGAAACTTCGGCTGATTGGGCAGCAACCCCAGAGACAAAGCCGATTCCTGCTAGGGCATAGCTGGCTAAGGTTGAGGCGAGGGTCGATCCTATCTTACGCGAGAAGGTATAGATGGAATAGAGCGAACCATCGCTACGATAACCAAACTTAAATTGATGGTAGTCCAAACAATCAGAAACCAGTGCCCAAATCAACATGGTAAAGCAGGTCTGTCCGATGTTAGCAATAATGAACAGGGCGGCAAAGAGATAAGGGTTAGCAATCGGAACTAGCATCAAGAAGAGTGACAGGATGAAGTTTCCTGTTACCGCAAAGAGGATCGTCTTTTGCTTACCCAAGCTATTAGCCAAGCGAGGAACGGTGGGTAGGGCGACTAGGAGAACGAATAAGGAGGCGAAGTTCACATAAGCGAGGATATCAGGTCGATTGTAGTACTCTTTGAACATGATCTGTCCGAGTTGGCTATTGCCTGTAATATAGATCAGAGACCCAACCGTTGCGACCATGACACCGATTAAAGGACGGTTGCGGAAGGCATCCTTAATCACAAGCGAATAGTTGAAAGTTTCTTCTTTGGGCGCTTCTGCAATCCGCTCGTGGGTCATATTCATTAAGGCAGTATAGCCCAAGAGCGAAAGAATGGCGAAAACAACCGCAATAATGAAGAAAGCCTTAGGGATTGGGGCATTGTTGGCATCCCAAGCAAAGAGAGGGACAATCGATAAGGCACCGAAGCCAACTACTGTCCCACCAATTGAGCGGGCCCGTGATAGCTTGGTCCGTTCTTCAGGCTTGTCCGTGATAACGTTGGCCATAGCACCGAAAGGCATGGAAGTTCCGGTATAGGAGATCCCATACAAGATATAAGCAAAGCTGACCCAAACGTGTAAGGCCGTATCACTAAAGCTAGACACATCCGTAAAGCAGAGGATATTAGCGAGGGCAAGCGGCCACATAGCAATCTTAATATAGGGCTTGAACTTGTCCCCCTTCTTCCCTAGCCGCCAGCGGTCAGGGAATGACCCAATAACCGGGTCATTAATGGCATCGAAGAGGCGGGCGACTAGAAAGAGGTTCCCCATGAAGATAGGACTCACCCCCAGGACATAGGTACAAAAGGTCAAATAGAAAGCATCAATAAATAAGTTAACGAAAGAACCTGCCATATCTCCAAAGATATAGCCCACTTCATCCCGCCAAGAAAAAGGCGGTTTATTGGTCTTCTTGATAGTATTTTCGGCCATATTTAACCATCCTTCCATAATTTCTGAGCCATCTCTTGGGCCCAGGAACGCATGCGTTCACCATCAGCTGCTGTCACTTCTTTAGCTTCAAGCGCCTGATTCAGCCTTTGCTTAAATTGTTCCAAATAATCGTCCTCATCACGATAGCGGTCTGCCAATTCATCTTCTGTAAAATAGGTCATCGACCCGTTAACATTGCCCACATTTTGGTCAATCTGAGACTCATCTGCTTGGGCATTAGCATGATAGTGGGCAATCGGAACATCCACATAGGGACTCCTCAAGCCGCCTTCAGCATTGCCATACTCGTCCCGGCGCACTTGCCCTTGGTCATCGCGGTCAATGACTTGACTGGCAGGTGCTTCCTGTCCCTCAATAGCCCAATCGTGGAGCCACTCCATGCAGCTGTTAACATAGTAGGCTAATTGAAGGTCGTTGACGGTATAGTGATATTCCCCATCCAGTATCTTGGGTGGATTCTTAGTCTTAGCGATTTCACTATTATCTGGAATCAAGGGTGAAGCCGGGTCGGTATGGGGTGAGCCAGCCAATTCATAGTGGCGGCTCATAGGATTCACAGTCTCTGTCTTAACTGTTGAGGGTTTCATGGGACCGAATAAGTTAATATCCCCCTCTGAAGAAAGGTAGAGGACAGGCACTTGGCTAGGCTTGAATTGCTGCTCACGGACAGCAAACATTCTTTCCTCATCATCTTGTTGGTCTAAGGTTCGCATGACGCCGTAACCGACCACACTGAGATAGCCATCAAAGAGAGGCTGGTCAAAGGCTTGGCTCAGGATATCTTCAAAATAATACAAGTAAGTATTCAGATACATGGCCGATTGAGATTGTCCCGTGAGATAGACTTCTTTAAGATCCAAAGCTTCAAGGAAGGGGGCCTGGTCCGATCGCATGCTCCAAGCTAATTGACTGATCATATCCCAGACCAGCCCTTCTTCGGTTCCCGGAATGGACATCTGCTGGTTGACTGTGGCGGGCTGAGGCGCAGCTTGGCGGCTAGCCCAGTTAATCTTCTCATAGCGCCCATAGTCAAAATTCTTTAAGGACAAGGCATTGATCGGTTTAGAGCTAATGCCAATATAGATATGACCATTTTCCAAAATATGCTGGTAGCTCCGCCGCCAAATGTCCTCGATATCGTATCCGTTAGAGGCATTGTAGATATCCAAGTAGACCCGGCCGGAAAACTGGTCAGCCTGGATAGGTTTACGCACCATGATGCGAGTACAATAGTCCAGGCCCTGGTCTTTAAGGGCTAGGCCCTGCCCTAAATCTTGGTAGACATTGGCTTGGCCAGCCTGCAAGTACTCTTCTTCGACATAGCCATATGCTGACAAGTCCAGGGGCTCACGGGCGTAGGCCATGGACGAGAAGGGGTGGCTATCTGCTGTCACTGGCAGCGGGCCCTCCCAGTTGACTGGTCGCTTGATTGCTTCTTTTACGACCTTATTTACTGTTGTCATCACTAGACTCTCCTTTCACAGCTCCTAGAATTTCTCGGTATGAAATCAAACGGATACCTTCGTCTGCCATGAATTGTTTCATCTCTGGACGGCTAAAGACTAGGTAATCGCCAATCCGTCCACCTTCATAGCGGTTGAGAGCCCGGGCTTCAGGCGTATCCCGCATGGGGTGGAAGGCGAAGTGGGTCAGTTGGCCCGGTTCAATAGCCTTGAGGATCTTTTGCGCTAACTTAAAGCGGTCATCGGGGTCATAAGTATGTTCCACCGGCATGCCCGAAATGCCATCCATCAGAGGGAAGCCTTCTGCCTGCCAGGTCTTCAGCTCTTCTTCTGGATAATTATCCGGCCCGATCATCTCTTCTAAGATGGGATTGTCCTCCCGGTGCCGGCAGATGACTGGCAGGATACCATGCTCATCATAGACATCGTGGTAGGGTTGAATGTATTTCTTATTCCACAAAGTCCCAGTATGGGTATCCACATGGGAAATGCTTAAACCCATAGCCTGGGCCAGCTGGACTTGGGCCTCAATCTCTACCGCAATTGCTGCCGGCTCGGCTGTCTCTTGGACCTTGTGCTTGTCCTGGACGAAGTAGCCTAGTTCATCGACGAAGCCTGAAGCAGGGTCCGAGGTCGACAAAGGCCGCCACTTATAGCCGCTGTACTCAGCGTTGAAGGCTAGATGAAGGCCCAGATCCCATTCCGGATGCTGGCTGGCCCGCTGGACGACTTCGGGGAACCAGGAACAAGGCACCATGGCCGATCCTGAAGAGATAGTCCCCAGGGCCATTAAGTCCTCATAAGCATCGATTGAAGCCTGGGTAATCCCCACATCATCTGCATGGACCACGACCAGGCGTTCATCGGCGCTATAGCCTAATTTTTTAATGATTGGATTCATTTTGAATGCTCCTTTATAAAACGCTTACATCTTCTTGTTAAAGATAGTTTAACATTATTGAGAAAGCATTCACATTGCATGCTGTGACCTTATTGTGTACTTTTGTGACCTTGTTTGCGGTAGTGGCTTGGTGAACAGCCGACTTTTTGCTTGAAGATCCGGCTAAAGTACTGGCCATTCTTATAACCAATCAGGCTAGCCACTTCCGCAATGGACAGTTTAGAGAAGCAGAGGAGCTGCTTGGCTTCATTTAGACGCTTATCTTGAAGATAGTGGGAAGGTGACTGCCCCATCTCCTCTCGAAAGCACCGCGCTAAATACTCCCGGCTAGTGAATAGGTGCTCAGCTAGTCCCTGGATGCTAATGTCTTGGCTGTAGTAGCGGTCGATAAAGTTAACCGCCGCTTCTACTAAAGGAGAGAGCTCCCCTCCCTTGATCTGACGCAGATCAGAGCGAGCATATTCCATGGCCATCTCATCATGGAGGCGGATCAAGTCCTCTTCCTCGCTGGCTTTTTCAATGATAATGGCAAATTTCTCGGTGAGGTGATGAGACAAGGCAGCGTCAAGGCCTGCCCGCTCAGCTTCAAGAGCCATCATAGAATTATGGGAGAGCATGAGATTCTTGAGCGAACGTAAAGAAGACCCCTGGACCCGGTCTAAGAGACCTAAACGGCGATTATAAAAGAGCGGCCGCATCTCCTTGAGCAAGACTTTGAGCTGGTCTTGGTCAGCCTGGTGAATCGCTTCAAAGAAAAGTTCCCGCAGCCGGTGGGTCTTACGGATAAAGGCATCCTCTGCTAGTAAATATTGGTCTTTAGTCATGCTTACGCCTCCTTCACCTGTGAAGTATAAAACAAAAAGTCACAAAATGGAATGTTGACCCCTCCAATTACTGACCTATCTGCCCTCTTCTTGCTCCTTCTCAGCTTATATTAGACACAAAAAAAAGCCACCCCAAATACATTAGGAGCAGCTCACTAATACTTAAATATAATCTTCAAGGCAGCTAACTAAGAACAAAACGAAAGCAGTAAGCAAGGCCCATAAGCCAACTTGAAACTTCTTACTACTTGCACCCACCTTTGGAAGCTCAGGATGGTCTACTTCGGCTTCTATTTTCGGAAGCTTAGCTTGCTTAGGACTCGGGAGGGGGTCTTCCTCCTGGTCTTCCTGATCAAGTGCTCGCGACCAGATCACTGACCGCCGTGGCACAAGTGGGGCCTTGTCCGGTTGGGCTAATTCCAAATCGTCGCTTGGCTCGCTAGCTGGTGGCTCTGCTGTGGGTGCTTCAGGTGCCTGAGTGGGAGGCAGGTCATCTTCCTGGCTCTCCTCCTCTTGGGGAACGAAGCCCACCTCTTCTTCCATAGAGGGTCGGTCCATTTCTAAGCTTGGAAAATCTTCCGGCCGTCCTTGGTCAGCCGCTTGGTCTTCCACTTCCTCTGCAAATACCGTGGGCAAAGCTGTTAATAGGACCAAAAAGCCGCTTACTAGCGCTCGTTTTATCGCAGACATCCTGTCACTCCCTTTCATGATCCTACTATAGCAAAGTCACTTTAACAGCAGGTAAAGACGGCTTGACAATTTTATTAATAAAAGGCTTTCTTTGTTACCAAACTATCATTTATGAGATATAGCTGTTAAAAAAGCAGGGATTCTCCCAGTTACTGAGAAAATCCCTGCTTGGATATAGGCTATTTTGCTTATTAATAGAGCACACCAGCTAGAATCAAGGTCACAATTAAGGCCAAGAGGAAGCCCCCGTTGCTGACAATGAAAGCTTGCTTGAAGCCATGCTTGAAATCTAAACCTGAGATACTATTGAAGGCAATGACCGCCCCAGATTGGGGAACAACAGTCAGCACGCCCCCACCGATAACAACTACCCGGTGGATTACAGCTGCTGGAATCCCCATTTCTAAATAAGGTTGGGCAAATTGGGAAACTACTGTACCGATTGCACCGGAAGCAGCCATTACCCCAGATAGGAGGGCCGTAATGACACCCAGGGTCACTAAGGCAGGTCCTGGCATATTGACCAAGGCCTCTTGGACCACCGCAAAAGTTGGTGCACTGGTCAAGACAGCCCCAAAAGCAACCGCTGAAGCGGCCCCAAAGGAGGAACCGACTGCCCCAGATGCCCCTTTGTTGAGGACATCCTTTTGGTCTGGCAGATACTTGCGGAAGAGGAAGGCGCAGCAGAGGATGGCTACTGTTAAGGCAATTAAGATAATATTAGGCACCTTACTGAAAACCAGGATAAGGACAATCAGGAGAAGAAGGGGCAGGATACTTACCATAAAGCCTGGCTTCTCTTGGTCAGTCACCGCCTCTTGGTCTTCTTTTGGAACTGGCTTACCATCGAGGTAGCTGTAGAAGTTTTCCCCTTTCTTTATGCTCTTATCTAATTCGTGTTTCATATACCAGAGCCCAAATATCAGGATCGTAATGGTCGCTGCAATCCCTAAGAGTGGAGCAGCTGTCAGAGTCGTGCCGAGTTCTGTTGTGGGGATGGCATTCTGAACAGAAGGTGTCCCCGGGATCATTGACATGGTATAGGTCCCCGCCCCGAGGAAGAGAGGGATAGAGACCAATTCCCAGTTAATATCTAACTTCTTAAAGATAGGCCGGGCTAGAGGGATCAGCGTGAAGAAGACCACGAAGATTGAAATCCCACCGAAAGTTAGGACACTACCGATAATTGTTAAAGCGATAAGAACGCGGAAGGGGCTATCCGTCCCAATCTTCTCTAAGAGGACTTCCGCAATCCGCTGGGTGGCTCCAGAACGGTCCATGTATTGGCCGAGCATGGCCCCCAGTAAAAAGATAGCAAAATTCTTAATCAAGAAGCCTGCTAGACCTGCCATATAGGAATTTTCTGACCCTGTTAAGGCCTCAAAGAAGTTCATCTGATTGCAGACGATTACGATGATAGCTGCTAGAGGGGCAGCGACCACAATATTGAGTCCCTTAAAGGAGAGGTAAATAATTGCCATTATGGCTAAGGCCAGGCCTAAAATACCAACGATTTCCATTATTCATCTTCCTTCTATTGTTTGAAATGTTATCAGTGCTAAGAAAATACCAGCAAGCCGGTTGAAGACCGGCCCCTGCTGGTTTCTTGGGTGGAGTTGGGTTCGCAGAGGCAGAAGCTTCTCCACTTCACACGATCGAAACGTGCAAGCAGAGCTTGCCCTTTTTCGTTCGTGCTCCAGTGGTAAGCTTCTGACCGCCTCTGCTCACACCCTTTATAGTCGGGTTCGTCTTGGCAACTTTCATGTCACTTCACAAGTCTCCGGCGCAGTCTTGCAGACTACTCTGGCGACTTGCTCCAGTGAATGAAAGTTAACCGCCAAGCCTCACACCCTTTAGTCTGCTGCGTTTTCTCCGGCGAGTTTGCCGAAGACGAAGATGTCGGCGAGGGCATTGCCGCCTAGGCGGTTACCGGCGTGGACGCCACCTGCAACTTCCCCTGCAGCATAGAGGCCTTGGATGGCTTGTCCTTCTGTGTTGAGGACGCGCGTTTGAGCATCAATCTTAAGCCCGCCCATGGTATGGTGGGTTGCGGGGCTTCTTGGGGTAGCATAGAATGGTGGCACAATGACTTTATGGTTGAAGGCACCTTTTTGGAATTCTTCATCATAGCCTTGGTCCACATAGGAGTTGTAGTCTTCAATCGTCTTCACGAAGACTTCAGGATCGATGTCTAGTTGCTTAGCCAGGTCTTCTAAGGTATCCGCCTTGAAGCAGGCGCCTTTCTTAACATCATTAGCCAATTGTTCATCAGTTGAGTTGAAACGTGTTTTGGCAATCTCAGCATCCGAGATATTATAGATCACGCCACCTTGGTCAAAGAGCGCCTTAGCTAGAACGTCACGGGAGGCATATTCGTCAACGAAGCGTTTCCCTTCTTTATTCACGAAGATAAAGTCTGATGGTGGGCAGTCGATCCCGCTGAAGATATTACCTGTGATAGGGTCAGCTGACGGCATTAATTGAACGAAGCCCATGCCAACAACATCTGCGCCGACTTCTTGCCCCATTTCAATTCCATCACCCGTTAAGGCTGGTGAGTTGGTGGTTGGGATGCTTTCTGGTAGGTTGCCCCAGTAGTTATCATACTTCTTAATCATTTCGATATTGGCACCGAAGCCACCTGTAGCAATGACAACCCCCTTATTCACATGGATCGTAACTTTTTGGTCATAGCGGCCTGTCGCTTGAATCCCAACGATCTTACCGTCTTCTACGATGAAACGGTCAGCCTTGGTGTCGGTCATAATTTCGCCACCATGTTCTTCGATATAAGTGGTCAATGGATCAATATATCCGAAGCCTTCAGAGGCTTGAGGTTCGCGAGCCCGACGCCAGAGTGCGCCAACAGGTTCGGCTACCATATGTTCGTCAAAAGAAACACCTTTCTCTTTGAGCCAGTCAATGGTTGGCAGGGCATTCTTCGTCAGATAGTGGATCAATTCGATATCGGAATGGATTTCATTACCGTCTAGGTCCATCCGTTTCCCGCCGATATAGGTTTGAATCGTGTGAAGGTGAATGGAGTCAAAGAGATAGCTCTTACCTTCATCAAGATCCTTGAAGTATTGGTCGAGTTCTTCTTTGAGAGCGCGGAAATCTTCCCGGTATTCTTCTGCAATCTCCTCTTCAGGAGTGTTATAGATCTTCTCTAGGGTAGCACGTTCGCCGTGGATCGCCTTGAATTGATGTTGCCATTCAGGGTCGGCTGCATTAATTTGCCCCCCTGTCCGGACCGTATTCCCACCGATAACAGGGAATTTCTCAAGAACTAAGGCAGAGGCTCCCTTGTCTAAGGCAGCTACTGCTGCTGCTAAGCCAGCCCCACCAGAACCGATAACCGCTACATCCACTGTTTTTTCAATCGGATCAAGTTGCATGCTTTCGCTCACTTTAGGGCGTTTTTTCAAGATTTCTGGGTCAGAGCCGGCTTGGTAAACCGCATCCGCTACCCCATCAACCACGCCGTTAGAGGTCACTGAGGCCCCGGATACGACGTCCACATTCAAGGTTTGCCCATCGATAATTTCTTCTGGTAGACGAGTGAAGACCAGGTCAGCAATCCCTTCTGTTTCGCCTTCCGTATCGATATCAATGGCTTCAATCCGGTCCTCTGAGAAGGTCACCACCATAGGCAAGTCGCCGTTATGGCCCACTGCGGAAACATGGTAGTCCCCTGGCTTGAAGCTCACTTCTTCGGGTTGATTTAAGATCTCAGCCACTTCAGTGAAACGTTTGAACTTACGGAAGCAGGATGACAAGAATTGAACCGTGCGTTTGTCTTTTAATTTTCCGTCTTCATCGAAGGCTTCGTGAGCCCGTCCCAGTAAGAATTCATTCCCTGGCATAACAATCGCATTTACCCCAGGTGCATCTAAGATCTGGCGGAGGTGCAATTGCGAACGCGAAGACCCTTGCACGCTGTAGGAAGCCCCGACGATCATAACAGGCTTGCCATCTAGGGGATGGATCTTATAGGACAACCATTCAATCACACTCTTCAAGGCTGAAGGAATGGAGTGGTTATGCTCAGGGGTTGCAATAATGACCCCATCTGCCGCTTCAATCTTCTCTTTGAGTTCTTGGATAGGCGCGGCATCGGTCTGGTCCTTGGTCTCATTAAACATGGGCACCCGGTCGATATCCAAGACCTCGATCGTATCTTCTTCATAGTAGTCGGCCATGAATTCGAGCAACATCCGGTTATAGGAGAACTCGGCATTGGTCCCGACAATTCCAACAAATTTCATTGCTTATCTCCTCCCTAGTCTACAATATCTTTCCAAGAAAAGCTTTCTTTCTTAGCCCGACGTGTCTTCTGTTCACTCGTTAACTTCTGGGTAATATCCACAAAGTGTAGGAATTCTTCGAAGACATCTTCTAATTCTGTCACTTTGTCTTCATACACTAGCTTCCCTTCACTGTCAAAAGCATCCCCAGAACGTCCCAGCAAGAATTCTGAACTAGGCATCACGCGTGCTTGGATTTCTGGTGCATCCAGGATTTGGCGCAGGTGAGCTTGGGCACGGGAAGAACCGAGCGAGCCGAGAGAAGCACCGGTAATCATAACAGGCTTATCAATTAAGGGTTGGACACTGTAAGAGAACCATTCTAATACGCTCTTCAAGGCTGCGGTAATCGAGTGGTCATATTCTGGTGTTGAAATAATCACCCCGTCTGCTGCCTCAATCTTATCCGCTAAGTCTTGGATAGGAGCAGGTGCTGTCTTATCCTTAGGTTCGTTAAAGGCAGGACAGTCGGCAATTTCTAGAACTTCAATCTCAGCTTGGTCGCTGAAATGCTTGGCCATAAACTGTAACAACTTTCGATTCGTGGACCGGTCGGAATTGGTCCCTACAATCGCTGCAAGCTTCATTCGAATAACCTCCATTTTTTAGTCATAGATTCACCTTCAGATTACCATTAATAGACCCCTATGTGAAAAGTTAAGCAATAATTAAGGGAGCCCTTTTCTCTTCGTTTTCTCATTCCCCTAGCTTAAACTCCTGCTAATTCTCACTTCTTGGGTAAAATCTTTCATAATGATTCCCTATAGCCATACAAAAAGTTTGTGAAAAGGCTAATATCAAAGTTTTGGGTTTCTGAGCAGGCTATGATGAAATTTTAATTTGTTTGAATAAGCTTATAGCTTTTAATATACAACATTTGTATTTAAAAAGAGGCTAGCAGTCATACTACTAACCTCAAAAGTCTGTCAGTCCTCTACGCTAGTTGGTGTGGACTTTATTTTCTGGCTGTGAATGCGATCAACGATAACTGCGATCGCATTATCTCCCGATACGTTAGCTGCTGTCCCGAAGCTATCTTGTGTAATATAAAGTGAGATCATCAATTGTTGCATAGTATCTGAAACAATGCCAACCATTGGTAGGAAGGGCAGGGCTGACATAATTGCTCCACCTGGTGCACCTGGCGCTGCGACCATAGCTACTCCTAGCATCATGATAAAGCCAAGAATCATAGTAAATGGATGTGGCATATCATACATCAACAAGAGGGTCATCGAACAGCAAGTGATTGTAATCATTGATCCCGCTAAATGAATCGTCGCACAAAGTGGAACAACAAAATTTCGGATATCTTCAGAAACACCGTTGTTTTTTGCTGCCTCCACATTAACAGGGATTGTAGCCGCAGATGACTGGGTCCCGACAGCTGTCACATAACCTGGTATCTGGTTTTTAATAAGGGTGAGTGGATTTTTTCCTGCATACAAACCAGCAACTACAAATATAGCACTCACATATAATAAATGGAGAACTAAGACAACGATAAAGACTTTCCAGAAGACATTAAGGATAGTGAAAACGGAGCCTGAATAGGATAAGTTAGCGAAATTTCCAAAGATATAAAGCGGAAGTAGCGGAATAATCACTTTGGCCAAAACTTGCATGATAATGTCGCCAAAGTCACTAAATCCCTCATAAAGTACCTGTCCACGTCCTTTAGTTTTTAACCAAGAGATACCTAAGCCAATCATAAAGGCAAAGATAATAGCACCAGTCACATCAAAAAATGGTTCCAAAGGGATTTCAAAGATAGGTGTTAGCCCCTCACCAGCATCTGTTAATTTTTGTACTAAATCTGAAGTAATAAAATAGGGAAAGATCGTAATCGAAACAAGATAGGCTAAGCTTCCAGCTATAAGCGTCGAGCCATAAGAAATTAAAGCCGTTAGTCCCAATAATTTCCCTGCTCCTTCACTTAAATCGGCAATGCCTTTAATCACTAAACCTAAAATCATAAAAGGAATGATGAAATTTAAAAAACTTGAGAAGATGGCTGAAAAAGTCACAAAAGCACGTAAGGCCCATTCTGGCACAAAATTTAGTTGACCGAAAATTACCCCCAATACAATAGCAATCAACAGTTTTGGAACGAGTCCTAATTTTCTTTTTTTGTTTTGCTCAGTCATAAGTTTTCCTCCAACTTTTATAGAAAGCGTTTACATAAAACTTTATAAATCAAGGGAATGGGCAAAGGCTCATCCCCTCATCACTACTTCCCAGTCTAGACGACTACTTCACTGATAATTTTTCCAACATGTCTTTGGTCATTGCTGCTAGGTCATAGTCTGGACTAAAGCCCCACTCCTCTTTAGCAGCACTCACATCTAAGGCATTGGGCCAACTTTCAGCAATACCCTGTCGACCGGGATCGACCTGATAATCTATCTTGAAGTCAGGAATATGTTTTCTAATTTCTGCTGCAATTTCCTCTGGTTCAAAACTCATCGCACTGACATTAAAGGCATTGCGATGAACTAAGTTCTCAGCAGGTGCTTCCATTAATTTAATGATACAGTTAATGGCATCCGGCATGTACATCATGTCCATGTAGGTGCCTTTGTCAATAAAGCTAGTATAAGACTTATTCTTAAGGGCTTCATAGAAAATTTCCACTGCATAGTCTGTGGTTCCCCCACCTGGCAGAGCCTCATAACTAATCAAACCAGGGAAACGGACCCCACGTGTGTCGACACCGAACTTCGTGAAATAATAATCACAGAGAATTTCCCCGCTCACCTTTGTCACGCCATACATCGTTGTTGGTCTTTGCAAGGTGTCCTGGGGCGTTTGGTCCTTTGGTGTTTCTGGTCCAAACGACCCAATGGAGCTAGGAGTAAAGAAGTGTAGGTCATATTGACGGGCCACTTCTAAGGCATTGACTAAGCCTCCCATATTTAATTCCCAAGCCAAGTTGGGCTTTTCTTCTGCGACTGCAGATAGCAGTGCTGCTAAATGAATCAGAGAATCAATCTCATATTTCTCAACCAGAGCACCCATTGCTTCACGATCCATAACATCAAGTTCTTCAAAATATCCCTCTTGGCAAACTGGCGACTGGTCATCACGGCGAATATCACTTGCTAATACATTATCTATCCCATAGACTTCACGTAGCCTTAACGTTAAGGCTGTTCCAATTTGACCCAAGGCACCTGTAATCAGTATTTTTTTCATAGTAACCTCCTAAATGACACCAAGTTCTTTACCAACTTTTTCGTATATCTTTAATACTTGATCGAGTTCTTCTTTGGTATGAGCTGCGGTTGGCATGTTACGAACCCGCCCCGTCCCCCGTGGAACAGTTGGGAAGACGATCGATTTGGCATAGACACCTTCTTGGATTAAAGCAGAGGAGAACTTCTGCGTTAATTTCTCTTCTCCAATAATACATGGGGTGATAGGAGTCTCTGAATGACCAATATCGAAGCCCAAATCCTTCAAACCTTGCTTGAGGTAATTACCGTTATCCCAAAGTTTTTCTACTGCTTCATTAGACTCTGTCATGATATCAAAAGCTTTGATACAGGCATTTGCTGCAGAAGGGGTGAGTGAGGTTGAGAAGAGGAAAGGCCGTGCCCTGACCTTAAGCCAATCAATAAGATCCTTAGTTCCTGCTACATAACCTCCGACAACACCAATAGCTTTAGATAAGGTCCCAATTTGAAAATCAATCCGGTCTTCCAAGCCAAAGTGTTTTACTGTCCCATGACCGTCGCCTGTCACGCCTGAACCATGGGCATCATCGACATAAGTAATTAGATCGAATTCTTCAGCAATCTCTATACTTTCATCTAACTTAGCAATATCACCATCCATAGAGAATACACCATCTGTAATATACATAATCTTATCGTATTGTCCACTTTCCACAGCTTCTTTGGCCTTAGCTCGTAAGTCTTCCATATCTTGGTGTTTCACACGAATGATCTTGGCACCCGATAAGCGACAGCCATCAATGATGGATGCATGGTTTAATTCATCAGACAAAATAGCATCTTGCTTACCCATAACAGCAGAAATCGCTCCCATATTACAATTAAAGCCTGACTGGAAGGCAATCGCTGCTTCAGTTCCTTTAAAGGAAGCAATTCTTTTTTCTAATTGATTATGGATAGTTTGAGTACCATTAATTGTTCGAACGGCACCAGCCCCCACTCCATATTGCTCGGTCGCCTCAATAGCTGCTTGTTTTAAACGGTCATCATTAGCGAAACCTAGATAATTATTTGAAGACATATTAATTAAAGACTTCCCATTAATCTGAATCTCGGCACCATTAGGACCTTGGACTGTATCAATTTCGTTGTATAGTCCCTTTGCCCTTAAATCTTGTAAATTCTCTTCAAGAAAATTTTCTAATATTTTACTTGTCATAAGACGACCAACCTTTCTATAAAAGCGCTTACATTTATGTTTTCGATACTAGTATACCAAGCTTTAACTAATATTCAATTTTATTCATAGCTATAACTAATAAAAAATAGAGACATAACGGGGAATGTGAATGAGAAAACAAATTCAAATTATCATAATTGTAAGCAGTTACTATAGCTACTTGTACTTATTTATGTGAAAATAATAAAGAAGTGCCAGCATTTGATTACTTTGAGAAATTATTAACAGAACAAATATTGTATTTCAATAAAATTATATCGCTGTCAACCGATATAAAGAGAACACCTATATTTTGACAGCACTATCTCATGAATTTATTTCTCTTTTCATTAGTCTCGAATCCTTATTGGACTTACAGTCCAAAATTGACTAGCGCATAGTGAGCAAGCGCATAATGTTTTCACAAGTTCTTTCAAGATTTCTCCCAGTCTCGGTTAAGGCAGTCTCCAGAGAACTTGGCTCTCGGCCAATAGCAAAGAGCGCCTGGACACCTTCATCGTAGAGGGCCTGCGCCCCTGGTCCGATTCGGCCAGCTAGGGCAATCACTGGGACGCCAGCCGCCCGTCCGATCTGAGCCACGCCCTGGGGTGTCTTACCGAAGACACTTTGACCATCTAAGGAGCCTTCGCCCGTCAAGAGATAGTCGGCATCTTGGCAATGATAGGCGAGCTGGCTTTCGGCAATGACTAGGTCAATACCGGACTGGATCTGGGCGCCAAGAAAGGCCTTTAAGCCAGCTCCCAAGCCCCCAGCGGCGCCGCCTCCTGGGTAGTGGGCCATGTCCCAGTCGAGGCTCAAGTCTCTCATCGCACAGACAGCGAGCTGGTTCAGATGGCGGTCAAGGGCTGCTACCATGGCAGGGTCTGCCCCCTTCTGCGGACCAAAAATCGCCGCTGCCCCCTGGTCCCCCACTAAGGGATTGGTCACATCGGAAGCGACCAGAATTTCCGTATGCTTGAGCCGGGGATCCAGCTGACTGAGGTCAATCTGAGCAAGATCGGCTAAAGCCCCGCCACCCCATCCAATCGACTGCCCCTGGTCATCGAGGAAGCGGCCACCAAGGGCCATGGCCATCCCCACGCCAGCATCATTGGTCGCGCTACCGCCAATCCCTAAGATAATTTTACGACAGCCTGCATCCAGCGCTACTTGAATCAATTCACCCGTGCCATAAGTTGTTGTGTGCCAGGGATTGCGTTCAGCTCGCCCTAACAGTTCCAAACCTGAAGCGGCTGCCATTTCAATTACAGCTGTCTCCCCGTCCGCCAGACGCCCCCATGCTGCCTGGACTTTTTGCCTAGCTTGGGGGCCAGTTACCCAGGACCTCTCCAAGCTCCCTCCGCGGGCCGCTAAGAGAGCCTGAACCGTTCCTTCACCCCCATCCGCCATGGGGAGGGCCTGGATTTTTGCTTCTGGGCAGGCGCGATGAATTCCAGCTGCCATCGCCTGACAGACTTCTTGGGCTGTTAAGGCCTCCTTAAAGGAATCAGGTGCGAGAATAATTTTCATATCATTACCTCCTATAGTCAGTCTATGGTATCCTAATTATAAAAGCCCTTACATTATATTTCGAGTCCTAAGCCCTAGATTGGAGGCCTATACCATGTTTATTTCTAGTTTTGGCGCCTTAGCTGCCCTCCTTATCGCTCTCTTGCTCATCCTCAAAAAACTCCCTGCCCCCTATGCCCTCATGGTCGGTGCCTTAGTTGGTGCCCTCTTAGGGGGTGCTAGTCTGAGCCAGGCTATAACAACAATGGTCGATGGTGCTTCCTCCATGATGAGCGCCATCCTCCGTATCCTAGCCTCGGGTGTCCTGGTGGGCTGTCTCGTTCAGACCGGCTCTGCCCATCGCATTGCTCAGGCTATTGTCAAAGGCCTCGGGCAAAAACGTGCGCTAGCTGCCCTAATCCTCGCTAGCCTCTTAATTTGTAGCATCGGCGTTTTCATTGACATCACTGTGATTACTGTCGCCCCCATTGCCTTAGCCATCTGCCAGCAGAGCCAGATCAGCAGAGAAGCCACCCTCCTCGCCATGATCGGCGGGGGCAAGGCCGGAAACCTCATCTCCCCCAACCCTAACACCTTGGCTGTTGCGGCTAGCTTCGATGTGGACCTTAGCCGGCTCATCCTACAAAATCTCATTCCTGCCCTAGTAGCTGGCCTAGTAACCCTCCTCTTAGCTCAAAGCCTCAACCGCAAGCGCGAAAAGTCAAGTCTTCCCACTGAGCAAGCTTCTAAGCCAGAAGCCACCGCTAAACAGGTAGGACAGACCTCTGAAAACCCTAATAGCGACCAAAGTCCGACCTTACTGGCTGCCCTCCTCGGCCCCCTCACAGTGGTGGTTTTATTGGCCCTGCGCCCCTTGGCCGGTTTCAGCATTGATCCGATCCTTGCCCTGCCCCTAGGTGGACTGGTCACTTTATTGGCCTGCCGACAAGGTCAACAGCTTATCAGCTACTGTCAATTTGGTCTGGACCAAGTCAAAGACGTTTGCTTGCTCTTGATTGGGACTGGGACCGTCGCTGGCATTATCACCGCTTCCCAGCTCCAAAGCGATCTCAGTCAGCTCCTCCAATACCTCCAATTGCCAGCCTTTCTCCTCGCCCCCTTATCTGGTCTCTTCATGGGAGCCGCTACAGCCTCAACCACGGCAGGGGCCAGCATCGCCAGCCAAAGCTTTGCTCCTAGTCTGATTGCCGCTCAAGTTTCTCCTCTGCCAGCCGGTGCTATGCTCCATGCTGGGGCTACCGTCTTGGACTCTCTCCCCCACGGTTCTTTCTTCCATGCGACAGCCGGTAGTGTCCATCTGAACTTCCGCCAACGAATGACCCTCATCCGCTACGAAGCTACTATCGGAGCCAGCGCCACTCTACTTGCCATCCTAGCCTATCTCATAACCACTTAGGGTGTGAGGGAGCACGGCTAGAAGTGGACCTCTGGAGCAAAGAGCCATAGAAGGCTGCAAGCCTTCGAAGAATCTTTGTGAAGAGGAGCCACTTCTGCGCGACCGAACCCGACTATAGGGTGCGAGAGGATGCGGGAGAAAGGGACCTCTGGAGTAAAAGGCTAGAGAAGGCTGGAGGCCTCCGACAGCCTTTTGCGAAGAGGAGCCCTTTCTGCATCCTCGAACCCGACTATAGGGTGCGAGAGAATGCGGGAGAAAGGGACCTCTGGAGTAAAAGGCTAGAGAAGGCTGGAGGCCTTCGACAGCCTTTTGCGAAGAGGAGCCCTTTCTGCATCCTCGAACCCGACTATAGGGTGCGAGAGAATGCGGGAGAAAG
>NZ_JASPDS010000027.1:0-18495 GCF_030230715.1 Aerococcus sp. UMB1112A | reverse complement strand
AAATAGCTCGAAGATAAATCCGTCGATTTACCTTCGAGCTAATCTTAGTATGTTTGCTTTTTCATGGCTAACGATCAAACTCAAGCTCCACTCCTGCTCATGAAATGAATTGTAAAAAAATTCTGCGTTATAAAAATAATAGGTGATTGGTGCTGTGGGCATGCGGTGCGCTATTGAATTGGCCCCTTGAATTTAAGAGGATCAAGAACGGCTGGCGCCGTCTTGTATTGTATCCCTAAGTCTCTGACGATCCGACCGCTAATCACCACGGATCGATCCCCGGTCTCTCAGCTAGCGAGCTTCAAAGGGCTAGTAACGGCCATAAGGGAGGTGGTTGTGACCGTAGCCGGCCCAGTAACGGTCATAAGGGTAGTCGTTGTGTCCGCATCAGACCCTGTAAGTGACAAAAGGATGATAGTTATGTCCGTATCAGTTCCTCCAAGTGACAAAAATAGCAGCTGTGTAACTATTGCTAGTTTTCCTTCCTCGTAAGATAGCTTGCTGGATTAAGATAAGGAACAAGCAGAAAGGCATGAAGAAAGCGCTCATATGCGTTATAATATAGGATGTATGTTAGAGAAGGAGGCGGCAATTTTGACACAAAATTGGCAAGTTTTAGCGAGACAAGACCAAGTTTCCCAGGCTGAGCTCTTGCGAGAGGCCTTGGACGAGGCAGAGGCGATTCAAGTCGGCGTCGGTGCGGGCATGGGGGCGGCAGATGGTTTCACTTATGTGGGGCCGCGCTTCCAAGAAGCCTTCCCGGACTTTATCGCCAAGTATGGCTGGCTAGATATGTTCCAGGCTAGCGTCTTTCCTTTTGCCGACGAGGCGGAATCTTGGGCCTTTTTCAGCCGTTTTGTCAAGTTGAATTATTTGGATCAGGGTGTGGGGGCCTCCTATGTGCGGATGCGCCAGGCCTTGAAGGGGCGGAACTACCATATCATTACCTCCAATGCAGACAATGCCTTCGAGCAGGCAGACTATGATCCCGACAAGGTCTTCGACGTCCAGGGCAAGTACATCCTCATCCAGTGCATGTACGGCTGCCATCCCAAGCGCTACCGGATTGATGACCTGGTCCTTGAAATGGTGGACCGCCAGGAAAACATGCGGGTGCCTGAAGAATTGATTCCCCAGTGCCCCGAATGCGGCCAGCGGATGGAGCTCAACCGACGCAACCACTGGGACTGGATGGTGGAAGATCAGGCCTTCAAGGAAGAAAAAGTCCGCTATGACAGCTTCCTGGCCCGCAACAAGGATAAAAAGCTCCTCCTCCTAGAGATGGGCTGTGGCTATATGGCACCCCAGGTCATTAAACATCCCTTCCAGGACATGGCGGAGGCCTTCCCTCAAGCCCTCTATCTAACCGTTAACCTAAAGGACTACCGGATTCCACCAGCTATCCGGCCCAAGACCATCTGGCTGGAAGCCGACATCCGTCAACTCCTAGCAGACCTTGAGAATTTAGACGAAAGAAGTGATCGATAAGATGTATATTATTGAAATGAAGCGCGATGGCGAGTGGATCTACAATGGGGCGGTTGCCATGGCCATGCAGGTCTACGCCCAGAACCATATCTTCTTGGATGAGCCCATTCTCTTTCCCTATATGACCGATCCTTTTGTTCAGATTGGCCGCTACCAGAACGCCATGGAGGAAGTCAACATGGACTATGTGGAGGCCAATGATATCCAGATGGTCCGCCGGGATACAGGTGGCGGCACGGTTTACCTGGACCGGGGTGAGATTAATATTTGCTTCTTGATGGACAGCCAGGACACCAATGCCTTCTCCAATTTCGATAAGATGTACCAGCCCGTGATGCAGATCCTCCGTGAGATCGGGGTGGACCAGATCGAGAAGAGTGGGCGCAACGACTTGATGGTGGACGGTAAGAAGGTCTCCGGGGCCGCCATGACCATGAAGAATGGTCGGGTCTACGGGGGCTACTCCCTGCTTTTTGACGTAGACATGGACAATATGGTCAACGCCCTCCGCCCCAACCAGAAGAAGATCGAGTCGAAAGGGATTAAGTCGGTCCGCAGCCGGGTGGGGAACTTGCGCGACTATGTAGACCCTGAATACAAGGACCTAACTAGCGAGGAGTTCCTGGAACTCATCCTGATCAAGACCGCTGGTGTGGATTCCTACGATCAAATCAAAAAATACCAGTTGACCGATGAAGACTGGGCCGCTATCGACCAAATGATGGAAGAAAAATACGCCAATTGGGACTGGATCTTCGGCGCCTCCCCACGCTTCGAATACAACCGCAACGAACACTTCAAGGGAGGCACCTTCGACATCAGCCTGGCCATTGAACAAGGCCGGATCAAGGATTGCAAGATCTACGGTGACTTTTTCGGCAGCCAGCCGATTTCGGATATCGAATCCGCTCTGGTTGGAACCCCGCTCCGCCGCCAAGACCTCCTCGACCAGCTCAGCCAATTCGAGCTCAGCCAATACTTCGGCACCATCACAGCGGAGGAAATTGTGGGCTTGATCTTGGAGCAGTAAAATGAGCATCCGTTCCGTTATTGAAGTTGGCCCTTGAATGCTTAATACTTTAATAATTAAATATCACAAAAAAGCACGACGCCTTACTTTGAGGAATCGTGCTTTAATATTGTTTTGGAGATTGATTAATTTTAGTTTGCAATCTTCAAAATAATTTATTGGTTTTTGATTATGAGCAGTAGTGGAGTTTGACTTTGGTCGTTAGCCATGAACAAGCAAAGCGAATTACGGCTAGTAGGCGTTAGCCGCACTAGCCGTTTGAGTCTTGCTAGGTGAGGGACCTTGACCCGAACCGGTGCCATGGCATTTTAATGACCAAAGTCAAAACGAAACGAAGGCTCATCCATGCAATTAGTGAAATAATCTTATAATATTAGGCCAAATCACAGTTTGCTTGATGGGGGTTAAAGGCGCCGATGGCTTCGAGGAAGGCGGTCATGGTGGCGGGGCCGATGTAGCTGAAGCCGTCCTTCTTCATCGCCTTGAGAACCTTTTGACTCATTGCGTCATTGGAGTCGCTTTGCTTTTTGGCGTCATTGATCAGGTCCCAGAGGTAATCAGCGAAGGTCTGGCCGTCTTCCAAGCGGTCAAGAAGGACCTGGGCATTGTGAATAATGGCCTGGATCTTGCGCCGGTTGCGGATAAGCCGGCTGTCTTGGAGTAGGCCTTGGTATTTATAGCGGTCATAGCGGGCGATCTTGCAGTAGTCGAAGCCATCATAGGCCGAATCGAAGTCATCCGCCTTCTTAAGGACGGTTTCCCAGGACAGGCCACCTTGCATGATTTCCAGGCTCAGGGCTTTGAAGAGGGCCTGGTCATCCTGAGTCGGTCTGCCCCAAATCTGGTCGTGGTAGGCAATAAGTTCGGGCGTCGTGGCCCAGCTGCAGCGTGCTGTCATCTGTTTGCGTCATCCTTTCCATTTGCTTTACTACCATTATAGCATGCTTGTTCAGGAATGATGGCAAAGAACTATCAGTAGAAAGGAGCTTTCGGTTCTCAAATCGGGGAGGATGTGCTAAGCTAGGAGTACAAACTTATAAAAAGTAAGCAGACAGGAGTGTTCGTATGCATAAAGTTAAAACAATCATCCTAGCCGCCCTAGCTCTCTTGGTGCTGGGAGCTTGTGGTTCTAAGCAGTCCTCAGAGAACCAGGCAGCCGCCGAGGATAGCCAGGATATCCGTCTCGCCACCTCGCCGGGGCCCTACAGCGATCTTTTCCTTGACGTGGTCAAACCCATTCTCGAAGAAGAGGGCTATAAGTTAGAAACCGTGGAATTCACCGACTTGCGTGAAGCGGATGTGGCCCTCGAAGAGAAGGCAGCTGACCTCAATATTGAGCAACACACCCTTTATATGAATAATTTTAACGAGGAGAAAGATGCCCAGTTGACCAATATCCAGCCCCTGCCAACTGTTCCCATGGCCATCTTCCCTGGGCAGAAGGATAGTCTCGATCGCTTGGAAGAAGGGGACAAAGTTGGTGTGCCGGACGATCCATCCAACCTGTCCAGGGCCCTACTCTTATTAGAGAAGGAAGGGATAATTAAGTTAGATCCGAATGCTGACAAGGCCAACTTAAATGTAGAAAACATCACAGAAAATCCTAAAAATGTGAAGATCGAAGTCATCAGTTCTCCCAATCTTGCGCGGACGACACCAGATTTAGCGATAGCTGCTATCCCGGGCTCTCGGGCCTTCGATGCTGGCATCGACTTCCAGACTGCCCTGGCCTATGAAGACGTGGCCCCTGAATTCATGCTCCAACTCGTTGTCCGAGAAGAAGACAAGGATAAGGACTGGGTCAAGGCCGTGTCCCAAGCCTACAAGTCTGACCAAGTCAAAGATGCTGTAGAAAAGATCAACCAAGAATCAGGCCAAGCCTATTGGATATTACCGAAATAGCAGGCTTATGAGGCTGGGAGAATGTTCCTAGCCTTTTTAAGTTGAATGACTGTACATCCCTCCCACTTTGAGATGATCGGGATGTGATATTTTTCGAATTTATGCTTGACCGAGGGAGGGGGACATGATATCATGATTAGGTGAGACAAGAAGCAGAGACCTACCCGTTTCTCACCTGAGTTGACAAAGACGTCCTCGGGTTGATAGATTCAAGTGCACAAGGCGACCCTTGTGCGAGCAGCGACGGGTACTTTTATGGATTCGTCGCTTTTTCTATGCTGAAATCTCAATGACTGATGAATGCAAATTTGAACTATGGAGGGGGATAATTATCGCAAAAGAAAAAGATAACATCGTCAATGGGTCGATTCGGGCACGCGAAATGCGCGTGATTGATCCTGATGGTGAACAGTTGGGTGTGCTTTCTAAGAAAGACGCTCTTGATAAGGCCGGCGAATACGAGCTTGACCTCGTTCTCGTGTCACCAGGTGCTAAGCCACCGGTTGCGCGGATCATGGACTACGGCAAGTTCCGTTACCAACAACAACGCAAGGCCCGTGAACAACGCAAGAACCAACGGACCATCCAAGTGAAGGAAATCCGTTTGAGTCCAGCCATTGATGACAATGATTTCAATACGAAATTACGCCAAGGCCGCAAGTTCATCAAGAAGGGTGACAAGGTGAAGGTATCGATCCGCTTCAAAGGTCGTGCCATCACACACAAGGACTTAGGGCGTGAAGTACTGGAACGCTTTGCTGACGAGATGAGCGATATCGCCACTGTTGAGCAAAAACCTAAGATGGAAGGCCGGTCTATGCAGCTCATGCTAGCACCTAAGCCAGAAGACAAATAATCCAATTAACAAAAATGGGAGGAAATTATTATGCCTAAACAAAAAACACACCGCGCATCGGCTAAACGCTTCAAATTTACCGCTTCAGGTAAGTTAAAACGTAGTCATTCAGAACGCTCTCACCGTTTCCATGGTAAGACCAAGAAACAACGTCGTCAGCACAAACCAGCTGCAATGGTTCATCAATCTGACCAAAAACGTATCCAACAAATGTTAGATACCTACAAATAAGCAATAATCTAGAGAAACGAAACAAGGAGGAATTTCGAATGGCTCGAGTTAAAGGTGGAACAGTTAGTCGTAAAAGACGTAAAAAATATATTAAATTAGCAAAAGGTTATTACGGATCTAAGAGCGTAAATTATAAGATGGCTAAACAAGCTGTCATGAAATCTTATATGTACGCTTACCGCGACCGTCGTCAGAAAAAACGTGACTTCCGTCGCCTATGGATCACCCGTATCAACGCTCAAGCACGCGTTAACGGCCTAAGCTACAGCAAATTAATCAACGGCTTGAAACAAGCTGGCATTGAAATCAACCGTAAAATGCTTGCTGACCTTGCAGTCAACGATGCCGATGCCTTCGCATCAATCTGCGACCAAGCCAAAGCAGCATTAGGTAAATAAGATAAGTAATGTGTCAAGCACCGCCCACCGTGGCGGTGCTTTTCCTTTGGGATAAGAAGGGGTTGGCGGGCGGTGGCTCGCCGTCCTTATTTTGGGTGAAGAAGGAGGAAAGCCGAGGCTGGGACCTCGGCTTTTGACCTTATGGGGGTGCTGAGTGTGGGTGACTGCTAAATTTTGATGGAAATGGCGGTGACTCATTGAGAAACTGCCAGTTCTTAATAAAAGATGCAGCAACCGACAAATCGAAGGAGATATGACGGTATCTCAGGCAGTAACCGACAAATCGAAGGGGATATGACGGTATTTTAGACAATAACCGACAAATCGAAAAGGATATGTCGGTAACTTAGGCAGCAACCGACAAATCGAAGGGGATATGACGGTATCTCAGGCAGTAACCGACAAATCGAAGAGGATATGTCGGTAACTTAGGCAGCAACCGACAAATCGAAGAGGATATGTCGGTATCTGAAGCGAGTATCGCTAAATTATAGCGAATATGATAATACCTCTACTTTATTAATCTATTGAAGCTTCTGGATAACATTCGTTATTTCTGTTAAGTCAAATATTTATTATGAATACGGTAGTAATCTTGTTCTAAATCAATAGGACGAACAATTTTATCATACAAGTTCGGATCATTTTTAAAAGGATTTTGATAGGTATTACGTTTGATCCGAATAAAATATTTTGCTAGGACTCGATTTAACCTCCGCTCAGCACAATTATTGCCTAGAAAATATTCTGCCATTGAAAAACTCAGCGGTTGGTCATAAAGAAGCACTGCAAGTTCACATAAATGACGATAGACTAGGATTTCTGAATCTTCGACAAAGCCGCATGCCTGACAAGTGATCTTCTTACGATGGTAGATATCCCCAAGCGCGCCCCGACACCGCCAACAATAAATCCCACCTTGCATCCGCGCCCAGTGGTCAGTTGTGAGCTGGCACTGCTCGTAGGGGTTTGGCAGGAGCTTGTCTTGGACGGCGCGTAGGAGCTGGTCCGTCCGGTAGCGCCCTGGTTCCCGAGAGACGTCCTTCAAGAAGGTCAAGATATCGTTGCGACATAAGACACCGTGGTCGAAAGAGTCATCCACCGTCACTTGGTGGTTCTCGTTAATGAAGACGAGATAGCCCTGCTTGCCTGAAGGGCGGCCAAAGCCAGCCAGCTCCTGGTTGAAGCGGTCGACCATCCGCTCCAGCTGGATAAAAATATTGTGGCGCCAGAGCTTGTCATTGTGGTAAAAAGTCCCCGCCTCATAGCGGACCGGCGACCGGTAATTCTTGACGTCAAAGAGGTAACAGCCGCTGGGGCAGACCAGGACGGCGTCGACTTGAGTGGCGTTGGTCGCGCCAAAGTAGCAGTCTGTCAGCAAAACAAAGTCGCCCGTCAAATACTTCTTCAAAATCCGGTGAAATTCCCATTCGCCCCAATAGCCATGGCGTAGGGCCTGCAAACGCTCGGTCTGATCGTCATCCAAACACTGGCGGCCCTCTAAAATTTCCAAAGATAATAATTCATGGTTCTTCTGCATATGATATCCCTCCTAATGATATATAAACGAAAAAGTCTAAAATTCATCAAAAGAAAAAAGATGTCATAAAATCTATCTCGCAGAGGTACAATAATTGTCCTATCTTATAAAATCACTCAAAAATTGGCCAACAGCGTTATAAAATCTAACGCCAGTTAAATTCCCAAAATCACAACAAACTACCCAAGAATCACGTTATAAAAACTTACATCTCCTTTCCTATCATAAGCATAACCAATCATAAAATTATTATCTGAAATTGACGGCAATCATATCTTCCCTTATTCTAAAGTAAAAGAAAACTATTTAAAGAGGAGGAGATTTGGATGTCAGAAATGATAACGGGCTTCCTAAGTCCAATCAGCGACTTCCTATACTATCCAGTCTTAATTGTCTTGTTACTTGGAATTGGCCTTTATTTCACATTCCGAACGAAATTTATCCAATTGAGCAACTTGAAGGAGGCTATCCAGGTGGTGTTGGAAGCGCCGGAAGAAGAGGGATCGGTGTCCTCCTTCCAGGCCCTGATGATCTCAACCGCTTCCCGGGTAGGAACGGGGAACATCGTCGGGGTGGCAACGGCCATCTGCCTGGGCGGCTACGGTGCCGTCTTCTGGATGTGGATCGTGGCTCTGATTGGGGGCGCTTCAGCCTTCATCGAGTCGACTCTGGCCCAGATCTATAAGCGCCGGGATACCTTCTCTGGGGAGAGCTATGGTGGCCCGTCCTACTATATCGAATCGGCCCTCCATAGCCGGACCCTGGGGATTATCTTCTCCATCTTCCTGATTCTGACCTATGCAGTGGGCTTCAACATGCTGGCGGCCTTCAACCTGCGGGATTCCTTCCAGGTCTATGACTTCTACAGCCCACAGTGGACGCCAATTCTAGTGGGAGCAGGCCTGGCTCTTGTGACCGCCTACTGCGTCCTCGGCGGGGGCAAGCGGATCATCCAGTTCACCAGCTTCCTCGTACCCTTCATGGGGATGATCTATGTGGCGGTTGCTGTGCTGATGATCATCCTCAACCTCAACTACATGCCCACCGTCTTCAAGCTTATCTTCCAGGACGCCTTCAACTTCAAGGCCATCTTCTCCGGGATCGCAGGCTCCAGCATGATGTACGGGATCAAGCGTGGCCTCTTCTCCAACGAAGCCGGGATCGGGTCAGCGCCTAACGCCGCAGCTGCTGCCCATGTCTCCCACCCAGTCAAGCAAGGCCTGGTCCAAATGATGTCCGTCTTCATCGATACCCTGGTGATCTGCTCGGCTACCGCCTTTATGTGCCTGAGTTCAGGCGTCCAACCAGTAGCTGAATTATCAGGAGCCCCCTATGTTCAAGCCGCTCTCTCAACCTTCCTGGGCGGCTACGGCAATCTCTTCATCACCATTTCACTCATGCTCTTTGGCTTCACCACCCTGATCGGTAACCTCTACTATGTGGATAACAACCTGGCCTATATCTTCGGCAAAATGCCCCGGGCCTCCTTCATGGTCGCCTTCCGCTTGGCCGCAGCTGGAATCATCTTCCTCGGCGCCATCCAAGAAGCAGACTTAGTTTGGTTAATGGCGGATGTCATGATGGCGCTCATGGCCCTGATCAACTTACCATCCATCCTGATCCTGTCCAAAACAGCCCTGGCCGCGCTCTCCGACTACAGCAAACAACGCCGGGCAGGTCAAAAACCCGTCTTCTACGCCAAGAATATCGGCCTCGACGACAGCCAGCTCGACTATTGGAAATAGAGATTTAGCCTTATGCTGCTAGAGCGTCCGCTCCGCTTTGAGTTTGGTCGCTGAAAAGCCGCGGCATCGGTCTCTCACCTAGCGAGACTCAAAGGGCTAGTAACGGCTTACGCCGACTATCCCTAATCCACATCGCTTGCTTGTTCGCGGCTAACGACCAAACTCAAACTCCGCTACTGCTCAAAAATATATGGCCATCATGACTATTGCTAAATTAACTACAGTCAGGAAAAATAATTAGCAATTAAAATCCCCTTAGCTAGACAGAAAAATCTGTACTAAGGGGATTTTTATGTTTAAAAAATACTTAGTCTTAAGTTATTCAGTCATGCTTTTAGATACAGTACCATGCAGAAAAAATAAAATATTTTATAGAATCATATTGTCTGCATTTCCTGAAGCTAAAATACCATATAAAAACTCTTTAACCAATTCCTTGATGAGCAGGAGTGGAGCTTGAAAGTGATCGTTAGCCATGAAATAGAAGCGATGTGAATTACGGATAGTAGGCCCATTATTTTGGGCCGTACTAGCCGTTTGAAGCTCGCTAGGTGAGGGACCGTGGCCCGAACCGGTTCCATGGCTCTTTAACGATCACTTTCAAGATGGAACGGATGCTCACCAGCACAATTCCAAAATATTTTTTAAGTCTAAAGCAGAGGATTGTTAAGCTAATGTATACTGTCACAGATTTGTAATAAAAAAAGTGTGAAAAAGGCGTGAAATATCTTATAATTTCCTTTAAGATTATAGATAGTGTAAAAAGAGTGTCGGCTAAAAGAGACCTAACTTTAGACGACCTTTTTTTGTGAATAGAAGCTGGTGCCAGAAAGTCGGCACCGATGAGGAGGCAATATGGAAACGACTGAAGAAATCTCGCTAGTAGAACTCTTTCATATTCTACGGCAGGGCTTAGGACGGATCATCGTCACCACCGTGGCAGGCTTGGCTATTGCAGCTGTACTGACCTTTGTCGTGATGACCCCTAAGTATCAATCAACGACCGACTTGGTAGTCAATGACACCAACTCAAACAGTGAACAGGTGGACCAATCCACCCTCCAGGCGAACTTAACGCTCTTGAACACTTATCAGAGCATTATCAAGAAGCCTGTCGTCTTAGAGAAGGTAATCGAAGAGACGGGAGCTGATGTTAGTGTCCAGGAGCTGAATGACATGATCAGCGTCCAAAATGACAACAATTCCCTGGTCTTCTCGGTAACGGTTCAGAGCACCTCACCTAAAGTGTCGGCGACCCTGGCTAACTCCATTGCCAAGCACTTCTCCGAAGAAGTCAAACGGATCATGAATGTTAACAACGTATCGATCCTCACTGTTGCCGAACCTGCCCAAGGACCGGTCTCACCTAAACCCATCCTCAACCTCTTAATTGGGGCCATCATTGGGGGAGCCATTGGGGTTATCTGGCAGCTCATCCGTTACGCCACAGACCGGACCGTCAAGGATGAAGCCTTCTTCGACGAGATTGGCTTGCCCGTACTCGGTATGATTCCAGAAATCTCAGACAAGGAATTGGCCGAATCCCGGCTCAAGTCCATCTCTAGCCAAAAAACATCAGAAGCGCGCCGGACCTTCCGTCGCCGTAAAGGAGGCGAGGACTAATGTTCAACCGCAAAGGAAAGAAACTCGAACAACTCAACCGTAACCAGCGTCTGGGGGCCTCTATGATTACGGCAGTCAAGCCCAACCATCCCATCTCAGAAGCCTTCCGGACCGTGCGGACCAACATTGAATTCTCCATGGTCGACGGGACCCTGAACTCGCTCATGTTGACCTCAACCGGGCCCTTCGAAGGCAAGTCCACTGTGGCTGCCAACCTGGCCTCCGTCATGGCCGACACTGGCAAACGGGTCCTCTTAGTGGATGCCGACATGCGCAAGCCGACTGTCCGTAACACCTTCAACCTGAAGACCAATTACGGGCTGACCAATCTTCTGACCCAGAACGAAGCCCAGACCATGGACATGATCCGCTATGTGCCGGAAGCTAATGTTTATGTCCTGGCAGCCGGCCCCAAGCCACCCAACCCATCCGAGTTGCTCCAATCCAACAAGATGAATGACCTGATGAAGACCCTAGAGACCATGTTCGACCTGGTCATCTACGACGCACCGCCCCTGCTCTCAGTGGCCGATTCCCAGATCCTCTCGCGCAAGGTTGACGGTGTCGTCTTCGTGGCCAGGGAAGGGATCGCGGAACGGCCCAATATCATCAAGGCCAAGGACCTGCTCGACGCAGCCGAAGCCAATATCCTAGGCGTGGTCTTCAATGGCGTGTCCAAAGACCATACCGGTTATGGTTATGGCTACGGTTATGGCTATGGCCATGAGGAAGATTAAGCCGACTTAAGCAGCCATTGACTCTTCCTGATAGTGCATGTAATTAGAATAGGAAGTGAAACATGTCTCGGAAAACAAAAAAACTCATCCTCATGCTCAACGACTTGGTCTGTGTGGGCATAGGAGCCCTCTTAACCATTTATTTAATTAAGTATTATGTTGCTACCGACTTTGGTCACTATTCCATCGTCACAGGCATCTACTATCTGATCTATGTCCTAGCGGGCCTCTACTTCCACAACTTCTCCGCCCTGGTCCGTTTCTTCGGCTTGCGAGATGCCCAGGAAGTTGTCGTCGCTAACCTGATCGCTGGGGCGGGGGCCTTCATCGTGGGGACCATCCTCTTTACCGTGATCAGCCACCGCTACCTCTTCCTCCTCCTGCTCTTCGCGACAGTGGGGATGATCTTGACTCGAGTCATCTGGCGGCTCTATATCGACCGGAAGAATGGCGTCAAGATGGCGGAAGACGAAGCCACCCGCCTCCTTATTGTAGGGGCAGGCCAGGCCGGCAATCTCTTCATCGAGAACTTCTCCAAGCACCCTGAGAAGTATGCTATCATTGGAGCGGTCGATAATGACCCACAAAAACAAAATATCTATATTAAAGGCGTGCCTATTCTAGGCACCATCGCAGATATTCCCCAAATTATAGAAAACAAACGCATCGACATGATCACCATCACCGCACCTTCCATGCCAGCTGATGCGGTGGAAGAAGTGGTCCGGATGGGGAACGCACTCGACATCACCGTCAACCAGATGCCCGAAGTGGAAAGGGTCCTGGCCGGCGAATATAAGATGGCCATGAAGGAAATCGAAATCTCCGACCTCCTTGGAAGGAAATCGAACTGGACGACGAACCCGTTATCGATTCCATCTCTAACCAAGTGATTATGGTCACCGGGGCAGGGGGCTCGATCGGGTCCGAAATCTGCCGGCAGATCGTTCGCTTCGGTCCCGCTCAATTGATCCTCCTGGGTCACGGAGAGAATTCCATCTACCTGATCAACCAGGAGCTCCGCAACCTGGACTTACCCAATGTCAAGTTCACGCCAATCATTGCGGACATCCAAGACAAGGAACACCTGGACTTCCTCATGCAGCGCTACCAGCCAGATATTGTCTACCATGCGGCGGCCCACAAGCACGTGCCCCTCATGGAATGGAATCCGACCGAAGCGGTTAAAAACAACATCTACGGGACCTACAATGTAGCCAAGGCTGCGGAAAAGGCTGGCGTCAAGAAGTTCGTCATGATCTCCACCGACAAGGCCAATAACCCACCAAATGTCATGGGGGCCACCAAGCGGATTGCAGAAATGATTGTTACTGGCCTCAATAAGGACAGCCAGACCACCTTCTCCGCTGTCCGCTTCGGCAATGTCCTCGGCAGCCGGGGCTCGGTCATCCCGCTCTTCAAGAAACAAATTGCAGCAGGCGGACCGGTCACAGTGACCCATCCCGATATGCGCCGTTACTTCATGACCATCCCCGAAGCCAGCCGCCTAGTTATCCAGGCCGGCGCCCTGGCAGAAGGGGGCGAGCTCTTCATCCTCAATATGGGCGAAGAAGTCTACATCAAGGACCTGGCCAAGAAGATGATCGCTCTGTCGGGTCACTCAGAAGACGAGATTGAAATCAAATATACCGGCATGCGGCCAGGGGAGAAACTCTACGAAGAACTCCTCCTCAACGATGAAACCACCGACCGGCAAATCGACGAAAACATCTTCGTCGGCCGTGTCCATAATAAGAGTCTCGAAGAAATCAAAGCCTTCGTTGAAAGCCTGGACCTGGTGACAGACCAAGGCGACCTGAACGAGAAACTGACCAGCTTTGTTCATCGGGATGTGTAATTGAATAAAGAAGAACTCATTTCTTCTTTGAGCATTTAAGTGAGTTCATTTTGAACTCACTTTTTTAGTAAGGGAGTCATTTAGATAATGGAAAGAATCTATTTAGCATCACCACATATGAGTTCTGAAGGCTATGAACAAGCCTTTGTTAAAGAAGCCTTTGACACCAATTGGATTGCCCCATTGGGTGAAAATGTTAATCAATTCGAAGTCGAACTTGCAGAAAAAGTAGGTATCGAAAATGCTACGGCCCTTGTTTCTGGGACATCTGCCATTCACCTAGCCTTAAAACATGTTGGCGTTAAGCCAGGAGATATTGTATTTTGCCAAAGTTTAACTTTCTCAGCTTCCGCGAATCCAATTGTTTATGAAGGGGGCCAACCTGTCTTTATCGATTCTGAGCCTGGAAGCTGGAACATGGATCCTAAACGTTTAGAAGAAGCGTTTACCAAGTATCAACCTAAAGCGGTAATCGCTGTCCATCTCTATGGTTTAGCAGCTAAAATCGATGAAATTAAAGCTATTTGTGACAAGCATGGGGTGCCTTTGATTGAAGATGCAGCTGAAAGTTTAGGGACGCTTTACAAGGGACAATATACAGGAACTTTCGGCGACTATGGCATCTTCTCATTTAATGGAAATAAAATTATTACAACTTCAGGTGGCGGCATGTTAGTAGCTCACGATCCAGCAATCACTGATAAGGCTCGCTTCTGGGCCACTCAAGCCCGCGAGAATGAACGCCACTATGAACACAAAGAAATTGGCTACAATTATCGGATGAGTAATATTGTAGCTGGGATTGGTCGTGGCCAGCTAAAGGTTCTTGACGAACGGATTGCTCAGAAACGTTATATCTTCCAAAGCTATCAAGAAGCCTTCAGAGATATTGATGATATTCAATTCATTACTGAATTTGATGATGAACGCTCCAACTATTGGTTATCTGCTATGTTGATTGCTAAAGACTCTAAGGTTAGTCCAACAATGGTGATGGATACCTTAGCAGAAGAAAATATTGAGTCTCGGCCTATTTGGAAACCGATGCATATGCAACCTGTATTTAGTGACTGTGATGTCATCGGTGGCGAAGTCGCTGAAGATTTATTTAACCGCGGTCTCTGCCTGCCAAGTGATACCAAGATGACCGATGAAGACATTGAGCGAGTGATTCGGATCATCAAATCACTATGGAGCTGATAAACCATGTATAGAAATTTCCTTAAACGAGGGATTGATTTCTGCTTAGCCTTAATAGCTCTAATCCTTTTATCGCCAGTTATGCTGGTAACAGCCGTTCTGGTGCGTAATAAATTAGGGAGTCCTGTACTATTCAAACAATTACGTCCTGGGAAGAATGAAAAGATCTTTGCCATGTATAAGTTTCGTTCTATGACGGATGCTCGTGATGAAGAGGGTAATTTATTAGCAGATTCTGAACGATTGACTGATTTCGGGAAAAAACTGCGTTCAACTTCACTAGACGAACTTCCGGAATTGTTCAATATCCTTAAAGGGGATATGAGCTTTGTCGGACCAAGACCTTTACTCATTGATTACTTAAAGCTTTACGATGAAAAACAGAAGCAAAGACACCAAGTTCGACCAGGCTTAACAGGCCTCGCCCAAGTCAATGGGCGAAATGCAACGACCTGGGAAGAGCGCTTCAACTATGATGTTTATTACGCCAATCATGTCTCTTTATGGTTAGACATTAAAATCCTAGTCAAAACAGTAAAGACAGTTCTGGCTAGGGATGGAATCAATAATGAAAATGCAGCAACGATGGTGGCCTTTGAAGGGAATAAGCTAGATGACGAAGAATAATCTTTATATCATAGGAGCTGGCGGCCATGGCAAAGTTGTTGCTGACGCTGCCTTACTTATGGACCAGTGGCAATCGATTGCCTTCCTTGACGATCAAAAAATTGGTCAAGATATCCTAGGCCTTAAAGTTGTTGGAGGAAGTCAAGATTATCATGCTCTTGACCCAAACGATGCAGAATTTATAGTGGCAATTGGTGATAATGCGACACGTGAGCGAATCCAGAATAAAATAAAAAACGATGGTTATCGTTTAGCTACTGTAATTCATCCGAGTGCGGTCATTGGACGAGAAGTCTCGATTGGCGAAGGAACGGTTATCTTTGCTCAAGTCGTGATTAACCCATCAACGACTATAGGTAAGGGCTGTATCCTAAATACAGCTTGTTCTGTAGATCATGATAATCATATTGGTAATTTCGTCCATTTATCACCTGGTGTCAGACTGGCAGGAACAGTATCTGTGGGAGAACGGACCTGGTTAGGTATTAATGCGACGGTTATTAATAATTGCAGCATTGCTAGTGATGCAGTAATTGGTGCAAGTACTGTTTGCATAGGTAGCATTAAAGAATCCGGTACCTATGTAGGCAATCCCGCTAAAAAGCTAAGTTATTAGGAGGACACTAAATGAAAAAAGCTTTGATGTATGCCTCAGTGGCTTCAATGATTGATATGTTTAATATGAATAATATTGAAATTCTAAAAGACTTAGGCTATCAAGTGGACGTTGCCTGCAATTTTGAGGATCGTAGCACGACGACAGATGCTAAGATTGAAGCTTTCAAGAAAAAACTCCACGATTTAGATGTTTCCTACTATCACCTACCAATCCCAAGACAAATTAGTAAAGTGGGGGATATCATCAAATCTTATCAATTATCTAAAAGACTATCTGAAAAAGATTACGATTTGGTTCATTGCCATTCCCCAATAGGAGCAGCACTTTGTCGCCTAGCCTTTCGTCGATCTAAAACAAAAGTTATTTACACCGCTCATGGCTTTCACTTTTATGATGGAGCCCCTTTAAAAAACTGGTTGATTTTTTATCCTGTAGAAAAAATATTAGCTCGTTATACGGATATTTTGATAACGATCAATCAGGAGGATTATGAACGAGCCGAAACTTTTAATGTTAGAGATAAAGTAGTTAAAGTTAATGGTGTTGGTATTGATACCTCTAAATTCAAAGAAAAAAATTACGAAAAGAAGAATCTACAATTATTAAATGATCTAAATTTGTCTGAGAATGATGTGATTTTAACAAGCGTGGGTCAATTATCAAAAAGAAAAAAACCATCGTGTGGTTATAGAAGCTCTTGCTAAATTACAAAATAGAAAAATTAAATATCTTATTGTGGGAGAGGGAGAGCTTAGGAATGAATTAAGCCACTTAATTAAAGAGAATAATCTAGATAATGAAGTTATCCTTTTAGGTTTTCGTTCAGATATTGATCAAATATTAGGAATAACAGATATCTTTGTCCTACCATCCTTACAAGAGGGACTACCTGTTTCATTGATGGAAGCGATGGGGACAGGGCTTCCTTGTATTGTATCAGATATTAGGGGAAATAGAGATTTAATTCAGGATGAAGTAGGGGGGTATCTTTTTTCACCTAATGACAATATAAAACTATCAATTTTAATAGATAAGCTTATATCAAATAAAAATTTACGGCTAGAATACGGCATTAATAACTTGGAAAAAATAGACGAATTTTCGCTGCCTAATATCAATAGATTTATGAATAAATTATACGAAAACATATAGTAACAAAGGAGGGGAGATAATGAAAGTATTAAATATAATCAATGGTCTTGGACAAGGCGGTGTCGAAAAAGTATTAATTGAAACTATTCGACATACACATGATAAAATTGATCATTCTATTCTTATAAAAATTCCTGATAATATTTATGAAGAGGAATTAAAAAACATAGGAGTAGATGTTTATTTAGCTCCCAAGGCGAAAAATATTTATAAACATATTAAGTTTATGGAGAACTTTTTTAAAAATAATGCTCACAAATTTGATGTCATGCATTATTATGGAGGATCTTTAAATTATTATCTACCGATTGCTTTAGCTAGATATTATAAATTACCTATAGTAATTCATTCTCATAATTCTAAAACTTCAAAATATATAACAAGTAAAACACATAAATTCTTTAAAGCATTGAATAATTCTTATAATGATACATTTAACTTAGCCTGTTCTAAAGAAGCTGGTTCATGGATGTTTGGGAGTAATAATTATGAGCTACTATATAACGGCATTGATATTGATAAATTTTCAAATGTTGATCTAAAAAACAGCGAATATATGGTGATTGGTCATATAGGAACTTTTCTTCCAGTAAAGAATCAGATTTATTTAATAGACTTACTAGAAAAACTTTTAAAGACTTCAAATAAATACCGAGTACTTATGGTAGGAGAAGGACCAACGAGAGACAAAGTAAAAAAATATGTTCAGGAAAAAGCATTAGAAGATTATGTCACGTTTGTAGATTTTCAAAAAGAAGTTCAATCCTTATATGGTTTATTTAATATTTTTATCATGCCATCCTTTTATGAAGGTTTGCCTCTCGTATTAATAGAAGCTCAAGCAGTTGGAATTCCAATATTAGCAAGTAATAATATCGACAAAGATGCAAGAATAAATGATAATTTTGATTTTTTTGAATTAGAAGATATGGATGAATGTCTTGAAAAAATACCTTATTTATTAGAGAAGGGCTGTATTAAGACTGAATTATATGGATCTCCTTTTGATATTAATGTGATGGCCAATAGAATTATTGAAATTTATTATGAAGCTTCCGAACAATTGGGGGATTAAATGAAACCAAAAATTTCTGTATTAATGTGTGTATATAATGAAGATGAATACTTCGTTAGTCAAGCTATTCATTCAATTACTAACCAAACATTTGAGGATTTTGAATTTATTATTATTAATGATAACCCTAATAATCAATCTATGATTAATTTAATAAAGAAAGAGTCTCAATTAGATTCTAGGATAAAGCTCATTTTTAATGAAGAGAATAAAGGATTGCAGCAAAATCTAATAGATGGAATTGATTTTTGTTCTGCTGACTATATAGCTAGAATGGACGCTGACGATATATCTTTTTTACATCGTTTTGAGATTCAATATAAATTAATAACGGAATACAATTATGATATTGTTGGTTTAAATTATCAAACGATAGATTTAGAAGGAAATATTTTGAATGAAGAAGTTGAAGGT
>NZ_JASPDS010000026.1:0-20181 GCF_030230715.1 Aerococcus sp. UMB1112A | reverse complement strand
AAACAGAAATAGCTCGAAGATAAATCCGTCGATTTACCTTCGAGCTAATCTTAGTATGTTTGCTTGTTCATGGCTAAGGTCCAACTTCAACGCTCCACTTCTGCTCAGGATCAGATTGGTGCTTAAAACTGTAGAAGTGCTATTTTTCCTCATTACCATCTAAAGAAAATAAGGAAGCATAGGAGTCGTAGCTGTCTTTGGAATAGAATCCAGGTTTTAAATTTTCTTTGACTTCTAGCCCCATTTGTTCTGCTATGTCTTGTAATCTATCAAAATCTAAAGGGTTTAGTTGATTTTGATCTTCTTCAATAGCACGTTTAAAGGCCTCAACCGATTCAAACCAATGCACCCCTTTAAAGAAGCTATCTTGGTCTTCAATCGACTGGCTGGTCGCATCTTTAGAATAGATGCGGTGGCTAGCAAGCTGATACTTAGCATTTAACTCGAAGATTGTCTCCGGTAAATCTTCTGGAAAAAGCGTTTCTTCCGAACTCAATTTAAAAGCCAATCGCTCCTTAGAAGCAAGCTTTTGATAAAGAAATATCAAATGTTTCATTTTATGACACCTCCTAATGAATATAGTCTTGTTTATGTTGTGAATGGGAGAGATAGTTCCACTCTTTATCATTTTCATACCATATCTGTATCTCCCAGGGTAAGATAGTAAGTGCCACCTTATCTAATTCATAATATAAAAATAACAATTTTTTGAACAACTCTGTCAATTTTGATATATTAGTTATACATTTAACACAGAAAGGTTTTACAATGAGTAAGAGTACTATTATAAAAGAGTTAATACATCATTCTATTGAAGAGTCAACTGCTATTGAAAGACTTTACTTAATTGCTCTTGAATTGGGATATACTAAGATCATAAAATGGTGCGAAAATGAGTTACAAGGATACCCACCAGATGTCATAATTCCAGACTATAGACATATAGGACTAGGAGTTATTATTTATTCTGGCGTTAAAGGGAATGTAAAATTAGAAAATGCTATTTTACAACCAGAAATCGTTAGTAACAAATTTGACCAAATCCTAGAATTTACAAAAATAAATTCAAATATAACTAGTGTAAAACGAATAAGCAAGGGTACTACTTTTTCAATAGATTTAAATTGGCTAATTACACATGTATATAAAGTATCTAACATACAGTGCCTTCGCCTAAGAATGGATTATGATACTTCTGTTCTTCAGAATATTGTTTCTTCAGTTCGTATAAAGTTAATAAAAGCATTTATCTTACTAGAAAGTAAGTTCGGTAACTTAGATAATTTTGATATTGATTATAGCCAAGCTAATCAAGATGAACTAAATAATTTGAAAGGAGAATTAGAAAATATTTTATTTTATGATAATAAATCTCTTCAATAGTATCATAGCAAGTATAAATTACTCGCAAATTATATATTTAACTATAGGAGCCATTTTAAGTTTAATTGGTTCATTAGGTGTTATGTTAATCGAAAGATGTATCAATAGTCGCGGTCAAATAAATTTATATAAAAAGAATGTTTTTATTAAAAATTTTGATATAACCTGTGAAATTTGTGACAATAGGCTATATGTCCCTACTAGAATTGAAATAGTAAATACAAAAAACACTTCAGTTTTATTAAGGAATATTAACTTAGAATTATTTTATAATAATAAATTTAAAAAGAAAATGCTACAAATGGAAGAAATTGGTACTAGAACCTCTACTAATTATGGCACATATGGTAACGATAAAAAATACAGTATTATAGTGCCTAACAAATCCGTTTCGAGTTTAGAATTCTTATATATACTAGATAATCAAAATAAATTTGAGTTTAATAATATTCGTTTAAGTTTTTATGACGAAAAAGATAAAAAACATTATTATCGTTTTATGACTCTCTCTCAAGGCTGGAGTACCCAAAAAAAGTTTCATGATAAAGATTGGATAAAATTAGAAAAATTATAAGCGACAAATAGGCACATAATAATTTATACTACTGTAAATCTCCTAGCTATTTAAAAATATAGTTAGGAGAATTTTTTTAATTATGATTGTATTTTTAAACTAAAAGTCCTCCCCTAAGCCTGCTAAATGACTTAGGAGAGAACCTCCATTCATGAGATATCTATTAGGATGGTGGTGCAGGATCTGTTGCACTCCAGTCTGGCCAATCGGCTGTGTAATCGTCTACCGGCGCATCATCTATATAACTACTAGCTCCAGGTCCAGCAGCTGTGACACTAGGAGAAGACGAGGACGGGTTCGTCTGTATATAAGGCGCTTGGCCGTCATCAGATGGGAGGCCTTCAGGGAAGGTCGTATCTGATGATCCACTAGGCTGGATAGGTTCAGGGGTGGCGTCATAGGGATCACGCCCACTATAGTTTGGTGAACCATATAAGTCATCGAGATCGATATAGGTCAAGGCCTCATTAATTTCGGCGTCTGTGTAACCCTCCGCCTTCAGCCAATAAATAATATTGCCCTTCGTTACGGCACCATTCAACATGGCATTCAGGCTTTCGATAATCGCCCCTTCCACCCGCTTAGAAGGCTCTTTCCCCTTCTGCTTGGTCTTAGTCCCTGCTGCAGCCGACTCAGGGCTGGTCTTGTCCGAAGCAGACGTCTTCTTAAGCAGTCGGTCTTTCAACAAGTCAGCAGGGTTATAGTCCTGGCTGCCTAGGAGCTTGCCCTGAGCCGTCTTGGCGAACAGGGCCACAGGGGCCTTCATATCCGCAACCTTGAAGGCGATGGCGCTCTTGGCAGATTCATTCCGCTTCAACTTCTTGTTCTGGGTCTTCTTATAGCGCGAGTCTGGCACTTTGGCGATGGCCAGGTCGTTCTCGAAGTTATCATCCAGCTGGTCTTGGTGCTGGGTTGGGACAAAGCAGCGGATCCAAGCATCAAAAGCCGACAGCTCTTCCTCCGACTTGTTGGTCGCATCGTACCAGAAGGCAAGCACAGGCCCCTCCCCCTCTTCATTGCCCTCAGCCCCAGCAGGCAGGACCCGGACCTCTTCAATCTCGATATCAATATCCACCGTATCCAGGTATCGACCATCAAAAGTCTCAGGGATATTCTCATAGAGCTTAGCCTTGTCTAAGCGATAAACTCCCGGCAAGGCAGACGATGCCGACTCCTTCTCACAAGCGCACAAAGCCAGCCCTGCCACAAACACCAAGGCCAAGCGGTATAATTTCCTCATCAGTCACTTCCTCCAGTAAACATAATGAGAAAATTATAACAAATTGGGGGAAACTGGTGTATCAAAGATTTTAATGGGTGTGAGAGTTTTTAATTAGTTTTTGAATAACTGTCTTAGATGGGATATGTATTGGCATAAAGCTTTTATTTATTGTGATATACTCTAATTAACGATCACTATTTAAGCGAGTAATGAATTAGGAGGTAAGTCCGTTGAAAGATTTTGTTACTGCCCTAGCCTCAATCTTATGGGGCGTCTTCATCTCAAAATCCCCTAACGATCGCTTTACTGTTTTATACGCCATCATTACTGTAGGGATTTGCTTGGTGTATGCTTATTTGAGAGGAAAAAAGGATACTAAGCTATAAATGGATTAAACTTACTTTTTTGAGAAAACAAATCTTTTACATAAAATAAAACTATCCATGATATAATGAATTTGAAGTCCATTCATAGGAGGTTTAGGCCATTCTTAGAACAGAAGAACTCATTGATAAACTAAAGAGTAAAGGGGTTACTTTTAAGTATTGTAGTGAGGACGATGCAATCAAATTCCTAAATGAGCATAATTATTACGTCAAACTCACTGCATGCAAAACCAATTTCCTTAAACATAACAATAAATATGTAGGTCTTGATTTTAAAGCTTTGAAAGATTTATCAACTATAGATATGTATCTTAAACGCTGGATATTAAGTGCTAGCCTTAGCGTAGAACATGCTTTAAAAGTAAGCCTCTTAAAAGATATCCAAGAAAGAGGTGTTGATGAATACGAAATTGTAAGCGATTATCGACATTCTTCTGAAAAACTTTTTAAAGAAATAGAAAACCGGCGAAAAACTGTCTACGTCAGGAAGCTATTAAAGAAATTTGAACATCCAAATTATCCAGTCTGGGTTTTCTTAGAGGTAATATCTTTTGGAGCATTTGTTAACTTTTACAGATATTATTGTCAAAAATATTCTTGTGGTGAATTTGAATATGAATTATTGTATAAAGTTAAAAATATTCGTAACGCAGCGGCTCACAACAACTGTGTAATACATGACTTAGTTAATAAAAGGGGCTACTTCCATGAAAATCTAGCTGACCGTTTAGAAAATTTATTAGACGATATAAAAAGAAAAACCATTCAAAATAGATTAAAAAATAATTCCGTCCAAGATTTCATTGCGTTACTTATAGCTGTTGACGTAGTTATAAAAAGTAATGATCTAAAACGACACTTACTTGAGGAAATTAAGGAACTTTTCGATGGACGAATGGTTAGAGACGCCTATTTATATAAATCGAGCCCTAGTTTATGTCAAATGTATGATTTTTGTAAGATCATCATTGACAAACTACAAATTTAACACTATACTTACTTTACGACTTGAAAACGAAAGTTTTGCGGGCGATGCATTTATGCGTCGCCCGATTTTTTTATTTAACATATTACCCACCTATTACGAAGAGCTAAATACAGGCCAAATTATGAGCATATTAAAATAAAGAGTAGCTGTATTAAAGACAGCTATAGAAATTAGAATTTTAACTAGATTAAAGTATTATTGAAATTTCTCATTATCAAAAACATCTTTCCATCCTAGAAAGCGATCAATTTCATAAGAATAGTACTTCTCAAAATTTTCCTCATAAAACTTTTTTAAGTTTCCAAGCTGCTTCTTTCTTTTCAGCTATATATCTATTTTTCTTATCTAAATCAACCTGATGTGACGCTCTTAATAATTGGTCTAATTGATAAAGGTAACTTTCTGTAAATTCTACAGAACGAATCATCTCACCCTGAGCATTGGTAGAATAATAAACAAGTTCTTTTTTCTTTAAATAATCAAGTCTTTTTAAACATACACTTATAATATTAGTTAACTCTACTACAGTACCTATTTCTAATAGCCTTCATTTGCTCTATTTTATTTTCAATAGAAATTAAATATTCTTTTTGTAACATTAATTTAAACTTGTTCAATTTACGCTTCTTACAATAAGATTCTATTACTTTATTTATAATTGATAGTAAATAACCTACAATTACTCCTATCAATGATCCAATTATTTCCACTAAATTATCCACTCTTTCTATAGACTATTTTCTCTAGTATCCTACACAATCATTTTCACAACTTTATATGTATTTTATAGCCTAAATACTTTTCAATCTTCTTTTTTCGGTTTGAAAGTTGCTGCATCATTAAATTATTAGTATTTGGGGAATTAGCATCAAATATTCGTTGAGCTCGTTTTGTATAATTTATAAAGTTACCATAAGTTTTGTAATTAAGGCCCATATCAGTATATAAGTTATAAATCACTTTACGATAAGGCAGCTTCTTTAAATTTTTATCATACTTAACCCATTTAGCATATCCAATAGTCCTTTTTGTTTTTCTATAAAATTTTTGAACGCTTTTATTTCTCATCCTTACATTTTTGCCATCAAAAATAAATCCAAGATAGTCTAAATGACCCTTGGCATTCATAGAATTAGGGGCTAACTTTAGCAAATCATTATTTATGAAATAATATTTTTGGGATTTATCACTATTAATTTTAATTTTGTTTATTTTAGCTTCTTGTTCAATTATCTTAATAACTCTTTCTTGGTCATAATCTGATCTTAACTTAGGTAAAACTAATATAAAATCATCTGAGTATCTTCGATATATCCCATTATATTTAGCAGCAATTTCTTGCATGGACTGGTCAAAATCTATTGCATAAATATTTGCTAAAACAGGACTAATTGAAGTCCCTTGAGGAATACCAAACGACTGCTTATTATAAGAACATTTATTAAACTTTTGATAGGTTCTAAATTCTTTAAGAGAGTAAAAATATCTCTTTTCTTGTCCCTTAAAAGCTTCTTGTTGCGTATTCTGATAATTATCTAAAGCTTCACGATCATAATATCCAAATTTAGTTAAAGATTTGAAAATATTGTACCAATCATCAGAAAGATATGAAGTATCTAAGATCGTTTTAAGCCGAGTTTTCAATAATTCATGATCTAATGTATCAAAGTACTTTTCAAAATCACCTACATAAATCCATGCTTCAGGTTGTTGCTTTATAAAATTAATGACTTCTGCAGCAAAATTTATATTGGACTCCCCTGATTTATTATTCCTATAGGCTGTTGCTACTCGATCTAAATTATTTTGTTTTAAATAATCAGTGTACTTACAATTCAATAGCTGACTATAATATTTATAAATATAAGAATCAAAATGCCCAGCATACATAATCTGGCGTTCTTTGATTTTTATTGGGCGTCCTTCCAGTTCATTGTTTGGAATCCCAGTCCATTTTTCATTTGAAAGAACATATGATATAAAAGGCAAAAAGCTATGTTTTGCCACTTTAGTAGGAGACATTACATAGCTTTTAGCCTTTTGAATTCTTATTGGACGATCGATATGTTTATAAGGTTTCATTTTATAGTTATCAATTGAAATATATTTTTGACAATTCACACACATAACCTCACTGTAAGAGCTTAGGAATCTTTAGCTGGGCAACTAATTCCAGACTCCTAAGCGCAAAACTTGTATCTATAAAATAGATAGCCCACTACTTAACTATGCTATCATAGCATTAGGCTAGAAAGTCTCCATAAACGAAAGGAGAATTCGAACGTGTGTTCTATAATTCTACTGATGATTACTTTTGTAATCTTTCGATATGTCGAACCTATGAATCATCTTACAAGCATTATTAACCGATTCGCCAATTTAGCGGAAGGTATTTATTACTTGACAAAATGGTCCAAACTACCTATTCTAACACCTAACGTGTTAGGCATGTATATGTTATCATACTTTCTTATAAATAACAATTGCCTATGAACGTGTTGAATCTACTGATATTATATCAGATTTATAAAATCTAATTTAAAGTATTCAACCTGAAAAATAAGCTGATTAATTAGCTTATTTTATCATATAGTGTTATAATAAAGTTGTGGAACATAAGAAAGTCTACGTTTACAGCACAATACCCCTAGAAGCTGCAACTTCTAGGGGTATTTTTTCGCTTAGCGTGGAATAAGCGTGTGGGTTAAAATGGGCTAATCGGTTATTGTTTCTTGTTTAACCACCAAGAAAATAGTTCAATTACTATACCAACAAAAATTGGCACAATAACCAACATAAGAAAGTCATTTTGCATTTACAGCACCTCCCTCCAGGGAGTTAGCCCGAAACAATTATAGCACATTTACAATAAGTCAAATGGATTTTTATATAAATCAATTCTTATAGAATATTTCTACATATTTATCATACATTTCTAGTAATTCGGTTGTTTTGGCATACAAGTCATCATCAAGAATAGGCCCAATGCAACCAAGATTAGAACTGTGATCTAATAACATTAAACACATTCCTTCCACGTATTTTTTTACATGTAACTCTTTATAAATACTATTTTCATCAGTTATTTTTAGGTTTATTTTGTTATCATTTATAAACATTGGAAAGATTAAATTGACATTTAAAGCATGACTCCATTTTGATAATTCGCTATGTATTTCAGAATAGGTAGAGTTTTTTGTATAATTGTGGTTTTGAAGATTTATCGAAAGAGGAATAGTATCGCTATTTCTTAAATCTGTTTCAAGTTCATCTAGCTTTTTGATAATTTTACTTTGCATGAATCTATTGTCTCTTACAGTTCTAAATTCAATATTTTTATTCTGTAAATAATCTTTTCTAAAATCTTCATCTAAAACTACTAACCTAAATAACCTAAAAATTTCCATAGTGGTCCTAAATGAATTAAAAGAAGGTATACTCAGTTCATAAGAATTTAAAATAAAGAAGGAATAGATATATTGAAAAAATAATTTATTTAATATAATAAAACAACTTATGTCGTTATTATCGAAGAATTGACTGTATATTTTTTCTTCAGTTAATAAGGAATTGAATCTCTTATATAAATATCTTGCAAATTCATAAACAACTTTATAAAACTCATTCAAAAACTCTGATTCATTAAGATCTTTAAAATTTGATGTTTCTATCCTATTCATCTATATCTCCTCTTAAAATATTAAGTTCCGCATTTATCCATTCAAATTAATGTCCAAAATTAAGTCCTTCGTCCAATTTTTTAGTGAGCACTATATCAAGAAACAGCTACTTCTAGGGGAATTTTTCGCGTTATGTGGAAAGCCTCTCACTCGTCCCATATCTGCAAGGTATCGAGCAGGGGTTGGACTTGGCTTGGGGTGTAGGGTTCGACGGGGAGGATAAAGCCGTTATCTAAGGCTTCTTGCGCGCGGGCTGACTCAGATTCTGGGGTCCCGTGCCAATGATACGGCAAGCGATAGACGGTGACCGTACCGTCGTAGTTGCTGGTATATTGAAAGATTGAAGAGCCTGCCGTAGTCTTGCCCATGGCGATATTCCAGGCATCTGTGGGCCAAACTGGGGATAGCTCAGGAGCATAGGGATCTACAATTGTGCCTGCTGGTATGAAACTCGCATCGATATGGTCGCCATCGTTACCATAAGGGAAGAGGTCGGTGTTGTTCATCACACTCAGATAGACCCGGACCATTTCGACTTCTTTATTGGTGTAACCTGGATACTCATTGGATTCTTGGTACTCCTCGGCCTGGTAGTGAGCTCTGTTATCCTGAGTAGCTGGTGGTTGCTCTCGCTTAGCTGGTGTCTGGGTCTCAGAGCTGCTAGCTTGGCTTGAGCGCTCACTGGATGAATCGCTAGAAACTTGAGCTTCGGCGACCGACGAAACGTCTTGCTTGGGTTCAGATTCAGAAGCTGTTGATGCCTCTTCCTGGTCAATACTTGATCCGGCGCAGGCGGACAAGGCTAGGCTAGCAAGTAAAACTAAACTTATTTTGCCTGTCATAAGATCCTTCCTTTCAGTGAGAAGATAAGATGGCTTACTCTGTATCTCTTAGCTAGTCTTAGTATACCAACTTGATAGAGTTAATTGCTTCATTGACAATAAATTCTCCTAGAAACTACTCTTTCTAGGGGAACCCGATCTTTTTTGTCAGCTAGACTTAGCCAGGCGCCCAGTCTAATTCCTAGCTTCTGGGAGATAGCAATCTACTAGTCATCCCGGCAAGCTGCAGCTTGCTTCGAGAGGCATTAAAAATTCCATAATTCCGCATTATAAACCGTCTAGATATTTACCTTTAATGGCCGTTTTGGTATGCTTATTTCATGGCAAGATTGGCGACTACTTATTAATCGTAAGTTTCTTGCCTGATAAGTGAACGATACATGGCGTATTTATTTTTACCTTAAGACTAGCTAAGTTGATGATATAATCCACCATGTCACATCACAAAATGGGGGTTAACACGATCCTATGAAACATTCACCGATCAAGAGACAGACCAATATTGAGTTGTTAAGAATCATTTCGATTATAATGATTATTTTTCATCATTTTGCAGTGCATGGTGGTTTTAATTGGGAAGCAACCGCTATTACCATCCCCCACTTTTGGTATAACTTCATCGTCATAGGAGGGAAGGTTGGCGTTAATGTTTTTATTTTGATGTCAGGCTACTTCCTCATCACGAAACAGGACAAGCTCTTTGATGTGAAAAAGATTTTGAAACTTTGGGGACAAATTATTTTTTATTCAATCGGTCTCTTTGTCATATTCTCCTTGTTTCCTGTTCATGACTATGCCAATAATATGACCTTAAAATCCCTGTTCCCGATTACCTTCTCTTCATGGTGGTTCGCGAGTACATACTTTGTCCTCTACCTCATCCACCCATTTCTTAATCGTTTGCTCAATGGACTCGACAAGAAAGCCTATCAAACCCTTCTTATATTACTGGTCACAATGTGGTCTGTCATTCCGACATTAACGGCTTCAAACTTTCAGAGCAATTACTTATGGTGGTTCGTTACATTATATGTGATTGCTGGCTATGCGCGATTGCATGGCTTTAACCATAATTTGACCAGCAAACAATATTTTATCTGGTCGGGTATCTTCTCAGCCTTCACCTATCTTTCCAACATCATGTTTACGGTATTAGGCACAAGGTGGGAGGAGCTTGCTGCCTATGCCACGCACTTTTATGGGATGGAGAAGTTATCGATTCTATTCATCGCCTTAAGCTTATTCTTGGGCTTTGTGAAACTTGATGTGCCTTACAATAAATTCATCAACCTCTTAGCATCCACCACATTCGGTATCTACCTATTACATGACCATCGCATACTAAGACCTTTTTTATGGCATGATATCTTCCAAAACCAGCACTATCAAGATTCACTCCTCCTAATCCCCTACTCTATTCTTGTGGTGGGCTTAGTTTATAGCGCATGTGCGCTCATCGATTTAATCAGGCAAAAGCTTGTTGAAAAACCCTTTATGCGCTGGGTGGATCGCCATAAAGATAAGCTGTTAAAGCTTTTGAGTAAACTTGGGCAGTTTTGTAGAAAGCTGGTATTCGGCTGATCTGTTTAGAAAACCGCTAAGCATTAAATATAAGCACTCGGCAAGATTAAAGCAAGCCCCCGCAATGAGAAAGAAACTAACAATAAAACATCCCCCTAGAAAGCATCTTTTCTAGGGGGATATTTCATTGACCACGTTTCTAATTATTCCTTCTTTTCTTAAAGCTACTCAAGCGCAAAAGTAGTCCGACTACGAGACTGGACAAGCCGATGCCTAGCATAGTTTGGTCCGACCCTCCCCCGGTTTGAGGGAGCTGGGTGAATACCCTTGGAGCATTAGCGGTCGCCTCGGCACTCCTTCTTAAGCTTGATTGGTTAGAAAGCTTGGTCTGAACAGATTGGTGGTGGAGCTGGGGCTTCACTGAACTTACCTTCGCTCGATCAGTGCTTTGACTTGCTAAAGCTTCAGAGCGAACCCCTAGCTTAGAACTTGGAAGCAAGGTTGGGGCCTTCTTTGCTTTGTCCGGATTGGCGGTAAGCAGGTGCTCAGGAGCTACAGAGCCAGGGGCCATGCTTTCCGATATAGGACTTATATGATCCATCCCAGCCTCTTCTTTAACCTGGTCATAGGAATTAGATACCGAGTCGTCACTTATCCTAAGTGAGTCATCAGAAGTCATAAGCTCTTCTGTATGAGTAGAGGAGACTTCTTCCCCTTCACTTTGTCCTTGAGGCATAGCTTGCGGTCTCTCTACCGGTCCTCGAGACATCTCGCCCCTTGGATTGGTATCAACAGCTTGCTCAGTGGATGGCGGCCTTGGGCTATCAGGCTCTTGCGGATGAACTGGTAGCGATGGCTCCTCTTCAGCTGGAAGCCCTGATTGCCCCTTGCCAGTACCAAGGCCAATAATCAGGTCTTGACCAGGGAAGTCCTGGCGGGAAATCTCCTGGGTCTTGAGGATATTATTCTGGTGGTCCTTATAGATCCGGTTGGTAATCTCGGTATAGCGATTCACGCCGTCCTGGATGATCACATGCTCGCCCAGAGCCAGATCGTCGAGCGGCTGAATCACCGTCTTGAAATTCTGCTCATTGATGCGGAGCACCTGGTCTTCGGATTCTGGGACCAGGCGGATGTGGTAGCCTGGGAGGGCTTCGAAGTAACCTGGGATGGTTTCGTAAAGATGGCCTGTAATAATATCACCAGGCTCAGCTTTCTTATCCGTTACAACTGGAACTGGACGATCTTTAGGCGCTGGCTGCTTAATATTTCGCTCTTTAGTTCCAACTTCAACAATCCTATCAATAGCCGGAATTTCCCAATCTTTCAGGAGTTCTCTGTTTAATAAATGACCATCGACAGATGATGTATCACGGATCAAACGATAGCGTAAGGAAGGATGTCCCTCCACTTTCACCCGTTCTTCTCCCTCGAACATATCTGGATTCCTCACATAAGTTGTATTAACATACTCACTATCCCAGACAGTAATTTTATCTTCAACAATCGGTGAAGGCAGAACTTCCACCTTCATCGATTTCATCGTGCCTTCGATATTTATAATCAAGACTGCTGTTCCCGGCTTAAGAGCGGATATCGAGCCATCGTCATTGAATTGGATGACATCTGGATTTAGAGAGACATTGTTGCCTTTAAAAGCATGTACGTTTCTGAAATAAGTTTTTAAAGAATTTGTTTTGATATTTAAGCGATAATGCTTTTTTTCATATATAGAAGATAAATCTGAAATATGGTATTTACTATTTTCTTTATAATTTTGGTTATAAAGAATTTTAAAAGTCCCTTTATAAGCATTTGTAGAATTGTAATCTTTATAGTCAGTAGAACCAACTATTGTTAAAAGATCAACTGAATTTTCTGTCTCATGATTGTTATCTGTATAATTAGCAGCTAAAGCAAATGATTGATTAATAGGATCTAAAACTAGATTTAAATAATAAGAAAGGTCTACTTCTTCACCAAGTTGTTGTTTACCCCTATTAAGGTTGTGTTTAGTAATATAGCTTAAGCCAATATTGTTTAGTAATACATTATATACCATCGGATAATTATCGCTATAATCTCTAATGCCTGCAGTAATTTTTCCTGAATAGTTCTCTTTTGCTTTAGTATTTTTAGAGAATTCACTTGTATTTAATGTCCAATACATTGGCCAATAAAATTGATTTGCTTCAGCCAGATTCAACAAAGCTAAATTCTCTAAATCACTATTCCAAGATACACGATTAACATATTCTTCCTTGGTACTAATACCTTCAGTTTTCAATCGATCACGAAGTCGCTCACCATTAATCCAAACGCCCTCAACCCGTTCACCAGTTTTAGGATTGATTTGTTCACCGATCAATTCACTGTTTGCTTCCATATCCCAAACGATTGACCGCAATTCTTTAATAGCTGTTAATCCATCTTCTTTAGTTTTTCCTTGGTCGAGCTTTACAGTTGATTCTAAGATAACCGGTGCGTCCAATTCAGCATTCAAGTTTAAAATCGGTACTTCTTCAGACTTCACTACTACTTTAGTGTCAGTAAAGGTTTGCTTATGAATGACATCATCAGGTTCAGGCATTGCCGGAAAGGCTATATTACCTTTATGTTCATCAAGTACAACCTCAATCGGCGCTTCAACTAATGCTTCATACTCTTCAATAACCTTCTGATCCTGCTCTTTACGGTAGGCTTGCTGGCTGTCATCTGAAGCACTTGAACTTGCATCCTCGCTAGAAGCTGCTCCTGTACGAGTTGGCGCTGATTCAGGGCGAGTTGGTGCTTCATCTACTGGACCGGCTAAGTCTGGCGCCAGACTGCTTTCAGCTAGCTTATCAGTCGCAGCATATTCTGCGGCGGGCTGCTCTTCGGCCTGGACCTGCTCGCCCTGGGCAAGAAATGCGCTGAGGATCAAGGAAGTCGTGGCTAGGGGGAGGAAGGATTTTTTCATCGGTATTCTCTCTTTCGTTTATTTTATTTTAAAAATGCAATTTGAGACAGTAGATTAAAAGGCAACTGGAAATGTGTTAATTGTTAGTACCTGACATTTTCAATTGCCTGCATCAGTATATTGCCTATTTAAATTTAAGATGATTTATATATAGGTCATTATATTATTTCTAATTTATTGCTTTTTTACTTTAATGATGGTTTAAAATCTAATAATTTTTAGATTTAACGATTACGTCTAAACCAAAAGACAAATCATCACACAGTTAAATCAGTTTCTTAAAATTTTGCTCATTGATGCGCAACACCTGGTCTTCGGTTTCAAAGTCTAGATGGATACAGTGATATCTATAAAATCGATTTTAAGTTAATACTCAATTTGATTCGAAACTATATTCCTATTAGCAATATTAATTTGATTTTGGATAGGAGTATATAAATCAATTTCTTCATCAGGAGTAGAAATGCTGATAATTAACGAATACTTTATTTTGTTATTATATTTTTTTAAGTGCTGTCTTTTATTCCACCAACCGCCTCCTGGATAAACAGCAATAAAACGATTTTCAGCTAAATTTGAAGCAGTATCTTCCCAAACATCTGAATGAATTGACCCGACATCTCTATTATTTGTTCCTAATAGCCATCGATTACTATCGTTTTTTTGTTTCCTGATAAGTTCCATTATTTATTGCTTTTTCTCGAGCTTTTTTATTTATCCTAGTTACAAAATCTTCTTTGTTTTCATTTATATTATTAATATCAAAAGAAAGTCTACATCCTGGATATCTATATTTATCGCCCCATCCGATTTGCCCAGGTGATGGATCGATAAAATAGGATAATGTTACTTTCAATTTAACCGGCGTATTACCTAAACTTAATAGTACATCTTTAGGCCACGGAATTTCATGAATAGCCATTTCATTAATTGTAGGGGAATTATTTCCTACTTTCTTAAAGGGTTGGATTTCATCTTCAACAATTAAGTTAGCTGAGTTATCAAAACTATATAATGCTGCTTCTACATTAGGTTTACCATAACCAACTGTTCTCAATAATGCTCTGTATTCGCCTTTATTTAAATCTTTTTTATCATTATGACCAAATATTTGCTTGAACATCTCATCAGTCCATTCTGCTGAATGTACCATTATAGCTCTAACTGTTTGAGGGCAAATATCTGGATATCGACTCATTATTTTAATCGCTAAATTTGATGCCTGAGCAGTTGCTGCACTAGTTCCGTTGAACGTAGTAAAATAATCTCCTCTATTAAATTTATTATTTGCAGTTAATAAGCTTAAGTGATCACTGGTATCATATTTAATGTATGGATCATCCTTATTGAAGCCAACATTTCCTCCTTCAAAAACCACTTCTGGTTTTATAGGCCACTTAGAATCCCACATAACTGACGAAGAAGTTAACGGGGAAAATCCGCTCTTTAACGCTATAGGTTTATAATTATTTAATGCTTCATATTCAGAGACTAAAGCTTTTTCAGTATAAGCTCCAACAGTTAGAGCATTCCAAGATTGCCCAGGATTTTCAACAGAATGTAAAGTTACAGCTGTTTTGTAATCTTCTGCATCCTCAATTTCTTCTAAACTTGTGTTTCCTCCAGAAATGATTATCAATCTAGACTCAGTCTCTTCAGCACCATAATTTCCTAAAGATAAATTATCTATTCCTGCGGACCAGGAAGTAGGCGTTCCGTCAGCTTTATACCCGCTACTATTGTTAGAGTTTTCGCTATTGCCAGAAGTCACAGCCATTGCAATAACCCTTTTGGCAGATGGATTTTGTATTTCTACTTTCGATATAGCTTCAGAAGTAACATCAGCATAAAGTTTTATATCCTTTTCATCACTTGCTTCTGCATTTTCCTTAAGGATTCTCACAGATTCTAAATGATGATTGATATTGTATTTTAAACAAGAATCTAATAATCTTTCTAAATTATAATATGTCGCAATACCTGCCATGGCAGTTCCATGTCCACTACCACTTTTATCTTGTACTATTTTGTCATCAAATACTGTATGCATATCTTCATCTGAGAGGACAGAGGAAATTAAAGGATGACCATTACTTACACCTGTATCAAGTAAACAGATAGAGAAATTAGAGTCATCAAAAGAGAGTCTTTCCAACAGCTCCTCTGACCATTCTCTTTGTTCGTTTCTATCATTATCTCTTAAGAAAAAGGGAACAGGAACTTGATTTTTTCTAATTTCTGCAATTTTTGAAGTATTTTGTACTAAATTTTCTAACATTTCAAAATTTGCTATTACAGATATGACAACTCTTTCCGGAAATTCTACAAAGCTATCATAATGACTGATTTCAAACTGTTCGCATAAAGAAAAAAACTCTTCCACTACTTTTTCAGGACTATCTTTTTTATAAACACTTAACCAAATTTCACAAGCTTCTTTATTTTTATTAGGAATTTCGGCCTGATCTGTCCATAATTCATGAACTGTAGCTCTATTGACATCTTCAATACTATCAATAAATTTATTAGAATCTTTTGAAGTTCTATATTCATCTAATTTTTTTGAATAAAAATCTTTTTTCTTTTCAGGTAGAAAAACAGTCGCATACTGAGTAGTACATTTTTCTTCAGAATCATACGTTTCCTTAATATTACACAAGCGAACATTTTGCGACGCATGCTCAAGACTATTAGTAAGTAATTTATAGCCTTCTTTACCTTTAAATTGTAAATAAACTCCATCTTTTTCTGTGATGGAGTTATCTTTATCTGTTGAATTATTAGCTAATATAGAATTTATTTTATTTTCTAATTTAGCAGCATGGGCAATTCTATTCCGTTTTGGTATATTTTCCTTATTCCTTCCATTATTTGTAGGAGTATAAGGGATTCTTTCACCGTTATCATGTAAATTTATATGGTTATGTCGCATTATGATCTATCCTCTTGATATTTCATAAATTTTCTTCTCTCCTTTAGAAATTGTAATAATATTTTATTATCAACGTTATCCTCGCTCAGCAATGAATATTTTTTGGTTTCATTACAAGCTGTAACAATTTCAGAATGACTCAGTCCTTTTGCAGAGTCTACTATTTCTTTGTTTATAGAAATTTGATTAAAAGAAATATCTTGCAGATTTAATTTAAGTAATTTAATGATTTGAATCTCATCAGGAAATCTATACTCAAAGACGTCATCAAACCTTCTAAATAATGCTTTATCTAACATAGATGGATTATTTGTTGCGCAAATAATGATACTGGAAGAGTCATCTGTTTCTATATATTGAAGAAAGGAATTCAAAATTCTTCTCATTTCTCCCACATCATTATCATATCTTCGATCCGAACCAATTGCGTCAAATTCATCAAAAAAATAAACTCCTCTATTTTCTTGTATCTGTTCAAAAATCTCTTTTAATTTTACACTAGTTTCACCCATGTATTTCGATATTAAAGAGTGTATCTGGACAGTATATAAAGGCAATTGTAATTCATGACCAATTACAGACGCTGTCATAGTCTTACCAGTTCCTGGTTCCCCTTCTAATAAGAGTTTAGATCTATTTTTTAGTCCATATTTTAAAAGAATATTTCTTTTTTTATATTCTGAAATAATTCTATCTATTTTTACTTCAATATCTTCACTAACAACTAATTGCTCTATTCCAGCTGAAGGATATTCAAGTTTAAACAATTTATTAGCATCATTAAGTTTTACAACCTTATTTTTAGTAGAAGGAGAGTTGTCGATAATAGCTTTCAACTCTCTAGCGCTTGATGTATGACCAATTTTTGCTTCATGAGCAGCTATCTGCAAAGCAATTACTTTAAACTTCTCATTATCTTCATTAAAATGAGATTTAAATAATTCTTTTATTTGATTTATTGTTGCCATACTCTCCTCCTTTACCAAAAATCAACTTATTAATATAAATAATTATGGATTTGCTACTTGTAGTTATAGTACCACACTTTACTTCCATATCCTATTTAAATAAGCCAAAACCATCTCTCTATTAAACACCAAATTAACAATCAAAACAACTAATGAGAAGATAATTCCCTCAACAATCGCTAGTTTGACCCATTCAATGATGTTTACAATATCACCATCGAAGAAGCTACCAATCCAGAACGTAATGCTGAAAATTAAAATGTCGACCAGCATGTGCTTCGTGAATATTTTCTTACTACGATGAAGGATATTGTTTGATAAATACTGTATGAAATATAAGGTCCGATAGAGTACTGCTAAGAAGGTTCCTACTGCTACTCCAATTAAGCCGAAATTTGATACTAGTATTATTGAAAGAACGACATTTAACAGAGCTTCAATGATAGCGCTTGCTTGTGTTTGTTTATAGTGACCGGCAGATAATACAACTGCTGTATATGGTATTCGGATACAATATACCAGCTGAGCGAGGCACAGCATTAAAGCAAATATAGGCGCATTGTAGTCAGCATCATTTATACCACTTGTATAGACCTTAACAAAGGGAACAATTAAGCTTGCTGTTAATGAAAAGAGTAAAGTTGATGCATTATGCATTAACCATTCAATTCGATTAAAGTGCAAATTGAGTTCAGAAATCCGCTCTTCTGCAATCATATGTCCAAAAAATGACTGGAAACTCGATGTAAAAGAAGACAATAACAATTTAATCCCATTAATGACTAGGTTATAAATCGTATAGACAGATACATTTTTTAAAGTAGAAAAAATAGTCAAAACCACAATATCTGTACTATCCAAAATGACATAGGCTACGTGTTGAGCAATGCCATTCCATTTTTGTGGTATTGCGTCCTTCGTAAAATGACTACTAGTTGATATATTATAATTTCTCTTCACATAAAAATATAGGTACAGAGGTCGAATTAAGAATACTAATCCCGACACAAACTTGACTGTCACAATACCAAAGCCTGTGTATATTAATATTACTGACAGAATTAGATTAAGTATGATCGTAGCCATACTACCTAAAATTTGAATGTAGTTCTTCTGATCAGCATTTAATATAATTTGATTCACTAAGCCAAAATAAAACTGTGAGAATAAACTAATTGACATCGCGATGATTAAGAAAATCGTTGAGATATTAGATAAAGGACTATCGATAAAAAAAGGAAAAGTGAAACACAGAATAACAACATAAATTAATAAAATACCAGCCAATCGTTTAAAAAAATGATTGGCTGCACTTGCTATACTGCTCACTCGATCAATATCCCCTCTAACTAGAGGTTGGTACAAAGCGGATTGAACGACGGATCCTACTCCTAGTTCCAAAAAATTAATGATCGATAAAAATTGTCCAATAGAAGACTGTAAACCATTAATTTCTGAACCATAAAAATTTAAAATAAAGCGAGGGAGTATTAAACCAGACACAATTAACAAAATTTGGTTAACTAATGAAAATGAAGAATTGAGTTTTAATTTTTTTATATTATCCATTAGTCCCCCTCACGATTATCAATAGGAAGTTGCCACAAATTCCCTAGCATTAAATTAGCTTCATCTGGATATATCGGTTCAAAACCCGCACCATTTGTAAAAGTCATCTCACCAAAGTATATTTCTCCATCAACGTTATAGAGATCTACTCTGACATGAGAAAAGCCTTCACAAAGAATCTGAGCAAGTTGAATCATCTGGTCAAAGTTCTTTGGTTTAGGAACTTCTCCCTCAAAATTGGAATAATTATATTGGTTCCAATCTTGTAGATCCCAATCGAGATTATAGACATTACGCTTATGTTCACTATAGCGATCAAAATCAACCCAACAATAATAAACTTTTCCGTCAAAACATAAAAACTTATAATCATTCAGATGGCCTGAAGAATCTTCAATATACTCTTCAGCAATTATTTTAGGCTGAATATCTTTATAGTGTAATTCTAAAGACTCTGTATAACCAAAGTTTCGCTTCAAAGCATTATTAAATATTACTTTTTGGATTTTCCAATCAATTTTATCTTTATCTTTTACAATTAAATTTACACCTGAAGAATGGTTGACCTTCAATACAAATTGATCAGGTAGGTCTTCTAGATTGATTTCTTCAAAGCTATCCCACACACCTAGTAAGGAAACAAGATATTCGTCACCAATTTTATCTGCTACCCACTGCCTAACCAAATATTTATCACTCAATTGTGTCTTTAGTTGAGAGCCACCATATAGTTTAACCCATTGCATTTTCTCAGTGTAGCGTTCTAAATGATTCCAATCCAGATCCTGATTTGTTCTATTCTTATAAACAAACTTTAAATTATCTTCCATTTGTTTATTAGTAAATTGACTTCTTTTCTTTTCTTTCTTTATTTCTATATTATTCTTGTAAGTTATATATTTAGAATATAAAGGAGTTAATTTTTTTAGAGTTGATTTTAACATATACTCTCACTTCCAATAATTTCAATTTAAGTATCATAATTTATAATTTAAAGAGGCTTTAATAAATTATATTAAAAGACTTAAGTTTTAAGTATGTTAAAAATAATATTTTTTTTGAAATATTATTTTTATATTTTAATGGGAGTACTTCTTGATATATTTTCCTAAATTCATTACTAACGTACTTTCTTTCTTTTTTATCCTTAATAAATG
>NZ_JASPDS010000025.1:0-21161 GCF_030230715.1 Aerococcus sp. UMB1112A | reverse complement strand
TTGATTCGTTAGCTCAGTCGGTAGAGCATCTGACTTTTAATCAGAGGGTCGGGAGTTCGAGCCTCCCACGGATCATCTATATGCGGGTGTGGCGGAATCGGCAGACGCACCAGATTTAGGATCTGGCGCCGCAAGGCGTGGGGGTTCAAGTCCCTTCACCCGCATTAAGTTAATAAGCCGGCTTAGCTCAGTTGGTAGAGCATCTGATTTGTAATCAGAGGGTCGAGGGTTCAAGTCCTTTAGCCGGCATATGCGGAATTAGTTCAGTGGTAGAACATCACCTTGCCAAGGTGGGGGTCGCGAGTTCGAATCTCGTATTCCGCTTTTGCCAGATATGGTAATCCGCGCCGGGGTGGCGGAACTGGCAGACGCACAGGACTTAAAATCCTGCGGTGGTTACACACCGTACCGGTTCGATTCCGGTCCTCGGCATTATATTTTAATACGCACCCATGGCTCAACTGGATAGAGTACCTGACTACGAATCAGGCGGTTGCAGGTTCGAATCCTGCTGGGTGCATCCGGGAAATAGCTCAGCTTGGTAGAGCACTTGGTTTGGGACCAAGGGGTCGCAGGTTCGAATCCTGTTTTCCCGATAAATGGGGGATTAGCTCAGCTGGGAGAGCGCCTGCTTTGCACGCAGGAGGTCAGCGGTTCGATCCCGCTATTCTCCATTGAAATTTTATATTGGCGGCGTAGCTCAGCTGGCTAGAGCGTCCGGTTCATACCCGGGAGGTCATGGGTTCGATCCCCTTCGCCGCTATTATTTAAACGACTTGGACCTTTAGCTCAGTTGGTGAGAGCAGACGGCTCATAACCGTCGGGTCGTAGGTTCGAGTCCTACAAGGTCCATACCTTTAAAACTATGGAGGATTACCCAAGTCCGGCTGAAGGGAACGGTCTTGAAAACCGTCAGGTGGGTCAAACCACGCAAGGGTTCGAATCCCTTATCCTCCTTTTATTAATATCGCGGAGTAGAGCAGTTGGCAGCTCGTCGGGCTCATAACCCGGAGGTCGCAGGTTCGAGTCCTGCCTCCGCAATTTAAATTTAATGGTCTCGTGGTGTAGGGGTTATCACGCCTGCCTGTCACGCAGGAGATCGCGGGTTCAATTCCCGTCGGGACCGTAATTTTATTCATCAATGCGGGTGTAGTTTAGTGGTAAAACCACAGCCTTCCAAGCTGTTGTCGCGAGTTCGATTCTCGTCACCCGCTTCTTATGGGCCTGTAGCTCAGTTGGTTAGAGCGCACCCCTGATAAGGGTGAGGTCGATGGTTCGAATCCATTCAGGCCCATTACAAGTAAATATGGAGAATTACTCAAGAGGCTGAAGAGGACGGTTTGCTAAATCGTTAGGCGGCTTATCGCCGCGCAAGGGTTCGAATCCCTTATTCTCCGTTTTGTGTTATTAACTTAGGCCCGTTGGTCAAGCGGTTAAGACACCGCCCTTTCACGGCGGTAACACGGGTTCGAATCCCGTACGGGTCATTGCTTAACTTTGATATACATGGAGGATTACCCAAGTCCGGCTGAAGGGAACGGTCTTGAAAACCGTCAGGTGGGTCAAACCACGCAAGGGTTCGAATCCCTTATCCTCCTTTTATTAATATCGCGGAGTAGAGCAGTTGGCAGCTCGTCGGGCTCATAACCCGGAGGTCGCAGGTTCGAGTCCTGCCTCCGCAATTACGAGCATAATATATACTTGGTCCGGTGGTGTAGGGGTTAACATGCCTGCCTGTCACGCAGGAGATCGCGGGTTCAAATCCCGTCCGGACCGTTTTCTTTTTGGTCCAATAGCTCAGTTGGTAGAGCACTTGATTGAAGCTCAAGGTGTCGGCAGTTCGACTCTGTCTTGGACCATTACATGCTAATATTGGCCCGTTGGTCAAGCGGTTAAGACACCGCCCTTTCACGGCGGTAACACGGGTTCGAATCCCGTACGGGTCATTTATAAAGGTTGGGAATCTGTCCCAGCCTTTATTTTTTTATCTGAGATTTTTCTCGCTTTATTGATTGTTCGTCTAAAGTTAGCTATAATTATGTAATGAAATATTATACAAAATTTGATTGAATTGAAGGGAAAGATAAGTTTGCGGCAGTTTTTGAAAAAGAGAAAATTGATTGTGCTGCTTGTGAGTATCATGACCTCCCTGAGTTTAATTTTCTTCTCGCTCTTTGGTAGTCATGAAACCCCTAAGCCTATTTCCTGGATGAATGATCTAACAGCTGTCGTTGGGAGAGCAGTATCTTCGCCAGGGAATTTTGTGATGAATTTTGGGGATTCGGTTGCTTCATTGAAGAATACCTATGAAGAAAATCAATCGTTGAAAAAGCAAATTGGGGTCCTCCAAGATTTAAAAGTACAGAATGAAAGTTTAAAAGCTGAAAATAAGGAACTCAATGATCTCTTAGAAATTAAGCCAACCCTGGTGGATAAAAAAGTCATTGGCGGTAATGTCATTGCCCGGTCACCAGACTTTTGGGTGGATTATATTACTATCGACTTGGGCTCCAATAATAGCCTGACAACGGATATGTCGGTCATGAGTGCGAGCGGCTTGATTGGACGGATTGTGGAAGTGAATCCAACAAGTTCCAAGGTCCAATTACTGACTTCAACAGCTAATAATTCAATGGAAGTTGCTGCTAGCATCCAGATTAAGGATCAGATTGTTCATGGGGTGATCAAGGAGTATGACCGGAAAGAACAAGAACTTATCCTCACTCAGGTCGCCCAAGATGCTAAAATCAACAAGGGAGATATGGTCACTACCTCTGGCCTAGGCGGGGTTTCGCCTGAAGGGATTATTATTGGTGAGGTGGTCGAGGCGAAGACGGACGAATTTGGCCTCTCCCAGAAGGTTCGGGTTAAACCGGCGGCTGACTTTGATGATATCCGCAAGGTCTTTGTAGTGATGCAGGACGAAGAAGCCAAGCAGGCTAGAGAAGAAGCTGAGCAGGCAGAAGGAGAGGGAACTGATGAAGATTCAAGCAATGAGTAATTACTTTCGTCGGCGCTTTGCTCTTCCTATTCTCTTGATTCTTATCTTATTACTTGACGGTTCCTTGCAGGTGATGCTTTTGAAGAATTTGGGTGAAGTCAATTATTCGATGACTTCCTCGCTCACAATCATTGCCTTGACTATCCTGAGTATTTACTGCCAAAGGGTGAATCTCCTCTATCTTTCGGTTATCGTCATAGGCTTTATCTTCGATACCTATTACTCCCGGGTGCTTGGTGTTAATCTCTTCATCATGCCATTGATTTGTTTTGCTACTCGCTATTTTGCCCAGCACTTCCGCATAAACTTTTACAGTGTTTGGTTTTGGACCATGATTGTCTATCTCACTTATGGCCATTTGATTTACTTTATTTTTTCTATTTTTAATTTAGAAAAACCCCAGTACGGGATCTTTCTCTTCCAGCATCTGCTGCCTTCCTTGCTCTTTAACGGCTTGATGGCTTTTATCTTGAATTACTGCTTGGAACGATTTGCCGAATGGATAAATAAGTAAAAAAGGCTTGCAAAATTTCAAAACTTGTCTATAATGAGTATAAGTTAAAGAAAAAAAGCGTTGATTGGAAGAGGTCATCAAAGACTTGCCAAGAGAGATTATGGTCGCTGCGAATAATCCAAGTCTGATGTCTACACACCCATGAGCTGGTTTTGTACCCGTGTTTGAGCGTTAATCAAGTGTAAACTTTACACACAGAGATAGTCTATGTGAGTAGGCTATGAACAAAGGTGGAACCACGTAATTAACGTCCTTTCGTATGATACGAAAGGATTTTTTTATTAATAGGAAATGATGTTGACGGGAAAAAGTTTAGGATGGTCTTTACAGAGAGCTAGGCGAGCTGAGAGCTAGCAAGACCTACTAAATGGCACACCCCAGAGTTGCTAATCGGAAATGCTTAGCCGTGTTGGAGCGTTAATCCTGTGTCAGTTCGTCTGACATGCTGAGGCTAGCCATGTGAATGTCTAGCGAATAAAGGTGGCACCACGTCTTCTAACGTCCTTTAGTCAATGACTAGAGGACGTTTTATTATGATTAAATAAAGAAAGGATGACTCCCATGAAAAAAATGCTGAAACTGAGCTCCATTGTTTGGCTCTTCGCACTATTTTTCCCCTTATTATCTGTTTTTTCAAGCCCAGTTGAGGCTAAGGAGAACCACTATGTGATTGGGTTGGATGATACTTTCTCTCCCATGGGTTTTCGGGATAATGAAGGAAATTTAGTTGGTTTCGATATTGACCTCGCTCGGGCAGTGGCTGACCTCAATGGTTGGTCGATTGATTTCCAACCGATTGACTGGTCAATGAAGGAGACCGAGTTAAATACGGGAAATATTGATATGATCTGGAATGGTTTTGGGATTACCCCTGAACGGGAGAAGCAATTTCTCCTGACCGAACCCTATATTGATAGTAAACAAATGATTATTACCCGCGCCGATGATCCCATCGATGACTTGGAAGACTTAGCTGGAAAGAAAGTCGGCAGCCAGAGCGGATCGACCACAGCAGAAGAAATGAAGACCTGGCCGAATAATCTTTACCAACGCTTAGATGGCCAACCAGTTCTTTATCCAAGTTATAATGAAGTATTTGCTGATCTGGATGCTGGACGGATCGATGCCATTGCCACTGGAACCATTTATGGTCTCTACACCCTCCAGCAGCGCCCAGAAGGCCAGTACAAATACTTCGTCAATGAGGAATATGTCGAACCCATGGCGGTAGCTTTGCGTAAGGAAGATACCCAATTAAAGGAAACGATTGATCAGAGTATCCAAACATTGAAAGAGAATGGAAAATACGATGAAATTTATGATAAGTGGTTTGCTGGTGACCAAACGGCTGACCGGGGGAACTCCCTTGTGATGACAGTTCTCCCATCCTTACTGTCAGCTTTTAAGATGACTTTTCTCATCTTTATTGTTGTCTTAGTACTCAGTATCCCTATTGGTTTCTTGATCGCTATTCTTAGGGTCTTTGGCCCTAAGTGGTTGCAAGGCTTGATTGAGGCTTATGTCTTTGTGATGCGGGGCAGTCCACTGATGCTACAATTGATGGTTTTCTTCTTTGGTTTACCTTATATCGGATTGAGTTTAGACCGCTTTACCGCAGCGATTTTTGCCTTTGTCATTAACTATGCCGCTTACTTTACTGAAATCTTCCGCGGGGGTATTTCCTCTGTACCAGATGGTCAGTTTGAAAGCATTAACGTCCTAGGAATCGGTCATGTCCGAGGCTTTAGACGGATTATCCTACCCCAGGTCATGAAGATCGTTATGCCCTCTGTCGGTAATGAAGTGATTTCTTTAGTCAAAGATACCTCTCTCGTCTATGTGATCGGCCTGGGAGAACTTTTAAGGGCAGGGTCTATTGCCGCTAATACCTACGCTACTCTAACCCCTTATCTTCTCTGTGGGGCAATTTACTTACTCTTTACAGCCGTGGTAACCTTCTTCTTGAAACGTCTCGAAGGCCGCATCGACTGGTAGTAGAAAGGAGCATAAGATGGCTTTATATGTAGAAGGGCTTTCCAAAGCCTATAACAAGAACCAAATTATTGACCAGTTTACTTGCCAAATTGAAGGAGGGGAAATTGTTATTCTTCTCGGCAAGTCAGGGACTGGGAAGACAACCTTTATGCGTTTAATCAATAACTTAGAAAAAGCAGACCAAGGCAGCATCCGCATCAATGACCAATACCTCTGCCAAGCAGCTGAGTCTGGGGCCCGTTATTTAAGTAAGGCCGACCAGCGTGCTTACCAGAATAACCTCGGCATGGTCTTCCAAGATTTCCAATTATTTCCCAATTTTACGGTATTGGAAAATCTGATGGAGGCTCCTTTAGCTCAAAAGCTGGCCAGTCCTGAAGCAATCAAAGCCCAGGCCTTAGACCTCCTAGCCAAGGTCGGCTTATCTGATAAGGCAGAGGTTAAACCCTCAACCCTGTCAGGAGGGCAAAAACAGCGAGTGGCGATTGCCCGGGCCCTGATGTTGAATCCAGATGTGATTTGTTTTGATGAACCGACCTCAGCTTTGGACCGGGAATCGGCCAATCAAGTGGGTGCCCTGATCCAAGAACTTGCCGATAGTGGCCAAGCAGTTCTGATTGTCACCCACGATACGGAATTCGGTCGTGAATACGGGACAAGAATCATCTCTTCGAGTGACTTTAAATAAGCAATAAAAAGCAGGATCCTTCCCCTCAATTAGGGGCGGGATCCTGCTTTTAAGCTTTAGTCGCTTGGTAAAGTGATTTAGTCAGCAACAATCTCATTGACATCTTCATCGGGTAAATCGGTGAAGGGGCGGAAGTAGACGAGAGCAAAGGCCACGCCAAAGGAAATAGCAATGGAGATGAGGCAGTTAATCAAGTTGGACATGTCCCCATCTGGGCTGATAAAGATAGGAAGGGCAGCAATTCCTGGGTTGGCAAAGGCAAAGGCATAAACCTGGCTGATACCGGCGTAGAGTCCGCCTGCCAGTCCGCCGACGATCGAAGCCATCAGAACGGACTTAATAGGGATGGCGACGCCGTAGAGGCCTGGCTGGGAGACGCCCATGGCAGCTGTTACACAAGCTGACAAGTTATACTGCTTGTAGGCACTGTGCTTGGTCTTAAAGAAGACAGCCAGGACAGCACCTGATAGGGCCATATTGGCGGCCAGCATGCCAGGGTTAAAGAAGGTATCTGTACCGGTTGCTGCAATGGTTTGGGTAACAACCGGGAAGAGGGCATAATGGGCGCCAAACATGACCACGAAGAGGCCAAAACCTCCTAAGAGGGCAGGCACCAACCATTCGGCTCTGGAGCTGAGGAAGTCCACTAAGGCAACCAAGCCGTCGCCTAGAACAGTCCCGAGCGGGCCTAAAACTGAAATTCCCAGTATACAGGTTGTGAGCAGGACCAGGACAGGAGCGAAGACTCCACGCACAATCTCTGGAATGACCTTGTACCAGAACTTTTCAATATAGGACTGGGCAAAAGTGATCAGAATAATAGGGATTACGGAACTAGGGTAGTTACCTGGTGGGAGAGGGATGCCAAAGAAGTCCGCGCTCCCATCATAATTGGCCAATTCGCTGGTAATTTCCGGATGGAGTAAGAAGGCAGCAGTCGCCATAGCCAGGATCTGGTTGGCCCCAAAGACCTTGGCGGCTGAATTAGCGAGCAAGATAGGGAGAAAATAAAAGACAGCATTGGAAATGGAGTTGAGGATAATGTACTCTGCTTTGCCTTCCTGGATTAAAGAAAAGCTATGCAAGAGAATGGTAATCCCTTGGAGAATACCGGCTGCCGTAAGTCCGATCAAAATCGGCGCAAATATTTCCTTAATGGCATTGAGAACCTTATCCAAAAAAGAAAGTTCTTCTTGAGTTTCAGACATATTTTGTCCTCCTTTAATGTATTTTGACTCATCTTCATTATATAACATGAATAAGAGTCAATAGCAAAAAGGAAGGGGCTTTTCTGTAAAAGAAACAAAAAAGCGTGAAATATTTTTCACGCTTTTAATGCAAAATTCTTTTATTTAATAATTGGAGCAGCTCCAGTAATAGCGGCTACGGCAATGAAGATGATAAAGATACCGAGGGCCCATTTACCGGATTCTTTTTGCCATTCACCCATGTCAACTCCTGTTAGGTTGAAGAGAAGGTAGATGAAGGCAACGAGTGGACTGAGTAAGTGGAAGGCTTGGCCGAGTAGGGAAGCCACCCCAATTTCTAAGGCTGTATAGCCATACTGGGTACCGGTTTGGTAGAGGACAGGGAGTACGCCGTAGTAGAAGGCATCGTTGGAGAGGAAGAAAGTACCTGGTGCCGAAAGTAGGGCTGTAATGAGTCCCCAAGCCCGGCCCCAACTATCTGGGATAATCGTCGTAAGACTTTGGGCTAATGCATCAGCCATACCGGTACCTGTGAAGAGTCCCATGAAGATCCCTGCCGCAAAGACTAGGATGACCACTTGGACAGCGTCACCAGCATTTTCTTGGATGCGATTCTTTTGTTGCTTGAGATCAGGGTAGTTAATGATTAGAGCCAGCACCGTCCCTGTTAGGAAGAGGAAGAGGGCTGGGAACCAACCAGAGACGAGGAAGAAGATCAGAGTGATGGTCATGATGAGGTTGACCCAGAAGAGTTTTGGACGTTTCATGGCCTGTTCTTCATCAGACTTAGCAGCGGTGAGTGCTTGAATATCTTTTTCGGTTAGTTCTTGGATTCCCACACGTTTACGTTCGCGGACACCTAAGAAGATGGATAGGCCGAGTACATAAATAGCGGAAATCACCATACCTGGCGCTAGGGCACGGATAACTTCTTGGTCATTCAAGCTAAGTACGGAGATGGCCCGGGCTGTTGGTCCACCCCAAGGCAAGAGGTTCATAATGGTATTCATTAAAATAATCAAGACAGCCAGGTTCATCATCCTTAAATTAAGCTTCTTATAGATAGGAATGAAGGCTGTACACACAATGAGGGTTGTTGTCGTCCCGTCCCCGTTGAGGGAAACCACCATAGAGATGAAAGCAGTGGCAAAGAGAATCTTGACCGGATCCCCTTTAGCGAAGCGAATCATCTTCTCCGTGATGGGGTCAAACATCCCGGCATTCAGCATAATCGCGAAATAGAGGATGGCGAAGAGAAGCATAATCCCTGTAGTTGCCGTTTGACCAACCCCGTCGACAGCGAATTCGCCTAGGGATGTGATCCGTTCAAAGAGACTTGGGTTATTGATGAAGGCGTCTTCGACTTCCGGATTAGGAACCGGGAAGAGACCAGCAACAGCTGCAATCAGAGCAAAAATTAAAGGGATACCAATTAAAGCCGTAAAGGGCGACATTTTCTTTCTGATGATCACGAACATAAAGATGATGATCATCAAATAACTTAAAACAGTTAACATATCATTTCCTCCTAGATCTTATGATCAGTATTCTATTTACAAAAAATCCCGACAAACCTCCTTTGATCATGTTTTCACATAAAGACTATTATAGATGAATTTTCTCTCATTTGACAAGTCTTCATATGAAGAATACTTAATTTAATTTAGATGATAAAGGATTGTAAGCGCTGTTTCAATAGTGATCGAGAATAAAACACCAAAAGAACATTAATGATAGCGTTCACATGAACAATCTGTCTTAAGTGCAGTAAAAAAACAACATAGGCTGAAATCTTTCGTTATAATCAAGTTAACAAGAACTTATTGGAAAGGAGGCACCTCATGGGATTATTTTCTCGCATTCAGCACTTATTTCAAAGCAAGGAGCCTGCCACTGACCCGGTTGAGCCCGAAAGAAAGAAGGCAGCTGACCTTCCCCAAGCCGAGGCCAGTGAGGATTGGATTGAGCGGAGCGGTTTAGAGCCTGAAGAGGCTTGCACGGTCGCAGCGATCGCCACGGCCTGCGTGACAGGGGCCCGGTCAGATACGGTCTTTCGGATTAAGTCTATCGAAGCGGTTGATCTCGACCAGGAATTAGCAGGCATCTTGACCGCTTGTATCCTTGCCCATGACCAGGAAGACAGCCACTACCGCGTCAAACGCATCGAACGCATTTCATAAACAGTCAAAATAAAGGAGAAAACATCATGTTAAGAAAATTTCGTGTCCGTTTAAATGATAAAGAATATATGGTTGAAATGGAAGAATTAACGCCTGGCTTCGAAGCTCCTGCAGCTCAAGAGGCCCCAGCTCAAGCTGCTCCAGCTTCTGCACCAAGTCAAGCCCCAGCCGAAGCAGCTCCAGAGCCCAGCCCAGCACCAGCTCCCGCTAGCCAACCTGGCTCAGGTGAAGAAGTGACGGCTCCTATGCCTGGGACGATTCTAAATGTCCTGGTTCAACCGGGAGAGACCGTTGCTGAATCGCAAGCGGTTGTTGTCTTAGATGCCATGAAGATGGAAAATCAAATTGTAGCACCCAAGGCTGGCCAAGTGACTTCTGTCTTAGTCAAGGAAGGCCAAACGGTTGATGTGGGTGAGACCCTATTTACAGTGGAATAGAATAGAAGGGAAGACACATTATGGAAGCTTTATTACAGGGATTCCTGGCCATTACCTGGCAGCAGATCGTGATGATGCTGATCGGGATTGTGCTTATTTACCTAGGAATCAAAAAAGAATACGAACCAACACTCTTAATTCCCATGGGCCTAGGAACCATCCTCGTAAACATTCCTTTTTCAGGGATGATTACTCAACCTGGAGGCCCAGTCGGTGTTTTAGATGAACTTTTTAATTTTGGGATTGCAACGGAACTCTTCCCACTCCTTATCTTTATTGGGATTGGGGCAATGATTGACTTTGGCCCCTTGCTGCAAAATCCCTCCATGCTCTTCTTTGGGGCAGCTGCCCAGTTTGGGATTTTCTTTACGATCTTTGTTGCCCTGGCAGCTGGTTTTACCCTTCCACAATCCGCTTCAATTGGGATTATCGGTGCGGCAGACGGCCCAACATCTGTCTTTGTCTCCAACCAATTGGCCCCTGAACTCTTAGGACCAATCACAGTAGCAGCCTACTCTTACATGTCTCTGGTGCCTATTATCCAGCCGCCAGCCATTAAATTAGTTACAACCAAGAAGGAACGCCAAATCCGCATGAAATATCGGTCAGAAGGCGTATCCCAGACAACCAAAATTTTCTTCCCGATTATCATTACCATTGTGGCAGGTTTGATAGCTCCAGCTTCACTACCCCTAGTTGGTTTCTTGATGTTCGGTAATCTCATGCGGGAATGTGGGGTCCTCGACCGCCTATCCGATACCGCCCAGAATGAATTGGTTAACTTGATTACGATTCTATTGGGGATTACCATCGCTTCAACCATGACAGCCGAAGCCTTCCTCAACCTCCAGACCCTGATGATCATCGCCTTCGGTTTAGTTGCCTTTATTATGGACTCCATTGGGGGCGTGCTCTTCTGTAAGTTGATCAATATCTTCCGCAAAGAAAAGATCAACCCAATGATCGGTGCTGCTGGGATTTCAGCCTTCCCCATGTCTGCCCGGGTGATCCAAAAGATGGCGACAGAAGAAGACCCACAGAATTTTGTTTTAAACTATTCGATTTCAGCTAACGTTTCTGGCCAAATCGGTTCAGTGGTTGCCGGGGGGCTTATCCTAGGCTACTTCGTTGGCATGTAGGGGGAGGTTATTATAATGAATGAGAATTTTGTTCACGCTTTTCAAATTTTACTTCTAGGTTGGGGCGGCATCTTTGTTGTCATGGCCTTCCTCTACCTGGCTGTGAAGGTCTTGCTCAAGGTCTTCCCGCCAGAAGATAACAAGTAATTCGATATAAAAGGACTGATTAGGATCGACTTAAAGATACAGAAACTTAGAGTGAAACGATCAAGCTATGACCGGAAGCTCTGGTTGGACCTGCTTGATTGTGCCGGACTCCAGGAAGAAAAAAACTTGGACGCTAGTTATGGGCTCTTTGACGGGGATGACTTGGTGGGCACTGCTTCCTACCAAGCCAATATCCTCAAGTGCCTAGCAATCCGCCAAGCCTATGCAGGGGGGACAGCCTTCCACCAATTGATTTCTTTTCTTTTGACGGAGATCTATCAGGCAGGTTATGAGAGTGTCCTTGTCTTCACCAAGGCATCTAAACGGACAACTTTTGAACACCTGGGTTTTGATCTCTTAGTGGAGACGGAAGATGTGGCCTTTATGGAGCGGTCCCAGGAGGGGATAGACAGCTATCTTGCCACCATTAAGGCCCAGGCTCCCTTTACAGGAGACCAAAGTTTAGGAGCGGTCGTGATGAATGCTAATCCCTTCACCAAGGGGCACCGCTACTTAATTGAAGAGGCCCTCAAGGCAGTGGACGGACTCTATGTCTTCGTTCTCTCCGAAGACCGGTCACTCTTCGATAAGGAAACACGCTTAAGTTTGGTGCGCCAAGGAACAGCCGACCTAGACCAGGTCTATGTGGTGGAGACCATGCATTATATGGTTTCCCAGGCTACTTTTCCGGCCTATTTCCTTAAGGCTGACCAGACAGTGGTCAAGGCCCAAGCAGCGGTTGACGCCCTCTTATTTAAGGAAAAAATCGCGCCGGCTCTCGGCATCAGCCAGCGCTTTGTTGGTGACGAGCCCCTGAGTCCGACCACAGCAGCCTATAACCAAGTGATGGCTGAGCTATTCGCGCCAGAGCTGAGCCTGCATATTATTCCTAGACGGCAAGTGGCCCATGGTGGCGAGGTCATCTCTGCTTCTAAGGTGCGGACCCTGCTTCTAGAGGGACAAGTTGACGAGGCCCAGGCCTACCTACCGAAGGCGACTCAAGCCTTTGTCCAGTCGCCAGAAGGTCAGACCATGTTGAGAGAACGAAAGGATTTGAGCCAAAGCCATGACTATTGACCCTGTGAAAAAATTGAGCTTGGCCTTAAGAAAGGGTCCTCTCTGCCAATTAGAGGATGCTCTGGACGCTCGGGAGAGCCGGGCTGCTATCCAGGCCAGTTATTTAGACCAGGGGCCAGCAGGGGCTTGCTTAGTCGCCTTGAAACTGAATATGCCAGGACCCTATAAGCGAAGCCCTCTGATTAATCGGGTCTTTGCTCTGGCAGAAGCAGACTTAAGAACTTACTGTCAAGAAGCTTTTGGCCCTGCTATAGTAGAGGAGGAGACCCGGGATACTTTAGCTGGTAAAGAGTACTTTGTCCTTGTAGACCAATCCGCCCCTCGTGTCAAGGCCTACCTAGTTAGCTTAGAGGAAGAGACCGTCTTAGGCCGCTTAATGGATATTGACTGCCTCTACCTGGATGAGGACGGCAAACAGCAGAGTTTGAGCCGCGACCAAGTGGGACTGCCTAAGCGGAAGTGCTTTGTTTGCCAGCAGGATGCCAAGGTCTGTGCTAGGAGCCGCCAGCATGACTTTGAGGCGATCTACCAGGCCATTGCTAAGATGATTGTAGAGGATGGGAGAATAGATGATGAAAAAATCAATTAAAATTGTCGAAACGGTTCTCCGAGATGGGCACCAGTCTCTAGCCGCGACGCGCATGCGGACAGAGCAGATGTTGCCCATCCTCGAAGAGATGGACCAAGCCGGCTATTATGCCTTAGAATGTTGGGGCGGAGCGACTTTTGACGCCTGCCTGCGCTATCTGAACGAGGATCCCTGGGAGCGTCTGCGCCAGATCCGTTCAGTTGTCAAAAACACTAAATTACAGATGCTCCTGAGAGGGCAAAACTTATTGGGCTACCACAACTACCCCGATGATGTTGTCGAAGCCTTCATCCAAAAGGCTGTTGAAAATGGCATCGATATTTTCCGGATTTTTGACGCCTTGAACGATGTGCGCAATTTAGAGACAGCCATCCGGGCGGTGAAGAAGTATGGTGCCCATGCTCAAGGGACGATCTGCTATACAATTTCTGAAGTCCATACAGATGCTTATTATTTCAATATCGTTGACCGCTTGCTTGACCTAGGCGTGGATTCCATCTGCCTCAAGGATATGGCGGGCATACTAACGCCAGCCCGGGCCTACAGCCTAGTGACAGGAATCAAGGCACGGACGGACTTGCCGGTTGATATCCATACCCATGCCACTGCCGGTATTTCTGAAATGACCTATCTTAAGGCAGTTGAGGCGGGGGCAGATATTATTGATACTGCGATCTCACCTTTCTCGGGGGGGACCAGTCAGCCAGCTACCGAAAGCCTACATATCAGTTTAGAAGAATTAGGTTATGCAGATGGTCTGGATACGACAAGCTTAGAAAGCATAGCGGATTACTTTGCACCGATCCGGGATGAATTCCTTGAAGAGGGAATTATCAATCCTAAAGTCATGCAGACAGAACCGCGCGCCTTGCTCTACCAGGTACCGGGCGGGATGCTCTCTAATCTCTTGTCCCAGTTAACAGAAGCGGGTCAAGAAGATAAGTATGGGCAAGTCCTCCAAGAAGTGCCCCGAGTTAGAGAAGACCTGGGCTTCCCACCCCTAGTTACACCGCTCTCACAAATGGTTGGAACCCAAGCCGTGATGAATGTTCTGACAGGTGAACGCTATAAGATGGTTCCTAATGAGATCAAGGACTATGTGAAAGGGCTCTACGGTAAGTCACCGGCTCCGATTGCAGCGGAAATCCGCCAGCAAATTATTGGCCAGGATGAAGTGGTGGACAGTCGTCCTGCTGACTTGCTGGAGCCGGGACTCGAAAGAGCTCGCCAGGAGAGCCAGGACTTTGCCCAGAGCGAAGAAGATGTGCTCAGCTATATTGCTTTTCCAGCCCAGGCAGAACATTTCTTAAGGAAGCGGCAAGACCCTTGGTACGATGTGCCGGTACAAAATGTGAGCATTCAGATGTAATCTGATATAATTGATGTGAATTAAGCGAAGGAGGAAGACGCTATGGAATTACAAGATAAGGCTCAGGCAGGAACCATCGAGTCGAGCGATGTTCGGGTCACGGTTGAACCTGCTGATAGCCGTCAAATTCAAGTGGACTCAACTGTCTATGCCCAATTTGGAGAAGCCATTGAGGCGACCATTGAAGAGGTTTTAGACCAATTAGAAGTGGATGGAGTTAAGCTCTATGCCGATGATCATGGGGCTTTGGATTGCACCATCCGTTCGCGCGTACAGACAGCAGTTTTTAGATCAGTCAATCAGAGTGAAGGATTACCATGGGGGACGAAGCTATGAGAAGATCAGTAAGAAGAACGATGATGTTTCTGAATACCCAGCGGGCTTCTTTGGTGAAAGATCCATATGTCTACGGACCAGACTGTGTGATCTTGGACTTAGAAGACGCCGTATCAGAAAGCGAGAAAGATTCAGCACGTATCCAACTTTACAACACACTGAAGTATTTAGATTATGGCGAAACTGAAATTTGGGTACGGATTAACCCGCTTGATACGCCTTACTATAAAGAAGATATCCGGGCAGCAGTTGCTGGCCGCTGCGATGGGATTCGGATTGCTAAGACCGAAAGCGCAGAAGATGTTCATATTGTTGAAGGCTTGATTGAGGAAGCCGAAGAGGAATTTGGTGTGAAAAAGGGGTCAACCATGATTATGGGGGCCATCGAATCACCAACCGCTGTTTTTAATGCTAAAGAAATTGCCGAAGCCAGTGAGCGCATGATGGGGATTGCCCTATCCGCAGGGGACTATCGCCGGGAACTCCACGCCCAGGTTACAGAAGGCGGAGAAGAATTATTTGTTGCCCGGTCGATGATCTTAATGGCTGCTCGAGCAGCGGGGGTTATGGCCTTTGACACGGTTTATACAGACGTAGATAATATTGAAGGCTTGACCAAAGAAACTGAACTTATCAAGGATATGGGCTTTGACGGCAAGTCCTTGATAAGTCCAAAACAAATTGCACCGGTTCACGAAGTCTTTACACCTAATGCCAAGGAAATCCGCCATGCGGAAAATATTATCATGGAACTTGAGGAAAATAAACGCAAGGGTGTTGGTGTCCTGGTCGTTGATGGTAAGATGGTGGATGTTGCTATGGTTGAAGGCGCTCAACGGACACTGGACATCGCCAAGGCATCAGGTGTTTATAAGGGGGATTTAGCATGAAAAACGCAGTTGGACGTGACATACCAGAAGAATTTCTGACAGACGGTGTTGAAGTCTACCAAGGCCTCGACTACCGCCAAGACTATGACTACCAAAAGGCCACACCTAAGACACGGGCCAATGTCTGCTCTGACCAATCAAAACTCGTTTCTCTAAAAGAAGCCATTGAAAAGACTGGACTTAAGGACGGGATGACCATTTCCTTCCACCACCATTTCCGCAACGGAGACTATACCATGCCAACCGTGATGAAGGCTATCCATGAAATGGGCATCAAGGACCTCTATGTCTGTGCTTCCAGTTTAGGTAAGGCAGCCAAAGACATCGTACCGATGATCGAGGACGGCACCATTACCCGGATTTCATCCTCCGGCGTGAGAGACGAAGTGGGCGAAGCTATTTCGACTGGTAAGTTGAAACATCCGGCTATGATTCGGACTCACGGCGGCAGGGTTCGTGCCATTGAAACTGGCCAAGTCCATATCGATGTAGCCTTCATCGGGGCTCCCTCTTCAGACGAATTGGGTAATGCCTCCGGTAAGGGAGGACGGTCAGACTGTGGTGTTCTCTCCTATGCTAATGTTGATGCAGAGTATGCAGACAAAGTAGTTGTTTTAACTGATACTTTGGTGCCTACTCCTAACCATCCTGCTAGCATCTCTTCCATCAATGTGGACTATGTGGTTGAAATCGATGAAGTGGGTGACCCAGCTAAGATTGCTTCCGGTGCTATCCGCTTGACTGACGATCCACGCGAATTAAAGATCGCTAAGAGTGCTGCTGAAGTGGTTGTCAATACGCCTTACTTTGAAGATGGTTATACCTTCCAAACTGGGGCTGGCGGGTCTTCGCTCGCTGTGACCCGCTTCCTCAAGCCTTATATGGATGCTAAAGGGATCAAGATGGGCTGGGCCCTCGGTGGGATTACTGAGCCCATGGTTAACCTGCTCAAGGAAGGCTATATTGGAGCTATCCTAGATACCCAAGACTTCGATACCGCTTCTGTGGCTTCTGTCCACGAAACGCCTAACCACTTTGAAATCTCAACTTCTGAATATGCCAACCCATTCAATAAGGGGGCCTATGTCAACTACCTCGACTATGTGATCCTCGGCGCTCTGGAAGTGGATACCGACTTCAATGTTAACGTGGTCCAAGGTTCAGACGGCATGATCCAAGGGGCACCAGGCGGCCACCCCGATACGTCTGCAGGGGCCAAGGTAACGATCATTGTAACGCCTCTTGTGCGGAGCCGGATTCCTTCCATCAAGGACCGGGTAACCTCTGTCACTACGCCAGGGGAAAGTGTTGATGTGCTTGTGACCGATAACGGGATTGCAGTCAATCCTAAGCGTCAAGACCTGATTGACAGCTTGGAAGCAGCAGGTGTTGAACTTACAACGATTGAGGCACTCAAGGAAAAAGCCTACGACTTAGTGGGCACACCTAAGGATTTAGAGTTTGAGGATGAAGTCGTTGCCCTAGTGGAATACCGCGATGGGACCATTATCGATACCATTAAGAAAATTAAACGCTAAGCCTTAGCTAAAAAAGAAATTAAATTCGCCTAGCAGATGTTTCTGCTAGGTTTTTCATTTATAATATAAGTAGCGTGCGAGGAAGTCGCAGTCCTGAACTAGTGAAGCGGAGCGATCCAAGACTTAGCAGGCTAGGCGGCCTTCGTGAAGTGGATACTAGGAATAATTTGATATATTTAATTTATAAAAAAGCAAAGCTAAGCTTTTAGAGAGGTGATAAGATGGCTCAGAAAGATCGCTTGGTCCAATATTGCCGGACAGAAAGTCAAAAAGGGGGGAAGACACTCAGTCAAATCGTTTATGAGGGACTCAAGATGGTCATCCTCGACGGTACCATCCCTGTCGGCGAACGGATTAATGAAAAACTTTATGCCGATTCCCTGAATATTAGCCGGACCCCGATCCGGGAGGCCTTGCGTCGGGCGGAAGAAGAGGGGCTAGTGGAATATATTCCCCAGCATGGCTATATGGTTAAGAATATCAAGGCTGAAGACGTAGCTGAAATCTATCAATTAAGAAAGAGCTTGGATACGATTGCGACTATTAATGCGGCTAAAAAGATGGGAGACAAAGAATTTGAAGACTTGGAGGCCATCCTTAACCGGGGAGAGGCGGCCTATGAAGGGGCTAGTCTTGAGGGCTTGACTTCTTCATGGAAGGGTTTCAATGAATACATCTATGAACAGGCCCAGATGCCGCGCTTGCAGAGTATCGTCTCCACCCTTTATGAATACCTCAGCCGTTTCCGTTCCTTATCCATCAATGACCGGCAGCGGCGCTGGGCTGCCCTGGATGACCACTGGGTAATTTACCATTATATGAAGGAACAGCGCTTCGATAAGCTCCAGGAAGTGATCTATAAGCACCTGGCAACATCTGAAAAACACATCCGCCTAGCTGTGGAGCGCGAAAGTCAAGAGAATAATAAGTTAGTTGCTCCCGAAGAAGAGCTCAGCCTAGCAGAGGACTTCCAGCTTGGTCCTAGCCAAAGTGTAGCCATTAAATCGAAAGATGAAACCTTACTCTTAGCCCAGCTTGCGGAACAGGGGGTCCTTCGTGAAATCATGGTCTGGCCCAAGCCAGGTCTGGTTGATCCGACCAATAATGGGGCCCATGACGATATGACCCCTAAACTATTTGTTGAAAGTGCAACAGCTCTCTTTCCTTATTTTATTCAAGCCGCCCAGTTGGGATATAATGACCAGCGTCCCCAACCCCTCTTCCAAGCCCTGCGCCAGGCTGGGGTTGAAGCAGAGAAGGACATGTTCCAGGCGACAGCTGGCGTGAATACCCATAAGGGCATTGTCTTCTCCATGGGCATTTTTTTAGCGGCGACGGCTGCCGTTATGGTAACCCACGGCGATATTGACCTCTTAAAAGGTCCTTGCCCTCAGACTGAAAAGCATCCTAGCCTCCATGCCGAAAAAGAAAAAGTTCTGGAAAGCATTCAAACCATGATCCAGAACATGACCCAGGGCTTAATCACTAAGGACTGGGCAAATCTCGACCAGAAAAGCCAGCTGACCCATGGGGAAAAGATGTACCTGGAATACGGGATCAAAGGTATCCGCGAAGAAGCAGAGCAGGGCTATCCTACTCTCATCATTGCAGGCCTCAACTTCCTCAAAGCCATGCGCCAAGACCATCCGAAAACAGCCGAACACCGGCTCCTCCTCTATCTCATGTCCAGAGTTGAAGACACCAATGTCTTAAAAAGAGGTGGGATTGAAGCCTATCATTGGCTCCAATTGACCAGCCGCCAGCTTCTCGACCAGGACCTGTCTGACCACGACCTAATCAAAGAACTTGACCGTTTCAACCAAGCCTGCATTTATTATAATGTGAGTCCAGGCGGGGCGGCAGATCTACTAGCAGTGGCCCTATTCTTAGAGAGATTTATGGAGAAAATTATTTTTAAATAAGACTTGACCTCATCTTTAGGAAATGGTAACATAATAGCGTTGTATTTCTGTGACCACCAGATCTGCAACCGCTCATTGTAAGCTTTCAAGTGCCAAGGCCGCTTACTATGGCGAGTCTAAGTTATTTAAGGAGGTGCGTTACATGTACGCAATTATCAAAACAGGTGGAAAACAAGTTAAAGTTGAAGAAGGCCAAACAATCTACGTTGAAAAATTAGACGTTGAAGCTGGCGAAAAAGTCACTTTTGACCAAGTTGTCTTCGTTGGAGGCGACCAAGTTAAAGTGGGAACTCCTCTCGTTGATGGGGCAAGTGTTGAAGCAACTGTTGAAAAACACGGCCGTCAAAAGAAAGTTACTACTTTCAAATACATCAAGAAGAAAGACTCACGTCGTAAACAAGGTCACCGTCAACCTTACACTAAATTAACCATCAACAGCATCAATGCTTAAGCATGATTAAGGTTCAATTTAAAGAAAATCAAGACAAGCACTTTGTCAGCATGGAAATTTCAGGCCATGCTATGGCCGGTGACTACGGGGAAGACGTTGTCTGTGCTGGAGTTTCGGCTCTGAGCATTGCTTTAGTCAATAACCTTGAACGCATGGCAGGTATCCAAGCCCTGGTCGAATCCGACCCTGAGGCGGGTTACCTCTATGTAGAACTACCCCAGGAACTGACAGCTGAACAAAGAGCGCTCGTTGATATCCTATTCAAGCAGTGCCAACTGGCCTTGAAGGAGGATATCGCTAGTAATTATCCAGACTATGTCCAATATGTCCAAGGGTAAGTTAATAAAGGAGGAAGCTCACATGTTAAAAATGAATTTACAATTCTTCGCCCACAAAAAAGGTGGCGGTTCAACTGCCAACGGTCGTGATTCAGAAGCTAAACGTTTAGGTGCTAAACGTGCTGATGGTCAAGAAGTAACTGGCGGTTCAATCCTTTACCGTCAACGCGGGACTAAAGTACATCCAGGGATCAATGTAGGTCGCGGTGGCGATGATACTTTATTCGCACTTGTAGACGGCGTTGTTCGTTTCGAACGCAAGGGCAAGAACAAAAAACAAGTTTCTGTGTATCCAGTAGAAGCTTAATTACGAGAAAGAAAATCAGGTCGATTCTACTTTGAATGAAGGGGAATCGACCTTTTTCATTAAGGAGGTTTAACGTGTCGACTGAATACATCCAAGCAGCCTATGACAAAGTCAACCAAGCCAACCTAATCATGATGCAAGCCCTCGACTTCTCTTACACGGAGGCCTGGCATGAAAATCTGCAAAATATTGCTAACGGGGTCCTCCAGGTGATCGATGGCCAGCCTAATCCTGAGATCGCACAAAAGATCCAAGCCCTCTATGACCAAGTCGATTGGGATAAGTTCTCTGAGCGCGAACGCCTACAGGTCCTCCAATTGATCTTCCTAGAGGCTGAACGCCAGGACCAGCTCCAGGCCAACCACCAGATGACTCCAGCTGGCATTGCCATGCTTTTGACTTATTTTGCTAGCCGTTTGCTCCAAACGAGGGGGCAGTCTAAAGAGACGCCGCTCAAAGTCTTTGACCCAACAGTAGGGTTTCGTGTCATAATAGTGATAGAGGCAAATAGTTATGTAAATACAAGGAGTTCAAGACTTCTACCAAAGTTTAAAACTCAAAAAATAAATAGTTGGTGTGCTGCTTAGAGTATCCATTTTAACAATGGGTATTGTAAATAGCATACCAATAAAACAAAGGATTCTTTAAAGAGTCTTATTTTGTGATGAAAATTTAATATGTAAATCTCAGACGATAGAAAATCAAAAATTCTGTCGTCTTTTTTATTTCAAAGAAAGGAGGCAGGAATGAATTTTGATTATTTTTATAATAGGCAATCTGAAATGTATAACTTCATTAGGTTACCTATGGTATTAATGGAAGATGAAGTTTTTGAGAGCATTTCTATTGAAGCAAAAGTTTTGTATTCATATATGCTTAATCGAATGGGTCTTTCATATAAAAATGGATGGATAGATGAAAATGGAAAAGTCTTTATTTACTACACAATTGAAAGTATAAAAGATCAATTTAATTGTGCAAGTGAAAAAGCAAACAAATTAATAGCTGAGCTTGATATTAAATCAGGAATAGGAC
>NZ_JASPDS010000005.1:0-142017 GCF_030230715.1 Aerococcus sp. UMB1112A | reverse complement strand
ACTGCATCTTCTCTTGCGATGTGGCAGTTTCTGGCTAAGATACTGTATCTTCTCTTGCGATGTGGCAGTTTCTGGCCAGGATACGGACATACCCTCTGCCCTTTTGTCCGTTACTTTCCACATTAGTTTTATAATTTCATATAAAAAATCCCCCAGCAATAACTGGAGGAGATTTTGATATTCGAAAGCTATACACCAAGTCTCACACCCTATCTAGTCGGGTTCGATGATGCAGAAAGGGCTCCTCTTCGCAAAAGGACGTCGAAGGCTTGCAGCCTTCTCTGTCCTTTTACTCCAGAGCTCCCTTTCTCCCGCATCCTCTCACACCCTACACTAAAAATTGATACAGTGTCGAGTTTTCTGAGATGTCGATATAGTTGGGGTCAAAGGTGGCCATGCGGTCTTTGAGGGCGTGGATGGAGCCGGCTTCGGCGAGATCGATGCCGATAAGGACGGGGCCGCTGGAGTGGCTCTTGCGCTTGGTGTATTCGAAGACGGAGATGTCGTCGCCGGGGCCGAGGACGTCGGTAACGAATTCTCTCAGGGCACCGGCTCTTTGGGGGAAGTTGACGATGAAGTAGTGCTTGATGCCTTCGTAGATCAGGGCCTTTTCTTCGATTTCGGCCATGCGGTTGATGTCATTGTTCCCGCCTGAGATCAGGCAAACCACGGTCTTACCCTTGATGTCATCGGCTAAAAGCTCGAGGGCGGCAACCGTCAGGGCGCCGGAGGGTTCAGCAACAATCGCTTGCTTGGTATAGAGTTCCAAGATTGCTTGGGCAGCTAGGCCTTCTGGGACCAGGCAGATATCGTCCACATTAGCCTTAACGTGTTGGAAAGTGAGTTGGCCGGCTTCACCGACTGCTGTCCCGTCGCAGAACTTATCGACCCGCTCCAGAGCGGTAGGCTCACCGGCATCCAAGGCTGCTTTCATGGAAGCTGCGCCGCTGGGTTCCACCCCGATAACCTTGGTATCAGGCATAGCCTCTTTGACATAGGCGGAAACGCCGGAGATCAGACCGCCACCCCCAACTTGGACTAAGAAGTAGTCGGCTTGTTGGCCTTCAGCCACCAGGTCTTGGTGGACTTCCACCGCCAGGGTCCCTTGGCCACGCATCACGTCTAAGTCGTCATAGGGTTCGATGAAGCTGAGCCCATGTTCCTTGGCATAGGCGTGGGCTGCCCGATTACTTTCGTCGAAGGTATCGCCTTTAATCTGAATGTCCACAAAGTCGCCCCCGAAATATTGGACCTGGCTAATCTTTTGATTAGGGGTGGTGTTTGGCATAAAGATCACAGCCTGGATGCCTTTTTTCTGGGCGGTATAGGCCACACCCTGGGCATGGTTACCGGCCGAGGCACAAATCACACCCTTGGCCAGGTCTTCATCTGAGAGTTGGTTGATGGCATAGTAGGCGCCGCGAATCTTGAAGGACCGGACCACTTGCAGGTCTTCGCGCTTCAAGTAAATACGGGCTTGGTACTTCTCAGATAAATAACTATCATATTGCAGTGGGGTTTGGGGGAGGTCTTGGCGCAAGCTACGATAGGCGTCGAGGACCTCTTCTTTGCTGACTAATTCAGACATAAAATACCTTCCTTCCAAATCAAGTGACGGAAAGATAAGAAGGACCGCTTAATAGGCAATCCTTCTCACTTTACGGTCGCTTGAATTAATACTGGATCCTGGAGTAAAACCCCAGTCTCTTTTTTAACCACGAATTTTTCCAAAAACCTGTTCCAAAAGTCAGTCCTGAAGTGGTTCAGGCCTAACCGACTTTTGTCACACTCTCTTGAATTAATTCTTAGTGTCGACTTTATTCTTCTTAACGAATGGCATCATATCGCGAAGCTCTTCGCCCACTTCTTCGATTTGGTGGCTGGCTTCTTTTTCACGCATCTTGTGGAATTCTGGGAAGCCGTTCTTGTAGTCATTCACGAATTCACGGGCAAAGTCGCCGTCTTGGATGCGTTTGAGGGATTCTTTCATGGCTTCTTTGACTTCTGGGCCGATGACGCGTGGGCCAGTCACATAGTCGCCGTATTCTGCAGTATTTGAGCAGGATTGACGCATGTGGGACATCCCACCTTCATAGATCAAGTCAACGATTAATTTCATTTCGTGGCAAGTTTCGAAGTAAGCAGATTCTGGTTGGTAGCCTGCTTCAACTAAGACTTCAAAGCCTGCTTCGATCAAGTGGGTCACCCCACCCATCAGAACGTTTTGTTCACCGAAGAGGTCGGTTTCCGTTTCTTCCTTGAAGCTTGTTTCAAGAACACCAACGCGGGTTGCGCCGATGCCGTCAGCCCATGATAAAGCGATGTCGTGGGCCTTGCCTGTTGCGTCTTGGGCAACAGCAACCAAGGCAGGAACAGCTGAGCCGTTTTCGAATTCGCGGCGAACTAAGTGGCCTGGGCCTTTAGGAGCCACCATGAAGACATCGATATCTTCTGCTGGTTTGATGGTGCCGAAGTGGACGTTGAAACCATGGGCAAAGGCTAAGGCATTGCCTGCTTCTAAGTTATCTTTGATTTCATTTTCATATACATCAGCTTGGATTTCGTCTGGTAAAAGTACCATCACGATATCGGCTTGCTTGCTGGCTTCAGCCACTGAGAAAACGTCGAAGCCATCTTCACGGGCACGGTCAGCTGAGCTCCCTTCGCGAAGGCCGATGATGACATCTTGACCAGAGTCGCGTAAGTTCTTAGCGTGCGCTCCCCCTTGTGAGCCGTAACCAAGAACGGCAATCTTCTTGCCTTCTAATGCATTGTTTTGTACATCCTTTTCATAATAAATTGTAGCCATAATTATTTCCTCCTAATTTTTTAGACACCGCGAGGGTTGCCATAGTAATTATTATTTACTCCAAAGAGTAAGTTACTACCTAATAAATGGATTGGTCTTCGCGCTCTTGATCGTTGGGAAGACCGTCTGTGATATCGACCACGTAGATGACATCGATCTGCTTTTCAAGCTGGTTCATTAAGAGCTCAGCTGCCGCCTGGTCAGCAAATTGAATGCCCAGGGTAATGATGGAAAATTCAGCACTGGAATCAGCTGAACCCCCGGCATATTGCAAAGTAAGGGTATCGATGTTGTAACCTGGTTTGAGGACCGTTTGGGTAATCCGGTTAAGAACTCCTGGCCGGTTCACCACCCGGGTTTGAATGATACGAGATTCCATTAGCCTAATCCCTCCATTTCATTATTGGGCTTACCTGCTGGAACCATTGGGAGCACCAATTCATCCTTGGCAATTCGAATTTCAAGGACATAAGGCCCATCATAGGCCAGCATGGCGTCGATGGCCGCTTCCATCTCAGCGGGATCGCTCACTCGAGCCGCCTTGACACCCAGGGCTTCCGATAACTTCACGAAGTCTGGATTCTTATCTAAGAATTCAGAATGCGAGTAGCGTTGGCCATAGAACTTATCCTGCCATTGGTGAACCATGCCCAGAACTTCATTATTCAAGATCATGAACTTAGGTTTCACATCATAGGCAGACAGGATATTGAGTTCCTGGTTGGTCATTTGGAAGCCCCCGTCACCCACAATGGCAACGACATCCTGACCTTCCTTAGCCCCAAAGGCTGCCCCAATCGCTGCGGGGATGCCATAGCCCATGGTCCCCAAACCACCACTGGTCAGGAACTGCTGGGTGTGGCGGACCGGGTAGAATTGGGCGGCCCACATCTGGTGCTGGCCCACATCTGTTACCACCAGGGCTTCGCCATCGGTCTTCTCACCCAGGTAGGCAATGGCTGCTTCAGGGCGGATGGTCGACCGGGCTGCTGGCAAGGCCATGGGGTGGTCAGCCAAGTTCTGCTTGTGGAAGGCCACCCAATCAGCTGAGGACTGGTAATTGGATAGGGCGGCCGCATTGAGGGCTTCCAGGGCAACCTTGGCATCTGCGATCAGTTCGTAGTCGGGTTGGATAACTTTACCAATCTCCGAAGCATCGATGTCGATGTGGATGATCTTAGCCCCTGGCGCAAAGTTGTCCGGCACGGAAGCCACCCGGTCATCGAAGCGGGACCCGATATTGATCAGGCAGTCGGTAGTCATCAGCGCCATATTAGCTGCATAGGAACCGTGCATCCCGCCCATGCCAAGGAAGTAAGGATCCTTGCTGTCGACCGCTCCCAAGCCCAAGAGTGTCGCAACGACTGGGATCTTATGGGTATGGACGAATTCACGCAGGTCTTCCTCCGCACCGGCCTTGGCAATCCCGCCACCCACAAGGAGGAGGGGTTTTTCACTAGCTTGGATCGCTTCCATAATATTCTGAATATGCTCATTATTCGTAATCTTCTGCTGCTTTTCAGGCTGGTAACCGGGCAGGTAGATCTTTGTGTTCAGCTCGGAAACAGCTACCATCTGCTGGCCCACATTCTTTGGAATGTCAACCACCACAACACCCTTCCGCCCTGAATTGGCGATATAGAAGGCTTCTTTAATAATCCGTGGAATATCACGGGCATCACGTACTTGGACACAATACTTAGTAATCGGCGTCATGACACCGATCACGTCCGTTTCCTGGAAGGCATCCTTGCCAATTCCTGCCTGAGCTACCTGACCGGAAATAACAACCATGGGTACCGAATCCATCTGGGCTGTTGCCACAGCCGTGACAATATTGGTTGCCCCCGGTCCTGAAGTGACCACGCTGACGCCGGTCTTGCCGCTCGCCCGGGCATAGCCATCTGCCATGTGTCCCGCCCCTTGTTCATGCCGGGCCAAGACGTGATTGGTGCCGTTCTTGAAGAATTGGTCATAAAGATCGAGGACCGCTCCTCCTGGGTACCCGAATATGACATCAACCCCTTCTTCATTCAAGGCTTCAACAAGGACTTGCATACCCTGCTTTGTCTCTTCTTCCTTTGCCATTAAACCACCCATCCTTCTGCTTACTTACACTTTAGTTAAAATAAAAGCACCCCAATGCTTGCATGGGATGCTATGTCCCACTCTACAAAGCCGAATAGGACTCGAAGCTGATCTCAATCAGTCCAGTCCTAGCTGTGTAAAATGACTAAAATATTCACTTGTTTAAAATTCTTTGACATTTTCATGAGTGGGACTCCTTTCTTAATCGATAAATTGATTATACTGAGCCTCGTCTCATTTGTCAATACAATTTATTAGAATATTATCATTTAATTCTTATGAAAGTGGTTTTTATCTTTGATTTCATGCTATCATAAGACTAAGAGTAAAAAGGAGGTAGACCCATGACCCAACATAATGACAGCGTCCTGAGCCTAAAAAATGTCAGTTACTACCGGCAAGGACGCCCCATCCTAAAAAATATCAACTTCGAAATTCGTCCCGGCCAACACTGGGCCCTGCTCGGTCTCAACGGTTCAGGGAAATCCACCCTGATCCATATTCTGAGCGGCTATGACTGGCCTAGCGCCGGCCAAGTAACCGTGCTCGGCGAACGCTTCGGCCAAACCAATATCTCCCGCTTGAAACGGCGGATCGGCCTGGTGTCCTCCTGGCTGGAATACCGCCTACCCGAAAATGACTCGGTCCTAAAGATCGTCCTGAGCGGCCTCTTCGCTAGCTTCGGTCTCTACCAGGCAGTCGGCCCCAAGGAAAAACTGGCCGCCCAAGAGCTTCTGGCCCGCTTCGACTGCCAGGACTTAGCTGACCGCCCCTTTGCCACCCTCTCCCAGGGTGAGAAACAAAAGATCCTCATCCTCCGCGGTCTCATGACCAAGCCGGAACTCCTGATCTTAGACGAACCCTTCAATGCCCTGGACCTCTTCGCTAGGGAACGACTTTTAGAATTTCTCGGTGAAGTCAGCCAGGAAGAGGGCCTGAGCCTGGTCATGATCAGCCACCGGAGCGAAGACATCAGCCAGCTCTTCCAACACGTCCTCCTGCTCAAAGAAGGCCAAGTCTTCGCCCAGGGCTCGCGCCAGGACATGCTCCAAGATGAGCTCCTGACCGACTTCTACGGCCAAGCCGTCGACTGCCTCCCCTACAAGGACCAGCGCGTCTTGGTTGTGCCGCGTTAATAGGGGCTGGGGCTAGACTAGGGAGTAGCGAGACACATTGGGAAGGCGCAAGTGTGGCTTGAGAGCTGTTAACCCACATTCGGGGTTGCGAGTGTGGGTTGAAAAGCGTTAACCCACATTTAGACATCGCGAGTGTGGGTTGAGAAGCGTTAACCCAGATTCAGACACCGCGAGTGTGGGTTGCTAAGTATCAACCCACAGTCAGACGCTCCGAGTGTGGGTTGCAGTGACGAATCTCCTCAAAAGTCTCCCTGGTCTCTAAAAATTTAGCTATCTGCTTAAAATTATGTTATCAACAGGCATCAAAAAAAGCTGGAGTAGCTCCAGCTTTTTTTAATCGGTCACAAAAGTCAGTACACTGACTTTTGTCACATTCTTATAATGGGGTTTGAATGAGTCTTCACACCCTGTTTTAGTCGTCTTCTTCTACGATCTTAGCTTCTTTTTCGTTGATAACTTCTGGTTCTGCTTCAACGACTTCTTCGTCAACTTCTGCTTCTTCGGTTGGAACAGCGATGGAAACGATGACTTCTTCTGGGTCGGTGAGGATTTCAGCGTTTTCGATGCCTTCGAAGGTCAAGTCGCCAACGGTAATGTTTTCACCGATGTCTAAGCCTTCAACGTCAGCTACGATGTATTCTGGTGCGGTAGCTGGGTCGATTTCAACAGTTACTTCGAAGAAGTTCAAGGCTGCTACGCCGTCTGGGTTAGCCAGTTTGTCTTCGTTTTCGATGTAAACTGGGATATCCATTTCAAGTTTTTCACCCTTCTTGATGGCTTGAAGGTTGACATTATAGATGATTGGCTTCAAGGCTGCGCGTGAGATATCACGTAAGAAGACGGTGCGTGTTTCTCCGCCTTCAACTTCGAGTTCGAAGACAGAGTTGATCCCGAGTTCGCGTTCGATTAATTCCACGTCAGCACGTTCCATGCTGATGTTGATTGGTTCAAGGTCGCTTGCATAAACAACGCCTGGTACTAAGTCTTCTTGACGTAATTTCTTAGATGCGTTTGTCCCTGCAGCTTCACGTTTCTTTGCTACAAATTTCATGTATTTACCTCCTGAAATCGATTCGTTTACCTAAAAATAGATACTTTTTAATCTTATCATAAGCAATAGACTATTTTCAAGTCTTCAAATCATAATCCGATGTATCCTCATTATAGCATAATTTTGCAAGAATACAGTTGCAAATGTCTATAAAATTCAATTATGATATAACTATTAGAATCAACTCAAAAATATTAAAAAGGAGACCCAGCATGTACTATCAATCTACCCGCAATCCTAAGCAAGTTGTCAGTGCTTCCCAGGCCATTCTCCAGGGCCTGGCACCAGACGGCGGCCTCTATGTTCCTCAATCCTTCCCGCAATTCGAGCTCGATTGGGACCAGCTCAAGGACTACTCCTACCAAGAGATGGCTGAATTCATCCTCGGCCCCTTCCTAGACGACTACAGTCCGGAGGCCCTCCGTGCTTGTATCGAAGCTGCCTATGACGACAAATTCGATGATCCAAAGATCGCACCCCTAGTCAAAGTTGGCGACCGCTATCACTTGGAACTCTTCCACGGTGCGACTATCGCCTTCAAGGACATGGCCTTATCCATCCTGCCCCACCTAATGACCCAGGCGGCGGCAATCAACCACAACGACAAGGAAATTATTATTCTGACTGCGACTTCCGGGGACACCGGAAAAGCTGCTATGGCTGGTTTCGCGGATGTGCCTTCAACCAAGATCGCTGTCTTCTATCCCGAAGGCGGCGTGAGCGATATCCAAGAGAAGCAGATGCTCACCCAAAAAGGCGCTAACACCTATGTCTACGCTGTTAGGGGAAACTTTGACGATGCCCAGACCCAGGTCAAAGCTCTCTTCAACGACCCTGCCCTCCGCCAAAAACTGGCTGACCAAGGCACCCAGTTCTCTTCAGCCAACTCCATGAATATCGGCCGGCTCCTACCCCAGGTGGTCTACTACTTCTATGCCTATGCCCAATTAGTTAAGGCAGGCACCATCACAGCCGGAGAAGCCATCGACTTCACGGTCCCTACCGGCAACTTCGGCAATATCCTGGCTGCCTACTACGGCCAACGCTGCGGCCTGCCCGTCAATCACTTAATCTGTGCCTCAAACGACAACAAGGTCCTCTATGACTTCTTCCAGACCGGGACCTACAACCGTAAACGTGACTTCAAGCTGACCATCTCCCCTTCCATGGACATCCTGGTTTCCTCCAACTTCGAGCGCATGCTCTACCATGCCCTGGGTGACAATAGCGACCACTTGACCGCCCTCATGTCCCAGCTCGACCAGGACGGCCTCTACCAAGTCACCGCGGAAGAATTCCAAGCCTTCCAAGGCATCAGTGGGGAATTTGCTAGCGAAGACGAAACCAAGGACGAAATCAAGCAAGCCTTCGAAGCCAATGACTATCTCATGGACCCCCATACCGCAGTGGCCTCACGGAGCTACCGCAAGTACCTGGACCAAACGGAAGGCGCCAAGGCCGGTGTCATCGTATCGACCGCTAGCCCCTATAAGTTCCCGGCCACCGTCCTCCAAGCCATCGGTCAAGACGCCGACCAAGCCTCAATCAGCGAACGTCTGGCCAAGCTGCGCGAGCTGAGCGGGGTCCCTTACCCCCAAGCCATCCAGGAACTCGAGTCCGCCGACATCCGCGACAAAAAAATCTTGGCCATCGACCAGATGGAAGCGGAAGTGCTGAAGATTGTGAAAGATTAAAATTAGACAAACAAAAATTCCCCCAGAGCGCTATCGTGAGTCTGCTTTGGGGCATTTTTATTGAAGGGATAAGATTTCTCTGAATTATTATTTTGAAACATAATTGAAGCCACAAGTGTAAGCTCAAATTGTGGCTTGATTAGATCCTATACACAATTGAGAACTTAAAGTGTGGCTTGATAAGTCCCAACACATAATCGGAGACTTAGAGTGCGGCTTCATGAAATCTTACACACACTTGGATCCCTCAAGTGTGGCTTGCCACTTCTCAAGCCCCAATCAAAAGCCCGGACTGAGGCTTAGCCGACTAAATTCAACAGCACAAGGGATGCTTATCTCTACCATTCAACCTCCCCCAATCTTTTGTCTAAAGACAGGGAATATATTATACTTAAGGCAATGATAATAAAGGAGCGAATCCACCATGAGCAAAAAAATTTGGCGACATTTTCATAAAAAGACCCTGGCCGAGCGCTGGCAGGTCTTAGAAGAAGCAGGCATCCTAGCTGCTGAGACCTGCCAAGCCCTGGCCGAGAGAGAAGGGATGTCCCTGGAGATGGCCGACCAGATGATCGAAAATGTCATCACGACCTACCAGATTCCCATGGGCCTGAGCTTGAACTTGAAAGTCAATGATAGGGCCTATATCGTGCCCATGGTGACCGAAGAACCTAGTGTGGTAGCAGCCAGTAACTTCGCCGGACAAATTGTGAATGCCGGATCGGGCTTCCAAGCGGAAGTTATTTCGCGCTTAATGACGGGTCAGGTTTGCCTGACTGGCCCCGATAATGTCGACCTGGAAGCGGCCTTCACGGACTGGGTCGATAACCATCAAGAGGAGATCCTAGACTGGGCCAAGTCTGCCTATCCCGCCATCCTCAAATACGGCGGCGGCCCACGCGCTGTCCGCTCTGCCTACTATAGCTATCAGGGTCGGGGCTTCTATCTCATCTACCTGGATGTCGATACCCAGGAAGCCATGGGGGCTAATATGATGAACACCATGTTGGAAGCCGTCAAAGAACAAAGCTGCCTGGCCCTCAACCAGGCCCTGGCTGAAGATGAAGCCCCCCTCTTCGATCCCCTCATGGCCATCCTCTCCAATCACGCCGACCAGTGCTTGGTTCGGGTCCAATGTGAAATCCCTGCCCGCAAGCTCAGCCGACCCGGCCTTGCCGGCAGCCTGGTGGCCCAGCGGATCGCCTATGCTAGCGACCTAGCCCAAGTCGACCCTTACCGGGCAGCCACCCACAACAAGGGCATCATGAACGGGATCGATGCGGTCGTCCTCGCCACGGGCAATGACTGGCGGGCCATCGAAGCCGGCGCCCATTCCTATGCCGTGAAGGACGGCGCCTACCGCGGGCTAGCCACTTGGTCCTACGACGAAGATAAAGAGACCCTCCACGGCCAGCTCTGCCTGCCCCTAGCTGTGGGGACCGTGGGCGGGTCTATTGGCATCCATCCCCAGGCCAAGCTGAGCCAGGACTCGCTCGGTCACTTGCCCGCCCAAGAGCTCATGCAGGTCATCGCCGCCATTGGCCTGGCCCAGAACCTAGCCGCCTTACGCGCCCTAGTCTCTGAAGGCATCCAGTCCGGTCACATGGCCCTCCACGCCCGGTCCATCGCCATCCAGGTCGGAGCTGAAGGCGAAGAAGTTGCCCAGCTGGCCAGTGCCCTAGCTGACAGCTCCACCATCAACCAGGAAAAGGCCCGTGAACTGTTGGCTGAGCTCCGACAAGATAAGAGCGACCACTAACCTAAGAAACAATGAAAGACCTCTGCCAGGAAATCCTAGCAGAGGTCTTTCATTGTTTTTATTGCTTGCCATAATGGCGTTGGTGGTCGGCCATACCTTGGACATAGTAAGTCTCACTCGGATGGGACGGCGTCAGGTCTAACTGGCTACCATCACTCGGCAGACGGTCATTAAACATTTGCTCATAGCGGTCTACCGAAACCTCTTCACGTTGGTCCAAGAAGGCTTCGTGGGCTGCTTTGTGTTGCCCCGTCTGGAAGTCCTCCGCTAGGGTCAGGCTAAAGAACTCACCCACCGAACCCGAACCATAGCTATACATGCCGATCCGGTCACCGGGCTTGAGGCTCTCGGCTTGGTCCAAGAGACTGATCAAGCTGAGATAGAGGGAACCAGTGTAGACGTTCCCGATCCGCCGGCTGTACTGTTCGCTAGCTTCAAAATAGGTCCGCAGGCTATCCTTCTTCTCATCGCTGGCCCCCTTCATCAAGCGGCGGAGGCCCTTGAGCCCCATCTTAGTATAAGGCAGGTGGAAGCAGACCGCTTCGAAATCATCCAAGCTCAAACCTGTCTCTGCTTGGTACTTGTCCCAGACCCGTTCGAGGACATGGGTGTACTGGCGGAGAGACAACTTGCCGTCCACCATGGCCTTGTCCGTATAGTTAGGCCGCCAGAAGTCCATCACGTCTTCCGTCATGAAGGCAGAGTCTGAGTCGACAACAGCGAGGCGGGGATTGGCTGCGAGGAGGATAGCCACTGCCCCTGCCCCCTGGGTCGCTTCGCCAGAGCTTTCCAAGCCATAACGGGCAATATCGGAAGCCAGGACAAGGACTTTTCGCTCAGGGTGAGTGCGCACATAGTCTAGGCCCAGGTGGAGGGCAGCGGTCGCGCTATAGCAGGCCTCCTTGAGCTCCACCGACCGGGCGAAGGGCTGGATGCCGAGCAGGTGGTGGATGTAGACAGCGGAAGACTTGGACTGGTCAATCCCGCTCTCCGTCCCCACGAGAACCATATCGATGGCCGCCTTGTCCTCCTCCGTCAAGAAGTCAGCCGCATTGGCTCCCATGGTCACGATATCTTGCGTAATTGGGGGCACAGCCATTTGGTCCTGGCCGATCCCTTCATTAAACTTCTTAGGATCCACCCCGCGCGCTTGGGCTAAGTTCGCCATATCGACAAAATAACCTGGCGCATAGAAATCCATCTTATCAATACCCACTGCTAAATTCTGCATACTATCTTCTCCCATACTTGATTAATTTAAAAGCCTGGGAAACTTCCCAGTGATCGTCATATAGTCAATTGTTATTTTATCATCTTTATCGGCAAATATGTACCAATCTTATTTAAGAACTGGTAAAGAAGAGGGCAACTTGCGAAACTTGGTCAGGTCTAAAGCACTGGAGCGTCAATGACTGACGGACAAAGTACAAAAGGCTATAATTTAATATTGATCCTCTAAACATTCAAGGCCCAAATTCAACAGTGCAAGGCAGGCTCATTAGCACCATTTAGTAAAGAAGCAAAAAAAGCTGGATTTTTACTTCCAGCTTTACTTGTTAGCATTAGTGAATTAAAAATTTAACAGCTTGTAGATAAAAGATATTTAACCGTCTATTTGTGAGCAGGATTGGAGCATTGAAGTTGATCCTTAGCCATTTCAGGAGGCAAGAGCTGGGGGCAATTTGTGCTCAGGAGCTCTGAGGGCAATTTGCAGATCGCCAATTTGCGCTCGCGAGTCTTGAGAGCAGATAGTAGCTCGCCAATCTGCACTTGAGAGCTCTGAAAGCAGATAGCAGGTCGGCAATTTGCATTCGTAAACCCCGAGAGCAAACAGCAGCTCATCGCACAGTTCCCTCCTCACCGACTCTATAATCAGCAAAGAAAAATCAGCTTGGCATCCACTCATGAGCAGCATATTATGATTAATGCAGCACCTTGTCCAAGAAGCTCTTAGTCCGTTCGTTTTCAGGTTGGCTGAAGAGTTTCTCTGGGACATCCTCTTCGACAATATAGCCCCCATCCATGAAGACAACCCGGTCCGACACCTCGCGGGCAAAGCCCATTTCGTGGGTCACGATCACCATGGTCATCCCCTCTTCGGCCAGGTCCTTCATTACTTCCAGCACGTCCCCAACCATTTCTGGGTCCAAGGCGGAAGTCGGTTCATCGAAGAGCATCAAGTCTGGACTCATCGCCAAGGCACGTGCAATCGCCACCCGCTGCTGTTGGCCCCCGGAGAGCGAGTTAGGATAGGCGTCTGCCTTGTCCCTTAAGCCCACTGTTTCTAAGAGTTCTAAGGCTTTTTGGTCCGCCTCAGCCTGGGTCAGTTTATTCAATTCCACCGGTGCCAGGGCAATATTCTCTTGGACCGTCAAGTGTGGGAATAGGTTAAACTGTTGGAAAACCATGCCCACATTTTCCCGGGCCTTGTTAATGTCGATGGAAGGATCGGAAATATTGACCCCGTCGACAATCACTTCCCCAGCGTCAATATCTTCTAAGCGATTCAGACAACGCAGCATGGTCGATTTCCCAGAACCTGAAGGACCAATCACACAAACCACTTCCCCTTCAGCTACCTTAAAGTTAATGTCCTTCAAAACCTCATTATCGCCAAAGCTCTTCTTCAGCCCTTTTACGACGACTTTATCCATCATGATCATCCTTTCGCTTTCTCATCATTCTCTTAATTAAAGTAGTCCTATTATAACAAATATCTAGCAAACTGACAGCTATTCTTGACATTTTCCAGTAAAAAAGTCAAGCTGCTCTTTCGAAGCGATTAGATAAGGGTGTGAGATATAGAAAGCCTCGAAATAAAAGACCAGCCACCCAGCTGGTCTTCTTTCTTTATTATCTTTATTATGTAACGCCTAATAGCGAGATACGGCCTTGATTGGCATTGGATCACCTTAACCTTTCTGTTGAAATTTATTGAAAAGCAAGAACAATCCAGTCACTCCTTCCTGCACATAAGAAAAAACTAGCCCAGCATAAACTGGACTAGTTGGATTTGACAATATAAGATTTTGGGCATAAAGAATGGTCGAAATGGGTTACACTCACTAGGCTTTGCTTTGGCTTAGTCATTCGTAAGTGTCCTCCCTTCTGTCATTCTTTAGCTACTTCTATTGTAGCGAATGCTATGAAATTTGCAAGTTATTTGCCAATTTCGACGGTTTTTTCTTCGTCGTAGAAGAAGTTTACCGCATTGTTGTAGCAGACATTGGTGATGAGCTTCTCTAAGAGGGCGTCATCATTAGGGATTTCACCACGTTCAACCAAGTCGCCAATGTAGTCACAGAAGAGGCGACGGAAGTATTCATGGCGGGTATAAGAAGTGAAGCTCCGGGAGTCGGTTAACATGCCGACGAAGTTCATCAAGAGACCAGCTTCAGCATAAGACTTGAATTGTTTCAACATACCGTATTTGGTATCGTTGAACCACCAGCCAGAACCTAATTGGCAACGGCTCTTCTGACCGTCTTCATTGCCTTGGAAGTTAGCCAAGGTGGTTGCAACGAGGTCGAAGTAGGTTGGGTTCAATGGGTAGATGATGGTCTTAGGCAATTCGTCAGTCTTGTCCGCAGCGTCTAAGAGACGGTTGAGGGCTTCTGCCACATTGCCTTGGTCGTTGATTGAGTCTAAACCAGAGTCAAAGCCTGTCTTTTCAAACATGCGGCTTGAGTTATCACGGATGGCACCAAAGTGGATTTGGAATACAAAGTCTTCACGCTTGTAGATCTTCATCAATTCCACTAAGAGGGCACTTTGGAATTTAGCGTATTCTAATTCCGTTAAAGCTTGGCCCTTAGCTGCTTTTTGGAAGATGTCTTCGACTTCTTCTTCAGTTGAGTCAGCATAAGCCAAGACTTTCAAGCCGTGGTCAGACACGTGAGAACCATGTTCGCCGAAGAATGTAATCCGGTCTTCCAAGGATTCCATTAATTTAGCGAAGGAATCAATGTGGATGCCGTTCGCTTCTTCCATCTTAGCTAAGAAGTCAACGAAGGCTTCTTCCCCTGCCTTGAAGGCCCCATCTGGACGGAAGCCAGGTACCACGTCGACGTCAAAGGAATCATCTTCCGCAATTTGTTTGTGGTATTCCAAGCTGTCGAATGGGTTGTCAGTCGTACAGATGAAGGTCACGTTAGAATTCTTGATCAACTGACGCGCGGTTAATTTTTCATCACGTAATTTAGTGTTAACCTTGTCATAGATTTCTTTCCAGTTATCTTCTGATAAGATTTCATCGATGCCGAAGTAACGTTTCAATTCCAGTGCATTCCAGTGGAAGAGTGGGTTACCGATCGTATTTGGAACGGTTTCAGCCCATGCCTTGAACTTATCTTCAGCTGAGGCATCCCCAGTGATTAATTCTTCGGGATAGCCCATAGCACGTAAACCGCGCCATTTGTAGTGGTCCCCACCGAGGAAGAGTTCGGTAGCGTTTTCGAACTCATGGTCTTCCGCAATTTCTTGTGGGCTCAAGTGGCAGTGGAAGTCATAGATTGGCATATCTTTTGCAAAGTCATGGTAGAGGTGCTTGGCGCTTTCACTCTGTAACATAAAGTCGTCATTAATAAATGGCATAAATGGTTTGCCCCTTTCTATTGCTTTAGCGTTGGACGTCGAAATTGCTACCTCGGTACATGAGGGATTCGACATCTTTCAGGTTAACGATGGCCATATCGCCTGGAATGGTATGCTTCAAGGCGAAGGTCGCATTAGCGAATTGGATGGCCTCAGCGTCAGTGTACTTATCGGTATTTAAGGCATAGATCAAGCCTGCTGCAAAGGCATCCCCGCCCCCGATCCGGTCGATGATATCAACATCAAAGACATTGGATGGGTAGAGTTCATTATCCTTAGCATCGTAGAGGTAGGATTGGAGGATGTTGCGGCTAGCATTGATGACCTTGCGCTTGGTCAAAGCGATCTTCTCCAACTTATAGTGGGAAGCGATCTGCTCTAAAATCGGAGAAATGGTATTGAAATCATAAGGCAATTGGATATTCCGGTTGTCTTTATAGTCATTACCATCCACATCAGGCAGGAAGAGCGGTTCGATCCCAATCAGGAGATCCGCATAAGGCGCCAGTTCAGCCATAGCATGGCGGGCTTCTTCAAAGCCCCAAAGACTAGCCCGGTAGTTCAAGTCCAGACTAACCTTCATCCCCCGGCGTTTGGCTTCAATCATGCACTGTTTGCTGAGCTCAAAGAGTTCAGGTGACAGGGCAGCGGTAATGCCCGAGGTGTGGAACCAATTGGCATCTTCAAAGATCAAGTCAAAGTCATAATCTTCCACCTTGGACTCTACAAAGGAAGAGTACTGGCGGTCATAAACGATCTTCGAAGGCCGGATGGAATGGCCCTTCTCTGCGAAGTAAATCCCTAAACGAGGGCCTTGGTGAAGAATGTAGCCGGTGTGAACCCCATTCTTACGCATAAATTCAACAGCTGCATCCCCAATTTCATTGGCTGGTACAGCTGAGATAAAGCTGGCCCACATGCCGAGATGTGCGATGGTGGCCGCAATATTTGCTTCTGAGCCACCGAATGTTGCTTCAAAGTTTTGGGCTTGTGAGAAACGCTCGCTGCTCTCAGTCGTTAGCCGGAGCAAGAGCTCTCCCAGAGTCACAACTTTTTTGAGCATTATTTATCAGCCAAGATAGCAGCTAGGCGGTCCGCAAATTCCTTAGCGGTTGCTTTAACGCCTTCTGCCCCTTCTGCTTTGTAGTTTTTGGTTAGTGCTGAGCCCACACCAACTGCCCAAGCACCCTTGTCGATCCATTCTTCCATGTTGTCAATGTTCACGCCACCTGAAGGCATTAATTCAACTTGTGGAAGTGGACCATGGATATCTTTGATGAAGCCAGAACCAAGTACGCCACCTGGGAAGACTTTAACAATTTCGCAGCCTAATGTTAAAGCTTCTTGGATTTCAGTCGCTGACCCACAACCTGGTAGGTAAGGCACTGTATAGAGGTTACAGATCTTAGCCACTTCAGGGTTCCAAGCTGGGGATACGATAAATTCTGCCCCGTTTAAGATTGCGATGCGAGCGGTCACTGGGTCAAGAACGGTACCAGCCCCAACGACCATGTCAGTGCCCTTGAATTCTTCAGCCAAGCGGGCCATCACGCGTTCAGCTCCTGGAGTGGAGAAGGTCACTTCGATGTTCTTCACGCCGCCTTCATAGCAGGCTTTAGAGATGATGTAGCCGTCTTCTTCGCTTTCCCCACGGATAACAGCGAAGAGATAGTTTTCTTTCATTTGTACAATTGTTTCAGCTTTTTTTGCCATAAGAGCATATCCTCCTAATTATTTGTCGTGTTTGGCTAAGTTATCTTCAAAGTCTTGGATTTTGCTTTCTTGGTATTGACCCGCATAGTCATCATTCAAGAATTTGTCCAAGCCTGTGTTTTCTAAACCAGCCCAGCTCTCTTCTTCTTGTCCAAAGATAATAGGGTAGAAGAGAACACCGTTGTCGGTTGCAGCCTTTAAGTCGCCAGGTGCGTCCCCAACCATCAAGATCTTGTGCTTGTCATAGCCGTGTTCTAAGAGGTTAGCAATGGCGTCTTTCTTAGAACCTGCTTCTTGGCCGTAAACTACGTCCACATAGTCCATTAAACCGTGGCGGGTCCATTCAGAGTTGAGGGCTTCTGAGTTAGCCGATGATACGATGGCAAGGTCTGCCTTTTGGCTAATAGCAGCAAGGCCGTCCTTAGCGCCTGGGAAAGGCTTGTCATTGCCAGCTAATTCTTCTTCAATCCCCTTGTTCACGCGTTGGGACCAAGACAGGGCACGTTTGAGGGACTCATCATCTTGGTCTTTCAAGCTATCTTCTAAGGAACCATTAGATAAGGATGAAGTCGTTTCAGTCCATTCCGCTAAGGCATCAATATTGATGATGTCCTCGCCAGCTTCTTTGGCATTGTTCAAGCAGATCACTAAAGCCTTGAAGCGGTTAATCCCCCGTGTAGATGAGAACAGGTTCACCCGGTTCCAGTCTTCTTGGAATTGGTCTTTGTTTTGAATATTGAATTCATCAGCTGCTAAAGGGCCAAAGTATTCAAAGTGCTTGACATTCATGGTGTCCATGGCACAGCCATCAGAATCCACGCAGACTAAATAGTCTCTTTGTTTAGTAAATTGTTCCGGTAAATTCGCCAAGATAATTCCTCCTTAAATTGCTTTTATGTCTTTTAGTGGTTTCGCATTATTATTTTAGCTAATTAGCCATTTCCTAAGCTGCTAGGGATTCGGCTAACTGTTTACTTATGAGCGGAAGTGGAGCGGGTGCTCATCAGCACAGTTTCATTCAGAATCCTATACTTCTTCCACCACTAAGGAAAAGGCTTAAACAAAGTTACTTTCCTGCTTAAGCCTTTCCCATTCATTCATCTAAAACAGCTGCCCCGATTAAACACCTGAGTAAGCAGCGAAACCACCATCGATTGGGATAATAACCCCGTTAACAAAGCTTGCGGATTTTTCATCGGCTAAGAAGAGGGTTGGCCCAACCATTTCATCAGCTTCACCGAAGCGACCCATTGGTGTATTGGTAATGATCTTGTTACCACGTGGTTTCAAGGTTTCGTGGTCTTCTTCAAACATTAAGTCAATGTTTTGGTGAGACACAAGGAAACCTGGTGCAATGGCATTGCAACGTACGCCAACTTTAGAGAAGTGAACAGCTAACCATTGGGTGAAGTTAGAGATAGCTGCCTTAGCTCCTGAGTAAGCTGGGATCTTGGTTAATGGTGTGAAGGCGTTCATTGAAGAAACGTTAATGATGTTTGCCCCTTCACGGCCTACCATGTCTTTAGCGAAAACTTGGGTTGGGAGTAAGGTCCCTTGGAAGTTCAAGCTGAAGACAAAGTTAACGCCTTCTGGATCCAAGTCGAAGAAAGTAGTGGTTTCTTCGTCTAAACCTTCTTCATGGAATTCGTTATCCGTAGTTGCACGTGGGCTGTTACCGCCTGCCCCGTTAACTAAGATATCACATGGGCCGAAGTCTTTATTCAATTCTTCGCGGACAGCTTCTAAGTTTTCCTTGTCTAAAACATTACACTTGTAACCCTTAGCCTTGCCGCCACCTAAAGCGTTGATCTTTTCAGCCGCTTCGTTAGCTGCATCTTCGTTAAGGTCAAGTAAAGCAACATTAGCGCCAGCTTGAGCAAAACCTTCTGCTAACTTAGAAACAATAACCCCACCTGCACCAGTTAATACAACAGTCTTACCTGAAAAATCATGAACATATGGATTGTTTGCCATTTTTTGCATTCCCTCTCTCTTGTTATTTCTTATTTACGGTTCTTAAGTAATTCTTCGTCGTGTGGATAAACGGATTGGCCGAAGTCTGGTTTGCGGTCATACTTGTGGCAGAGCGCTTCGTAGAGGCCGTTGATGTAGGCAACCCCTAGGGCACGGTCATAGAGACCATAACCTGGTGTTTCGGTTTGGTCGCCCCAGATGCGGCGGCCGTGGTCAGGACGGATTGGGCCTTCCCAGCCGTATTTCACTAAGAGGTCCATCATGCTGTAGAAGTCCACGTCCCCGTTAGCAGATAAGTGGCCAGTTTCCATGAAGCCCCAGTCGCCAGCTTGGACGTTACGGGCATGGACGAAGTTGATTCGGTCGCGTTTCAAGGCATATTCCATAATGGCATCAACATCGTTCTTGCCATCTGAGAAGTAGCAGCCGTGGTCCATAGTGATCCCATTGCTTGGTGAATCCACGATATCTAAGAAGCGCTTCACAGCGTCTAGACCGGTAATGATACGTGGCAAGCCAAAGATAGAATAAGGCGGATCATCAGGGTGGATAGCCATTTTCACGCCAGCTTCCTCAGCCACTGGAATAATTTCTTTAAGGAAATATTCTAAATTTTCCCATAATTGTTCTTCATCGACTTCTGCATAGTCTGCGAAGACTTGGGCCATTTCTTCTTTGGTGTAAGAAGCATCCCAACCTGGTAGGCTAAAGTCCCCATTGATTGGGTCCACTGCTTCAGCTTCATCCTTGAAGAAGGCCAAGCAAGTTGAACCATCAGGAAGAAGGTATTCTAAGTCGGTACGGGTCCAGTCAAAGACAGGCATGAAGTTGTAGCATACCACTGGAATTCCGGCCTTACCCACATTGCGGATAGACTCTTTGTAATTTTCAATCAATTGGTCGCGGTTTGCTTTCCCTAATTTGATGTCTTCATGGACAGGGATTGATTCGATAACCGAAATATGCATCCCTTGTTCCTCAACAGACGCCTTTAATTTTTCGATGTTTTCAAGGGGCCATGCTTCCCCCACTGGCACATCATAAACAGCTGTTACGATACCTTGCATACCTGGAATGACACGGATATCTTCTAGCTTAACTGGGTCATGATGGCCATACCATCTAAAACTCATTTCCATATTTTATCTTCTCCTTTTCACAAAAAACTTGTGGGACTTTGGTTGCCCAAACTTATCCACAGCGTTCTATATTAATTGTACCTTATAAGCGTTAATTATATCAAGTAGACTTGCTTGAAAAGGCCAGTTTTTTGATAGTTTAAATAAATATAATTAGAGCGCTTTCAGAGCAAAAGGATTAGCCTGATATCAGCTAAGCCTTGATTTGACGCGAAAGCGCTTCATATAAGAACATTTTTGCACATGCTTTGGGCTATGAATTTGATGTCGAATCCCAATAATCATCCAGGGCTTTTTGTGCTCTTTTTGTGCTTATCCTAGGGGTTGCTGGGCTGGAATACCTTGCCAGTTAATTGGAAAAAATTCTTCTCGTCTTCTCTTCTTTATTTTAATTGACCGACTAGTCAGTCAAAAGTATATGCTCCCGCTTATCTATAATAGTATAAGCCAGGTAAAGATCAGAGAATATCATGACAAGGTACTTTGGAGAGCGGCTTCACCCTTTTGTAATGGTTTCCACGGGGTAGATATGCTATACTAGTTAAGAAAAAAGAGTGAGGTGAATCCTATGGCAACATCCAAAGCACAAAAAAAGCGTAACCGCAAAATTCTCTGGTATGTGATTTTGATTATCTTCACCATTATCCAAAGCATCTACCTCAGCAATAAAGAAGATTAAAATTAGCCAGAAGTGAATGGTGTAGGTGAGCATGTGCTTAACGCCTGCTCATAACAGATATTCTATTTATTGGTGAATCATTTTTAATTCACAGCACTAACAAGGTAAAAAGCAGAAGCTTCTAGATCATAAGAGCTTCTGCTTTTTTGTTTTGAAATTAACGAATAAGCTCAGCTGGATAGACTTGTCAGCGTGATCGAAGCAAGGCCGTATGGTGTTTTGGGATTTGGAGTGTCAGCGACTGAATTTTAAAGATTCAAGGCCCAAATTCAAAAGCGCAACGGATGCTCACTAGCACCGTTTCCTTTAATCGCTATCCACCCTACAATTCCTTAGCCTGGCCAAGTTTAATCAAACTCTCCGTGTACAGTTTGAGAAGCGGGATGAGGCTATCAATTTCCACATACTCATCCGCCTGGTGGGCCACTTCAGGGTCCTGTTGAAAATTGGCGCCAAAGCTGATGCAGTTGCCTACTTTCTTGCTATAGGAAACCGCCTTGCCGATCAGGGGCGTCTGGCTTTCTTCAGGGAAGTGTTGGGCAAAGGTCTTCGACAAGGTCTGGATAGCTGGCCGGTCCGCATCTTCTAGGGTCACCGGGACGTCGAAACTAGCCTGGATCTGCCAATCAGGCAAAAGACTTTGGATCTTCTGCTTCAATTCATCCGAATGCGAGCCATTGGGAAAGCGGCAGTCGACGGCGAGTTTGATAGCGGACTGAGCTCGAAAATCCACCTGACCAAGGTTAAAGGTCAAGGCTCCCATTTCCGGACTGGCATAGGCGATGCCGACTCCTGATCCATCGCTAGGGCTGAAGGTCCGGCCTAGTTCGCTAAAACTTTCTAGGTCCAAGGCTTCTCCCAGGGTCTGGAAGAGCCGACTGATAGCATTAATCCCGAGCTGGGGTTCTGAGGCGTGGGCCCCCTTGCCGTCTAGGCGCAAGTGGGTCTCACCATCTTGGTAGCTAACTTGGCCCGGCCAATCTTTCTGATCCAGATAAGTCTGGAGAGGCTCTTGGTAATCACCAGCTAAACGGGCTTGGGCCTGAGAAGGCACCACATTGGCTCCCTCTCCACCTGATAGCTCGAGGACTGGCCCGTAGCCTGCCAGTTCATGGCGGAATTCCCAGGTAATGGCGCCGAATTCCCCTACACAGACAGGAAAGACGCCATCCGGAGTGAAGGCAAAGTCAGGCTGGCCGGCCTGGCGCAAGTAAGGCTCCAGGTCTAGCATTTCTGTTTCCTCATCAGAGCCATAGACCAGGCGCAACTGGTTGCGGAGAGGAATTTTGTAGTCCTGGATAATCTTCATGGCATAGAAGACCAAGAGGCAGGACCGTTTCATATCATTGACCCCGCGGCCGTAGAGCTTGCCGTTTTCTTCTACCGCTTCAAAGGCGGGCCGGGTCCAATGACTGCCTGCTTGGACCACATCCAAGTGGCTGACCACGTCGATCCGGTAGGGGGTCGCTAACTGTCCGGGCAGGTCAATGGCAATCGCCTCATTAGCATAATTTTGTACAGTCAGGCCTTCTGCTTGGGCGAGCGCTATCATATAGTCCAGGGCGCGCCGGATTTCTTGACCATAAGGCGCCTCGCTGGAGGCTGTAGCCTCGTCGCGAACGGATGGAATGCGGACGAGGGCCTTAAGCTCGGCCAATAAGTCCTCGAAATAAGCGTCATAATTAATGGCTAACATCTGTGCCACCTCTTTCTAATTCATTACAAAAGCAAGTAACGGATCCCAGCATAAATAAGTAAGTGGGCCGGATAGAGAAAGTAGAACCAGCGGCTATTCCCCCGCCCCTTTTCTCCATTATAGTGGTAAATAAGGAAGTAAGCGACCAACACACCAGGCCCCTCCCAAAGCGAAGCTAGGGCCCCGACCACAGCTTGGTAAAAGGCTTCCTGCCGGCTCAGATAGAGGAGGACTACCAGGGCTACCCCAAAGTAACCGTAGTCAACTCCCCCCAGCTCAGCGAGGATCATCAAGAATAGCGGCCCGATAACTTTGAGCCAGCGGTAACGGTCTTGTTTTAAGCTGACCAGGGCCAAGAGCGCTGCTAGAAGGGTAAAGAAAACATTCTGATGACTCCAGTCAAGGCTTTGCCGGAAGAGGGCCAGGTCGAAGGGCGGTTCTGAAAGGAGGGCCAAGACCCCAAGTCGTCCGGCATAGGCCTTGACCGACCGGGTGTGGACGAAGCCCTCAATTAGAAGGAAACAAAAAATAGGAAAAGCAATCCGGCCGATCGACCGCATGATGAGGTAGACCAAGGCCAGGCTCTCACTGGACACCGTCAAGAAGTCCAGCCAGGTCACTGGCGCCAAGAGCTGGGGCTCTATGAAAACCACTGCCGCATGGTCAATAAACATGGCCAGCATGGCAATCAGCTTCAACTGGGTCCCCGTCAAGGAGAAGATTGGTCCTCTACTGTCATCATCGCACGTGTTTTGCATCTGCTTCCCTCTTTTCCTGAATGGCTTTGTTCTTCTGCTAGTTTTGTTTTATAATGCTCCTATCAAGACATAAAGGAGATGACACGATGGCAAGTGAATATCGTGCCCGTTTAAGGTCCTTACAAGACCGACTGGAAAGCCAGCATGTGACCCAAATCCTAGTGACTGACCCCTACAGCATCTATTATTATACCGGCGTCTTAGTCGACCCCATGGAGCGGCTCTGGCTCCTCATTGTGCCCTATAAAGGACGGCCCTGCCTCGTAGCCAACGAGCTCTTCCGCTTCCAAGTGGATGATATTTTTCAAGTGCTTCGGACCAAAGACCAAGATGACTTCGGCCAGCTGGTCAAGCGCTTGCCCCTAGAGGAAGTGGGAAATTTCGGCATCGATAAGCAGATGACCGCCAACTACCTCCTCCCCCTCATCACGACCTATCCCTTGAGTAACTTCAGCCTGGCCAGCCACTTGGTCGACCAACAGCGCGGCGTCAAGTCGGCAGGTGAACAAGAGCTCATGCGCCAGGCTTCCGCCCTCAACGACCAGGCCATGGCCCGCTTAGTAGAAGAAGTGCTTCCCTATGGCCCTAGCGAAATCGAAGCCTGCCAGGCCTTGGAAAAGATCTACCGCGAAGTTGGAGCAGACGGAGGCTTTAGCTTCGAACCCATCGTCGCTTACGGAGCGAACGGGGCCGACCCCCACCACCTGTCGGACCACAGCCGACCTCAAGTGGGAGACGCCATTGTGGTCGACATCGGTTGCCGCCACCAAGGCTATTGCTCGGACATGATCCGGACCTTCTACTACGGCCAGGTCTCAGACAAGGACCGGGCCCTCTACCAGCTGACCCTGGAGGCCCAGGAAGCTGGAATTGCAGCCGTTAAGGTCGGTCAGGCTACTTTCCAAGCCATTGATTCGGCCTGCCGGACCACCATCGCCCAAGCTGGCTACGGCGACTGCTTCATCCACCGGACAGGTCACTTTATCGGCCAGGAAACCCACGAAGCCGGCGACGTCAGCCAAGCCAACACTCAAGTGGTTCAAGCCGGCCAGTGCTTCTCCATCGAACCCGGCATCTACCTAGAAGACGAAACCGCAGTAAGAATCGAAGACCTAGTCATCGCCCAAGCCGACGGAGTCGAAATCATCAACCACTACCCAAAAGAACTCACAGTTATTCCTGTAAAAGGTGAGAGGGAGCGCGGTTAGCTTCCTTTCACTGGAGCAAGTCACCAGAGCAGTCTGGAGGACTGCGATGGAGACTTGTGAAGTGACAAAGAAGCTGCGCGACCGAACCCGACTATAGGGTGAGAGCAAAGGCGTTCAGAAAGGGATGACTGGAGGCAAAGAGGATAAGAGCGGCTTTAGCCGGTCGTTCCACTTTGCTGAAGTCACTCCCTTTCTGCCTTTGCGAACCCAACTAGGGTGAGAGCAAGAGCGGTTAGCTTTGGATGCTTGGAGTAAGTCGGAATAAGGGCAAGCCCTGCTTGCACGGTTCCGACTTGCGAAAGCACTCCAAAGCTGCTCTTGCGAACCCGACTAAAAGGTGAGAGCAAGAGCGGGTAGACTTGAATGATTGGAGACTCATCGAAAAAGGCTGACATCAGTCAGGCGTTTCGATGAGTTGAAATCACTTCAAGTCTGCTCTTGCGAACCCGACTATACAGGGTGTGAAGGTTAGCGGGAGAAATAGACCTCTGGAGCAAAGAGTCAGAGAAGACTGCAAGTCTTCGGCGACTCTTTGTGAAGAGGAGCTATTTCTGCTAGCCTGAACCCGACTAGAAAGGGTGCGAGCAAAGGCGTTTAGAAAGGGATGACTGGAGGCAAAGAGGATAAGAGCGGCTTTAGCCGGTCGTTCCACTTTGCTGAAGTCACTCCCTTTCTGCCTTTGCGAACCCAACTAGGGTGAGAGCAAGATCGGTTAGCTTTTAGTAATTGGAATGGTGTCAAACAAGGTTCTAGCTGTCTGATTTGCATATGGCAGTTCTGAGCACAATTGCAGCTGCCATTTTGTACTCAGCAGCTCTGAACGCAAATAACCGCTATCATTTTGCATTCAGCAAGTCTGAGCGCAAATTACTTAACCCCAACTAAGCTGTGAAGGCTAGCGGAAGAAATAAAGCTCTAGAACAAAGAGCATAAGACTGCCTTTAGTCGGTCTTACCAGTCATCCCCTCCTGCCTCGCCACTAAAACCAGAGCTGGGCTTGGTGGAAGAGGCCGCGCAGGTAGCTGATCACGAAGGGACCGATGAACCAGAGCAGGACCAGGGTCACGACAACCAATCCCAGGGCCAAGATGCGGTAGGCACCATGCTGGCTATCCGACCAGAACCACTGGCGCTTGCGCTCGCGGTCATAGAAGATTTCATTGGTATCCAGGTCGATCTCCCGCGTTTTGGAATCGACGGCTTCCCGGTCTCGCTTGCGGTCATCCGTCGCGTAGATTGTGGTTTCCTGCTGGTAGTGGGTATCGAATAAGGCTTGGCCTTTCTTTTTGGCGCGTTCTTTTTCCTTGGCGAGTTCCGCCTTGGCCTTGCGGTAGCTTGCGCGTTTCACTTGGTCCCCTCCTCTCTATTTTGGCGTCTAGCCCGCCCCAGTGGACCAGGCAGACACACTTTGCTTTTATTTTACCGACTATGTTTGAATTTTTAACGAACTTTCAAGATATTATTTGACCATTCCCAGCTTTACAATTACATGCTAGAATAGACAAGGAATAAAACAGAAAATATCCTTGCCCATTAAGGAGGACAAAATGTTACAAAACCATTATTTATTTACCAGTGAGAGTGTTACCGAAGGCCATCCCGACAAAATCGCTGACCAGATCAGCGACGCTGTCCTGGATGCAGCCCTCAGCCAGGACCCTAACAGCCGGGTAGCTTGTGAGACCATTGTGAATACCGGCCTGGTTGTGATCTTCGGTGAAATCTCCAGCCAAGCCAATCTCGACTTCCAGACCATTGTCCGCGAGACCGTCAAAAATATTGGCTACACCCGGGGCAAATACGGCTTCGACGCAGAGAACCTCAACGTAATGGTCGCGCTCGACCAGCAATCCCCTGATATCGCGCAAGGGGTCGACCAGGCCCTCGAAATCCGGGGTAAAGAAGGCGAAGAAGCGCTCGGTGCTGGGGACCAGGGCCTGATGTTTGGCTTTGCCTGCGACGAAACCGAAGACTTCATGCCCCTGCCTATCCAACTGGCCCACCGCTTGGCCGAGCACCTGGCCTACCTTCGCCACGAAGAGATCCTGCCCTACCTGCGTCCCGACGGCAAGACCCAGGTTACCGTGGAATATGACGAGAACAAAAAACCTGTTCGCGTCGACACCATTGTCGTTTCCACCCAACATGCGGAATCAACACCCCTGGAACAAATTGAAGCTGACATCCACAAGCACCTGATCAAGGAAGTCATCCCAAGCCATCTCTTAGATGACGAGACCAAGTACTACATCAACCCAACTGGCCGCTTTGTTATCGGCGGACCCAAGGGAGATGCTGGTCTAACGGGACGGAAGATTATTGTGGATACCTACGGCGGCATGGCACGCCACGGGGGCGGCGCCTTCTCCGGTAAGGACGCCACCAAAGTTGACCGGAGTGCCTCATATATGGCCCGCTACATTGCGAAAAACATCGTTGCTAGCCAACTGGCCAGCCGGTGCGAAATCCAACTCGCCTACGCCATCGGGGTTGCCCAACCTGTTTCCATCAATATCGATACATTCGGCACCGAAACCGTGGCCAAGGAGAAAATCACCCAAGCCGTCCGGCAGATTTTTGACCTGTCCCCACGCGGTATCATCGACAGCCTGGACCTGCGCCAAGCCATCTATGAGCCCACTGCCGCCTACGGACACTTCGGCCGCCATGCAGAAGGCCCCTACTTCCCTTGGGAGCGGACCGACCGCATTGACGAGCTCAAGGCTGCCGTGGACGCCCTGGACTAAGATAAATAAGATAAAAAAGAAAGCAGCTCTCTCCGGTCCAGGTTGGCTAGGGGAGAGCTGCTTTTGTTTAGTAATTACTTTTGAGCATCCGTTTTGCATTTGGACCTGGGCAACTTGCTAAGGAGATCGTCGTTCGCAAGTTCAACACGCCTCTCCAAAAAATTTCCACAAAAAAACTGCTAGGCAAGGCGATTTATTCCTTGGCTGGCAGTTTTTCCTCTCTATACTAGTCGCGCAATTCGGGATAAGTCGCTTCTAGGTGCTGGCAGAGGCCCTGGATGCCCTTTGTGACCAAATCATAGGTCAGGTCAAAGTTCCCGGTATAATAAGGGTCGGCGATCGGTCCAGGCTGGTCAGTGAAGTCCAATAATTGGTAGACCTTGTCGCTAGTGCCAACAATTTTCTCAATATTTTCGATATTGCTGTCGTCCATGCCGATTAAGTAGTCGTAGCGGTCGACGTCACCGGCTTCCAACAGGCTGGCATACATATTGTCCGTGCTGATGCCCTTAGCTGCTAACAGGTTGGCGGTGCCGGGGTGGGGAGCTGAACCCAGGTTCCAATCTCCTGTCGCTGCTGATTCCACCAAAACCCTATCCTCCCAACCGCGCTGCATAACTTCCTCGCGCATCAAGGCTTCCGCCATGGGAGACCGGCAAATATTACCTAAACAAATAAAACAAATCTTAACCATAGAACCTCCTAAGTGAAATTTAATCATATTTTCTCATGGGCAATGCTAAAATAAGAGTAAGTCTCTTATTTGACCAATGAATAGAAAGAAGTGAATCACATCCAATGGTTACTGCTTATCGCCGCGCTAGCCGCGCTAAGATTTCCCTAGATGCTATTATACAGAACTACCGAGGGATTAAGCAATCCCTAGCCCCAGGCAAGCTGGTCTATGCCACGGTCAAGGCAGATGCTTATGGACACGGAGCTAAGGCCGTCAGCCAGGCCTTGGAAGAAGCCGGTGCCGATGGTTTCTGTGTGGCCCTAACCGATGAAGCCCTCGAACTCCGCCAAGCCGGTATCCAAAACAATATCATGGTCTTAGGGGTGATCCCAGCTTCCGATGCCCTGGAAATGGCCCAGGCTCAGATCGCCGTGACGGTCAGCCGGATAGACTGGCTAGAAGCGGTGACGGAAGAACTCGAAGCTTGCACTTACCCTGCCCTAGAGATCCACTTAGCTGTTGATTCCGGCATGGGGCGGATTGGCTTCCTCGATAGTCAGAGCTTGCAAGCTGCCATCGACTGGATTGCCGCTCATCCCAAGGCTTTCACGCTCAAGGGCATCTTCACCCATTTTGCGACGGCAGATAGCCAGGACCCCCAAGGCAAAAGCAAGCAGGCTGCCCAAGTCCAAGCCTTCCAAGACATCCGCCAGGCTATCGATTGTAGCCAACTCCCCCAAGCTCCTCTCTTCCACCAATCCAACAGCGCCATGGCCCTCTGGTATCCGGATGAGACCCTGGACATGGTACGTTTGGGAATTGCCCTCTACGGCGCCAATCCGTCGAACGGGGCAGAAGACCTTCCCTATGCCTTGGAGCCCGCCCTCAGCCTAGAGACAGAAATTGCCTATGTCAAGCAGATGCATGCTGGCGAAACAGTCGGCTACGGGGCCACCTATACCGCTAGCCAGGATGAATGGATTGCCACCCTCCCTATCGGCTATGCGGACGGCTGGCTGAGAGCCTATTCAGGACTTGAAGTTCTCGTCCAAGGCCAGGCCTGCCCTATCGTTGGCCGGGTCTGCATGGACCAGTGCATGGTCCGCCTCGACCAAGCCTACCCCATCGGCACCAAGGTCACCCTCATCGGTGAAAACCAGGGCCAGGTCATCCGGGCTGAGGACGTCGCCGCTCATGCCGGCACCATCGCCTATGAGACCTTCTGCCTCTTAAGCCAGCGCCTACCCCGGGACTACCAAGATTAAAGTCCTTTAACCGTTTTATCCTTGACTATTAATAGTGGCTATGTTAGATTAATAGCAATAGAAAAGTAGGGATATAGAGGCCGCGCTCACCATCATTAGGAAACGAAAGGGGTCAGCGCCGAAGCAAGCTTGCTTGCTGGGGGCAGTACTGAACAAGGCTGTCACTGTCAAATGAGAAGCCCATTCTTATTTTGGAGGACTTATCCTACTTGGGCCCGTGAACCATACACGCTGACTTTGTATAGGCATACCCAAGTAAGCTAAGATTCCAGAATCTTAGCTTTTTCTATTTTACTAAGCTGTTTAACCATTAAGGAGGAAAAACAAATGTCTATTTATAGAGGATCTGGGGTGGCCATTGTTACCCCCTACCAGGATACAGAAGCGCGTGAAATTAACTATGAGGTCTTCCGCCAACTCGTTGAACGCCAAATCGAAGCAGGAACCGACGCCATCATTGTGGCCGGAACAACCGGCGAAGCCAGCAACCAAACCGATGAGGAACAGATTGATCTCATCCGTTACTGTATAGAAGTTGTCGACCAGCGCGTCCCTGTCATTGCCGGCGCTGGTTCTAACGACACCCGCCACGGAGTCAACCTCTCCAAGGAATGTGAAGCAGCTGGTGCTGACGCCTTGCTCTCTGTTACGCCCTATTATCTCAAAACCAACCAAGAAGGCCTCTACCAACACTTCGCTGCCATCGCCAAGGCAGTAAATATACCTATCATCTTATACGATGTGCCAGGTCGGACCGGCATGGGCATTGCGCCGCAAACCCTCCGTCGCCTCATCGATGACTTTGAAAATATTGTCGGCCTCAAAGATGCCACCGGTAACTTCAACCACGCCGTTGACAACCTCCACTACTGCGGCGACCAGGTAGACGTGTACTCAGGCAACGATGATACCGCTGTACCCCTGATGAGCCTGGGCGGTCAAGGCGTGATCTCTGTTCTGGCCAATATCGCCCCTAAAGAAGTCCACGACATGATCCACGCCGCCCTCGACGGCGACTTCGCCAAGGCCCGCGAGCTCCAAGCCAAGTTCAAACCTCTAATCGACACCCTCTTCTGCGAACCCAACCCCATCCCCGTCAAAGCAGCCCTAGCTATCCAGGGCTTCGAAGTCGGCCCAACCCGTCTCCCCTTGGGCCAACCCCAAGCAGAAACTGTAAATAAATTAAAAGAACAAATGGACGAACTCGGCCTTTTAAACAAATAGTATGACTTTCAGCCAGCTTTTCCAGCTGGCTTTTTGCTTGGAATGGAGTGATTTTAGCTGCTTATTTTTAACTTCACTAACTTGAATAAAATCGGTTTTAGTATAAAATAGTATCTATCATATACAACAATTGGAGGCTTAAACTAATGACCGACCGACAAGTCCCCTTTCGAATTAAAGCAACCGCGATGGATGAAGACTTCATCGACCAATATAACCGCTCTTCCTTCCACCGCCACGAGCTCGTTTTTGTCACTAAGGCGCTACGGATCACCGTCAACCAGCAGTCACTTGAAGTCGAGCCCAAGCAAATCATCGTCATTCCTTCAAGCATTGACCTCAAACTCGAGGCAGGCCAACACTACGCTTCCCCTCAATTCTATGGCTATGTCCTCTCCATTGGGGATAACTATCTCGATGAGATCAACCATACCTTCATCGACACCACTGACCTCATCCAAGTCTTCAGTCAACTGCGCATCCTCCCCGTGAGCGAAAATAACTGGCAAGTCTTCCTCGACCTCTTCGGCCAGCTCAAACAAGTTCAAGCGGAAAAAGCTACCCTCTACCAGCAGAAGATTATCTTCCACCTGGCTAGCCTGCTCTTCCTCGAAACCTGCCAAATCTACCAGTCGCCCAACGCCCCCCTGCTCCACGAACATACCAAGCGCGACCAACTGGCCAGCGACATCAAGCAATACGTCGACGACCACTTCAACGAACCCCTCACCCTCCAAGACACCGCCAAACGCTTCAATATCTCGACTTCAACCGTCAACCGTATCTTCCAAAAATATTACCACGACACCCTCTACCAATACCTCATCACCAAACGCCTCAGCTACGCCCACGACTGCATCAAAAAAGGCCAATCCATCAGCCACTCCTGGAAAAACGCCGGCTTCAAAGACTACAGCAACTTCTACCGCTCCTTCATCAAACACTACCATTACAGACCACACGACGCGAAATAAAAGAAGGGTGCGAGAGGATGCGGGAGAAAGGGACCTCTGGAGCAAAGAGCCAGAGAAGACTGCAAGTCTTCGACGGATCTTTGTGAAGAGGAGCCCTTTCTGCATCCTCGAACCCGACTTTAGGGTGTGAAGGCTAGCGGGAGAAATAGACCTCTGGAGCCAAAAGCCAGAGAAGGCTGAAAGCATTCGACGGATTTTGGTGAAGAGGAGCTATTTCTGCTAGCCTGAACCCGACTAGAAAGGGTGTGAGGGCGCGCGGGTAGCTTCCTTTCACTGGAGCATAAAGCCAGAGAAGGTTGAAAACCTTCGACGGCTTTATGTGAAGTGACAAGGAAGCTGCGCGCCCGAACCCGACTAGAAAGGGTGCGAGAGGATGCGGGAGAAAGGGACCTCTGGAGCAAAGAGCCAGAGAAGACTGCAAGTCTTCGACGGATCTTTGTGAAGAGGAGCCCTTTCTGCATCCTCGAACCCGACTAGGGTATGAGCAAGTCCCTGTACAAACAGGTCAATCCACAAGCAAAAGCTCCGAGTGTGGATTGCCATCAGCCAAGCCACACTAGAGGCCCCCAATGTGGATTGACAACACCCGGCATTCAAGGTCGGGAGGTAGGCCTTTCTATCTTTCTTTAAGGCAATCTTATTGGAAGACCATGCCGCCATCGGTCACAATGATTTGACCGGTAATATAGTCCGCTTTTTCTGAGGCGAGGAAGGAGACTAAATTAGCCACATCTTCTGGTTCTTGGGTGCGGCCGAGCGCAATATTGGCCACCTGTTCCTTGAAGGTCTCCCCTCTTTCAGCACCAGTCAGTTCCGCGAATTTTTCATCTAGGCGGTCCCACATGCCGGTGCCAGCGATCCCTGGCGCATAAGCATTGACGGTAATTCCATCATCTGCTAATTCCTTGGCTGCGGTCTGGGTCAGACCACTCACCGCGAATTTAGTCGCTGAGTAGGCACTGAGCATTTCAAAACCTTCGCGTCCCGCAATACTGGAGGCATTGATAATCTTACCCTTAATGCCAAGTTCCTTCATCTGCTTGGCTGCGGCTTGGATCCCGTAGATGGTCCCCTTAATATTGATATCGAAGAGCGCCCCCAGATCTTCCTCTTCCAGATCGATCAGAGGAGCGACACGTCCTTCAATCCCAGCATTATTTACGAAGACATCTAAACGGCCAAATTGGTCCACCGCATAAGCCGCCAGGTCCTTCTGATCTTGGAGCTTGCTCACATCCGCTTCCTTAATAGCCGCCTCGATGCCTTGGTCTGCAAATTCTTTCTGGGTAGCTTCTAAGGTATCGCGATCGATATCCGCTAAGACCAGGTCAAAGCCATCCGCCGCTAATTGCTGGGCGATAGCCTTGCCTAAGCCCTGGGCCCCACCTGTAATCACTGCCACTTTCTTCTCTGACATAAAATAAATTCCTCCTTTTCTTGACTTAACTTAAGTATAACAATTTCGGAACCGAAATAAAACTTAAAGCCCTCGACCTAAATTCAAAAGCGAAACAGATTCCCCTCCCAAAACAAAAAAGCCTCCAAAGACAAGTCAATGTCCTTGGAGGCTCTTCAATTTCTACATATTTAATTGACGTTGTAGGTTGGCGATCACAGCATCGGCAGCGACTTCCTGGTCCTGGGTTAGGGACTGGTAGAGCTTAAAGTAGAAGCGGGCTGTCTTCATATTGCCCAGTTCTACTGCTGCTTGGGCCATGTTGACCAGCTTGCAGAGGGCGGCATCGGAAGGGAACTGGTCCAACTTGTAGTCTTGGAGGATCTGTGCCACTTCCTTATTGGTCAAGGGCTCTTCAACTTCCAGGCCCTCTTCCTTGAGCGATTCGAGCAGGTCGGTCGCGCCCTCATTCTCCTTCCAACGCAGGCTAATCTTAGCAAAGTTCAGGGCAGCTTCTAAGTCCCCCTTGCCGGCGTAGAATTTCGCCAAGCAGGCATAACCTCGGGCCAAGGCTGACCGTTCGATTGAATACTTCAGGCCTTTTAGGATCATGGCATAGGCCATGCCGTACTGGTCCATATCCAGGTAGAGAGCCGCCAAGTCATAGATCATCGCCACTTGGTAAGGGTGCCAGAGCAGGGCCTGTTGGTAGGCGTCCGCCGCTTCCTTGCGCTCATTAGCCTGGAGCAGGACCTTGGCATAGGTCTGATAGATCTTGCTGAAGTCGCGGTGGGTCGGCAAGAGCTGCATGCCCGCTTCTTCGTGGAGCAAGAATTCAAAACGCCCCACCAAGTCAAAGATACTCAAGTGACGCTGGCCAGGTTTAGGATTGTACTGGTCAAAGTCAGAATCTAGGCTACGGATGAAGTCTTCCATGGCAAAGCGCGCCTCTGTCACCTCACCCGCCGCTAACATCTCGTCGATCTTAGCCATTAAGATATTGTCGGAGTGCTTGTCCGAGTCATCATAACGCTTGCGATTCTTCAAGGTCTCTTCAGGATAAGCTTCATAGAGCAAATCCTCTAATTTCGAAAGGAATTCTTCGTTACGGATCAGGACAATATTTTCCACCAATTTTTGGCCCACTTCGCTAATGGCCTGGCTATAATTGCCCACAAGTAATTGTTCAATTTCTTTTAGTAAATGTTCTTGATCTTGATTCATAATATTTCCCCTTAATTCGGAATAATGATTACCGGTCAAAGACACCAGTAATTATTGTAATCGGCCCTTGGTCAAAGTTCAAGGCTGGGCATAGGGTCAGTGATGCCTTTTACCGATCACTCTTGATTAATCATCCAAGGGCCCAGCAGGAAAGCGTTCCTCCAAAGATTCCTCCATCTCTTCCAGAGACATCACTTTGACAAAAGAGTCTGGGGTAAAGCGGGGCTTATAGTCCGTTGGAAAGTCATCAAATTCCGCCGAATTAAAGAGGTATTTTTGCTTCTCGTCATCGGATAGGGTCCGGAAATAAGCCATGGGAATCATGTCATCGGCCAAGCGATTATTGGCCAGGCGCTTGATGAAGTGTGTAATATTCGAGAGGTCGTAATAATAAGCGTAATAGAGGTCAGACTGGCGCTGGTCAACTGGTGTCATGGTGAAGTCCACTAAGAGCTTTAAGAGGGCCTGTTTTTCTAAGATTTGTCGGTTATTGAAGCCCTGGAAGCTCGTCCGCAGCATATAGGGCTGGTCCAAGTTGACCTCCGCTAGCTTACTGTCATCATCATAAATCTTCAAGACACGAAAACTCTCGCCCTCCCACTCCTTGGTCGTCACATAATAATTCTCAATGAAAGCCAAATGATTCAAACGGGTATATAATTCATCCAAACGCATGGTCTCGCCTCCACCCTCCTAGTCAAGCTATTGAAACGCTAACAGTCTTATTATAACAGACTCTGCAAGGAATAACCGCCAAAAGTGCTAGTTTATTTATTTGATCAAAAGTACATTGGATGGCCAACCCGTATTCACAGCAAGTGACAAATTGTGCGAGTGAACATCCCTTCCGCTTTCGAAGTCGGCCTCTAGAGAACTACACTTCCCCATAAAAAAGAGGCCTGCTAGGGCCCTTTTTAGTCTTTATTCGCTTTGACGACCGCAAACCAGCGCCGGTCAACGATCCCGCGGTTGTTGGCTAAGCCGCGTTTCTGGACGCCTTCTTCCTGGTAGTCGCAGGCTTCTAGGATGGCTTGGTTGGCCTGGTCCTCCACGTCAATTCCTACTTGGACCCGTTCCGCTTGAACAGCGTCGAAGAGGAAGTGGGTAACTGTCCGGACCGCTTCCGCCCCCAATTCGGTGCGCTGGTCCGACTGGGCGAAGAGAAATTCCAGTTCACAGGTCGCAATCTTTTTAACGATCCGTTTCACGTGGATTTCACCAATAAGGGCCTGACTAGCTTTGTCTTCCACTCCCCAGCGGTAAATTTTATCGTTAGTGCGCTTGGGCTGCCAGTGTTCCAAGAGCTTCTTGGTGGTACGCTTGGACTCATGGACACCCCAACTGGCGTACTGGGTCAGCTGGCTATCCCCTGCCCAATTCTGATACATCTGTTCATAGTCAGATACATCAAACTTGCGCAAGAGCAAGTTCTGTGTCTCAATGGTCTTTGTTCCTTTGTGATTCATACAAGTTTTTCCCCGATTCCGGCTCAGTCGAAGCCTAAATATTCATTGTCACGGCTTATTATAACATAAGTTCCAAACATTTGGCCTAAGATCCTGACTTAACTTGGTCCCGGTAGCGGGCCAGTTGCAAGTATTCTTCTAGGGTCAACCCATATCGCTGGATAAAGGCGGCGTGTTCTCTACCAACATAGCGGTAGTGCCAGGGTTCGAATTCATAACCCGTAATGGCTTCACGATCCTTGAGATAGCGCAAAATGAAGCCATACTTATGAGCGTTGTCAGCTAACCACTGGGCCGCTGGATCCTCGACGAAGCTGTCATCAAGGCCTCCACCCTGGTCCAGCCAAGCCTGGCTCAACCAGTCGAAGGCCAGACCCGTCGCATGTTCCGTCGCCCGCTCCGGTGCGATGTAGGCATCCGTCATCCGCTCGGCTTCTTCCTTGGACTTGCCCTGGTTGAGATAGGTCTCATATTGGTGCTGGCGGTTGTAGGCCTGGGATTCGATGGAGCGGAAGGCCGAGATGGTGCGCAGGTCATAGCCCGCCGCTCGGGCATCGGCCATGAGGGCTTCCAGGTCCCCTTGGAGGCGCTGGTCATAGACTTGACCTTCTGGCGTCTGGGCAGCTTCAAAATCTGGTTCCTTATCTAGGAGCGCCTGGCGGTTGACAAGGATCAAGCGCCAGTCCTTGGGGTCGATAGAGTCAGGCATCTCAGCAAGGACTTGGTCTAATTGGCCTCCGAACCTAGCCTCCAATTGGTCAGCGCCCGCTACCTGGAGCTTACCCTGGCTGGGGCGTTCATTTGCTTTCAAAGCCGGCACTTGGTTGGTCAGCTTGGCATGACTCTCAAAAGCAGACGACTGGTCCACAAGCCCCAAAACCACTACCATTCCGGCTAAGAGGATCATATAGACCATCTGCCTCACACGTTTAAAGCCCTCTCCTGTCATCGCACCCGCCTCCTTAAGTCTTACTTCCTATTATAACAGTCTTTAGTCCCAGTCGAAAGCTTTTTAAACCAGGCAAGGCTAGGCAAACTATGGTACAATAATGAAGAAATTATGAGAGAACGGAGCGATGAAGAGATGGAGCGCCAAGACCTAGCCCATGCCCAACGCCTAGTATTCAAAATCGGAACCAATTCCCTATTAACAGACCAAAACACGATCGACTACCCGCGCATCGACCGGCTCGCCTTCACCCTGGCTAGCCTCCGCCAAGCCGGCAAGGAAGTTGTCCTCGTCAGCTCAGGTGCCATCGGGGTCGGCTGTGTCCAACAAGGAATCGCCCAGCGCCCCCAAGCCATCCCCGAACAACAAGCCCTGGCTGCCTTGGGTCAAGTCACCCTGATGAGTATCTACAGCCGCTTCTTTGCTTATTACACCCAGGATGTGGCCCAGATCCTCTTAACCCGGGACGTCATGGACTATCCGGAAAGCCTGAAGAACTGCCGGAACAGCCTGGAAGTTCTCCTAGCTCAAAAAGTTATCCCCGTCATCAATGAAAATGACGCGGTCGCTGTCGATGAGCTGGACCACCAGACTCGCTTCGGGGACAATGACACCCTATCTGCTCTAGTTACCAATATTGTTGAAGCCGACCTCTTAGTCCTACTCACAGATGTCGATGGCTTCTATACCGCTGACCCCCATAGCAACCCCCAAGCCCAAAGAATCAGCCGGCTGGAAGGCATCAGCCAAGACAACTTAGACCAAGCTGGCGGCAAGGGGTCTAGCTTCTCAACCGGTGGCATGACCACCAAACTCAAAGCCGGCAAGTTGGTCTTGGACCAGGGCCGGAGCATGGTCATCATGGGCAGCCAGGAACCCGCCGATATCTTCAAACTTTTAGCAGGAGAAGATATTGGTAGCCTGGTCTCCGCCCGCCAATCATTCCAAAAGGAGGAAAAATAAAATGGACATCAAAGACCTTGAAATCATGGCCCAAAAAGCCCAGGCCGCTGCCCGCCAACTCGGCCAGGCCAGCAGCCAAAGCAAAGAAGCCGCCCTCTTAGCCATGGCAGACCAACTCCGCCAAAAGCAGACAGCCATCCTCAAAGCCAATGCCCAAGATATCGCCAAGACCCGGGACCAAGGCCGGCCCGACAGCTTTATCGAACGCATGACCCTGACCGAAGACCGGGTGGAAGCTATGGCGCTAGGCCTGGAAGACGTGGCCCGACAGCCTGACCCCATCCACGAAGTCATCGCCGGCTGGACCACACCCCAGGGCCTCGACATCGTCCAAAAACGCGTCCCCCTCGGCGTGATCGGTATTATCTACGAGTCCCGGCCTAATGTCACTGCTGACGCCGCCAGTCTCTGCTTTAAGACGGGGAACAGCGTCATCCTGCGCGGGGGCAAGGAAACCCTCCAATCCAACTTAGCCATCGTGTCGGCCCTCCAAGTGGGACTTGCCTCCGTCGACCTGCCCCAGGACGCCATCCAATACATCGATGACCCAGACCGGGCCTTGGCCACGGCCTTCATGCAGCTGGACCGCTATGTCGACTGCCTGATCCCCCGGGGAAGCGCTGCTCTCATCCAGAGCGTGGTCCAAAACGCAACTATTCCGACCATCGAAACCGGTGTAGGCAACTGCCACCTCTACGTCCACCAGTCTGCTGATCTCGATGAAGCTATCCAACTCTTCATCAACGGCAAGGCCCAGCGCGTGTCTGTCTGCAATGCCCTGGAAACTTTAATCCTCGACCAGGAAATTGCCAAGGACTTCCTGGACCAGGCCCGTCTCCTAATTGAGCAAAACGGGATCCGCCTCCACGGTGACCAACGCACCTGTAGCCTGGTCAAGGATGCCATTCCAGCCGAAGAGAAGGACTATGCGGAAGAATACCTGGACTACGACATCGCCGTTAAGATCGTCGACTCCTACCAGAAGGCTATCGACCATATCCAGACCTATTCTAGCAAGCACTCCGAAGTCATCGCCACAAAGGACTACCAAGTGGCCCAAGACTTCATGAACGATATCGACGCGGCTTGTGTCTATGTCAACGCCTCCTCTCGCTTCTCCGACGGCGGCATCTTCGGCTTCGGCGGCGAGATCGGCATCTCCACCCAGAAACTCCACGCCCGCGGCCCCATGGGACTCAAGGCCCTGACCTCCTACAAGTACCTGATCCAGGGCCAGGGGCAGATCCGGGAATAGCATGTCAGTTTATAGCATTCAAAAAGGCATCACTTGAATTCTTCTCAAGCCATGCCTTTTTACTGTTATTTTAATGATGAGAGTCCACTTTACTGAGGTTTTTGCCGTTAATTTTTTTCAATCGAATAGGAAATCTGAACATTATATTTTGATTAAATTAAATATAAATTAACCAAAATTATTGAAAGCGCTTTTTATGCTTGTTATATTGAATGTGTAAGGAACTAATAGCAACTGAAAGGAGCAGTGATATGTTTAAACAGAAACTATTACTCTCAAGTGCCGTTGCCTTTTTACTTTCACCAATTGCAGTAACGGGAGTACAAGCAACAACCGTTCAGCCAAACGATTCTATCACTCAGCATGTATCCGAAGGTCAAAAAATAACTGAGTATTACAGTTTTACAAACCATGAATTTTTCGAAACTGCGAAAGAGCTTGGTTACGACCTTGAAGAACCAATAAATGATCCGAACTATGATCCTAATGAACTCAATACAATCCAGCCTGTGACAACAAGTTTTAGATCTGGAAGTATACTGGATCAAACTACTGTTACCCTATCACCAGAGGTTGTCAATAAAGTTAAAAATATTGGTGTAGGGGCTGGTTCATTAATACTAGCCGCAAAACTACCTGGCGGTTGGAAATTAGCACCTCAGATTGCTAATGTAATAATAAGTCAGGTTGATGCTACAAGGCCTTTACAAGTTTCTTTAGTCCTACAACGAACTGCAAATGGAGCTCAATGGTTTGCTACTGGTTATCAATGGGTGTAAAAAATGAGTAAGAAAAAAAAGAAAAATATCTATACAGCGATTATAATGGGCGTCTTAGTCTTCCTCAGTAGCCCAGGGAGTGCAAACGCAGTCTTTATATCGGAAACCTCCCTCAGAATTTTAAAAATTTTGCTTGTTCTTCTCTGTTTCTACTTATTAATTAAGCTAGAAAAATCGTAAGTCCTTTACTAGTCTTCAACTCTCTTACTTAAAAAGAATTTGAAATAAAATTTCCAATCTCTATTGCAAAAGGAGGTCCTATCAATGACCAGCTGGTGATTGATAGGACCTCCTATTTTTCTATATAATTAAAGTTTAAGAAGAATCTATTTAGCCATTTATTTATGAGCAAGAGTGGAGCTTGAGTTTGATCGTTAGCCATGAATAAGCAAACGAAGCGAATTAGGGAGAGTTGGCGCAAGCCTTACTCTCCGTTTGAGTCTCGTTAGGCGAGAGACCGAGGCTCGAGCTGGTGCCATGGCTTTTTAACGATCAAACTCGAAGCGGAACGGATGCTCATAGCACCATTTATTAAAGACGCTAAATCTTTTCTTCTGCTAAGACCTGTCCCTCTTCTGCTGCTTCCTCTTTATCCTTATAAAATTCTGCATCTGGTACCGGTGCTTTCTGGTCCTTGCGCTGGCAGGCGCTGGCGTAAAGAGTACCCACTAAGGTGTGGAGGACGGTTGTAGCTGCCCCAGCCAGGGCGACATTAGGATTGAAGTGTTGGAGGGCCAGAGTCGAAGCTAAGCCCCCATTCTGCATGCCGATTTCAATGGCAATGGCCCGGGTGGACGGGATGTCGTAGTGGCGGAATTTGCAGACCAGGTAGCCGGCGATATAGCCACTGATATTGTGGATTAAGACAGCTGCCACAATGACCCAGCCAGTCGCCTTCAAGGTGTCTGCATTAATGGCTACAGATCCTGCCAAAACCAAGAGAACTGCCAAGGAAGATAAGCTCGGCAAGAAGTCTTGGACTCCATTCAAGCGGGCGCCCGCAAAGTAATTAATGGCAATCCCAATCACAATCGGTAAGAGAACGATTTTGACAATAGAGAGGAACATGGGCCAAAAGGCGATATCAATGTAGGCGCCGCCGTAAGCGGCTAGGAGCAAGGGTGTCATAAAGGGCGACAGCAAAGTCGACACCGAGGTCGCGGACACCGATAAGGCCACATTCCCATTAGCCAAGAAGGTAATCACATTGGACGAGGTACCACCTGGGGCACAGCCAACGAAGATCAGGCCCAGAGCTATCTCTTGGGGCAGGTTGAAGAGCTTAGCCACCACATAGGCAGAAGCAGGCATGAAGCCGAATTGGACCACTGCCACCAGTAAGACCTGGAGAGGGTGCTTGAAGACCTCGGAGAAGTCGTGGGGCTTCATGGTCAAGCCCATGGTAAACATCACCAAGCTCAGAAAAATTGAGATATAAGAAGACGCCCAGATAAAGGCCTGGGGAGCCAGCAGAGCACCCAAACCGACAACCAGGACAATGATCGCCAAATACCGGTTAAAATACCCATTGATACGAGCAAAAAATCCCATCAATAAAACTTCCTTTCTTCTATTTATCATCATTATCTCATTAATTTATCATTTTTCACCTAGTCTATACCTTCTCTCCATATTTTTCAATCCCTTTCCGGAATATTCTGTCATTTACTTTAAAAGACAAAAAGCCAGCTACCTAGCTAAACTAGACAACTGGCAATTTAAGACTAAGGCCTAGAATTTGCCTCGGGCCTGTCCGCGTTTGTAATAGAAGATAATCAGTAAGGCATAGAGGCAGCAGGCCCAGCCTGAGCTGAGGATGCTGTAGCCCCCGCCAGTGAAGAAGAGCGGGCCGTCCTGGTAGTAATAATAGGCTGGGGCCAGGCTGATTCCGCCTTCTTCTAGGGCCGGATCCACAAAGTAAAGGACTGAAGACAGGCCGTTCAGGGCCACGTGGAAGGCCATGCTGGACCAGACATTACCCTCCACATAGGCAACAAGGGAGAAGAGCAAGCTGGCTAAGAAACCGGCCAGGACTAAGATAAGCTGGGAAGGGCCATCCAGGGGCTTGTTCAACAGATGCATCAAGGCAAAGAGACCCGCCGGCAAGAAAATTCCCCAGTAAACGGACCGCGCGCGACCGATCACGTTCAGGGCAAGGCCCCGGAAGACCAATTCCTCCTGGACCGCCCCGTTCAGGCCGTCCGCTAAGACTAAGTAGGCAAAACTATAGAGGGAAAGTTCTCCCATTTGGGCTTGCCCATCTAAAGCCAGGGCTGTTCCCAAGACCAGGGTCACAGGCAGGGCTACAGCCAGGACCTCCGTCAACTTGGACACAGACCGCGGCGCCAGCCCTAATTCCCTATCCCCCATTTTCAGAACCTTTATTTGGTAGACTTTAAAGATTCCTGCAAAGATCAAAAGATCGAGCAGGGGGTTGACCAGGTTAGCCAGCCCTTCATCCGCAATTAAATTCGTCATAAGGGTCGCCAAGACTTGGGCTAGGATCATCAACAGGAAAGCGACCCCACTGTAGACCAGGGCACGGCTTAAAGACTTATTTTTCATTAGATTACCTCGCTTCTTTATGAAGTGAATTTCATCGGAAAAGTTTAGCACAAAAGCCAAACCAAGACAAGAGCTTTTAGGACAGGGATAGCTTATGATTAGGTAATCCTAATTATTTGCGTTATACTAACTATTGATTAGATAAATTATTGTAGTAAGGAGATTTTTATGTTTGATTTCTTTCTCAACTTACACCCCGTCGTCCAAGCTGGCCTGGCCGGTATTGTGACCTGGTTTTTTACCGCGCTCGGCTCTTCCTTGGTCTTCTTCATGGGGGAAATTAACCGTAAATTATTGGACGCCATGAACGGTTTTGCGGCCGGGGTCATGATCGCAGCTAGCTTCTGGTCCCTGCTCGCGCCTTCCATTGAATACGCCGAAGCTGGCGGCTATGGTAAGTGGTCCTTCTTCCCTGCCCTGGTGGGATTTGTGGCAGGAGGCCTCTTCCTCAGCCTACTGGATAAGATTATCCCCCACATGCATATGGATAAGACCCGGTCTGAAGCAGAAGGGGTGCCGACCCAACTTTCCTCCACCTTCCTCCTCTTCCTAGCCATCACCATCCATAATATTCCGGAAGGACTCTCAGTTGGCGTGGCCTACGGGGCAGTCGGGTCTGGTCTCGCTAATGCCAGTATGGCTAGCGCTATTTCCTTAACCCTGGGGATTGCCCTGCAGAACTTCCCTGAAGGCTCTGCCTTGGCCATGCCGATCCGCGCTAATGGGAATAGCCGCTGGCGGGCCTTTAACCTGGGCCAAGCCTCTGCCCTGGTCGAGATTGTTGGGGCGATCCTGGGAGCTTGGTTGGTTACCCAGATGACTGTTATTCTCCCCTACGCTCTAGCCTTTGCGGCGGGCGCCATGATCTTCGTCTGCGTGGAAGAGCTCATTCCTGAATCCCAAAGCAATGGCAATGAAGACCTGGCTACCCTGGCTCTGATTGCTGGTTTTGCGGTTATGATGGTCCTCGACGTTGCCTTGGGATAGGCAGCTTTTGACAGGAACTAACCGACTTGTAAACGCTTTGAGCAAATGATTTGTATCTCAGCGGCATTCTGTTATGATTAAGCTATAGGAGGTAGATATTATGAACCAAGTAACGATTGAAGAATTTTACGACATTGTAAAAGCAGACGAACCCGTTAACATCCTGGATGTTCGCCCACGCGAATTATACGAAGAAGGCCACGTACCAGGCGCCGTTCACTTCCCTCTCTCTCAGATCGAAGACCACTTAGATGACTTAGACAAGGACCAAGTCTACTATGTCATCTGCCATGACGGCAAAGGGTCCAAAAAAGGCACTGAAATCCTAGAAAAGAATGGTTTCAATGCCGTTAACGTTGAAAAAGGTACCCCTGACTATCCAGGCGAATTAGAAAAATAAGTTGAGTGATTTGACGAAAAGGCAGCCTATCCGAAAATGATAGGCTGCCTTTTTCTATCTATTATCTTTTTAAATGCTGCTAATGAGCATATGTTTCGCTTCGAGTTTGATCGTTAAAAAGCCATGGCACCGGCTCGAGCCTCGGTCTCTCGCCTAACGAGGCTCAAATGGAGAGTAAGGCTTGCGCCAACTCTCCCTAATTCGCTTCGTTTGCTTTTTCATGGCTAACGATCAAACTCGAGCTCCACTCCTGCTCATAACCAGAACTATTATTAAAATAGAAAATTTTTCAGCTATATTTTTAACCTGATTAATATTTATGCTAAAACATTACAAAATAATTCTAGCATTTATCAAATTATATTTTTGGAAAGATACTGAGGCCGTAATCTAGCCTACTTTTGTTATGCCATCATCACTCACTTTGCTTATACATCACTAATCAGCAAAATCAAGGCAGAACGGATGCTCATCAAAACTTTGCTCTTCCTGGAAACCTGTTCCAAAAGTCAGTCCTGACATCCACTTCATAAAGGCTATCCGAACTTTTAGTAATGTTCACCTAGCCTTTATTCCAGTGATTCAGTTCTAAACGACTTTTGTCACACTCTCTTATTTTTTGCCAAGGAAGTTAGCCAGGATCTGGCGGCCTTCTGGGGTCATGATAGATTCGGGGTGGAATTGGACGCCGTAGATGGGATAGTCCTGGTGTTCTAGGGCCATGATTTCAGCCTGGTCGGTCTGGCCGGTGACCTTGAGGCAGGTTGGCAGGCTCTTGGTCTCAGCAATGAGGGAATGGTAACGGGCGACTGGGAAACGTTCGGGGCAGCCTTGGAAGAGCTGGCTGTCGGTGTCGACCTGGATCTCTGACTGCTTACCGTGCATCATCCGGTCAGCATAGGTCACTACCCCACCAAAAGCCTGGCAGATAGCCTGGTGGCCCAGGCAGACACCCAGGATAGGAAACTTAGGACCGAGCTCTCGGACTAGGTCGACAATAACCCCCGCATCTTCAGGTCGACCGGGACCAGGCGAAATCACAATGGCGTCCGGCGCCAGGGCTTCAGTCTCTTCCAGGCTCAGCTCATCATTGCGGACCACCTGGATGTCTGGATCCAATTCCCCCAGTTCCTGGTAGAGGTTATAGGAGAAACTATCATAGTTATCAATCATTAAAATCATTAGTCCACCTCCTGGGCGAGTTCTAGGGCACTTAGGGACGCTTTGGCCTTGTTGAGGCACTCTTGGTATTCTTTTGCCGCTTGGGAGTCAGCGACAATCCCTGCCCCACTGCGGACAAAGACCTTGCCGTTCTTGGCATAGATCAGGCGGATGCCGATACAGGTTTCCATATTGCCGGTAAAATCAATGTAACCAATGGCTCCACCGTAAACCCCGCGCTTGCTTCCCTCCAATTCCGCAATCAACTGGCAGGCCCGGATCTTAGGCGCTCCCGATAGGGTACCAGCCGGAAGAACAGAGGCAATGGCATCCAGGGCGTCGCAGTCTGACCGCAGCTGGCTCCCAACCACCGACCCAATATGCATGACATGGGAGAAGCGTTCGATGGCATGGAGTTTTTCTACTTCCACACTGCCGATCTCACTGACCCGGCCCAGGTCATTGCGACCCAGGTCCACTAGCATATTGTGTTCAGCCAATTCCTTGCTGTCGGAGAGCAGGTCCTTTTCTAAGGCCTGGTCTTCTTCTGCCGTCTTGCCCCGGGGCCGCGTCCCTGCTAGGGGGAAGGTGTGGAGGCGGCCTTCTTTTAGCTTGACCAGAGTTTCTGGCGAAGCCCCCGCTAATTCCACATCCGTTCCTGAGAAATAGAACATATAAGGCGAGGGATTCACCGTCCGCAAGAGCCGGTAGGTGTTGAAGAGGCTGCCCGAGAAAGGCGCGGATAGATAATTGGAGAGGACAATCTGGAAGATATCTCCCTCCCGGATATAGGCCTTGGCCCGGTTGACGATATCACAGAAGGCTTCCTGGTCGAAGTAAGGCGTCACAGGTCCCTGGAGCCGCCCAGCTTCTTCCTGGATCTTATCCCCAGTACGAAGGAGGCCCTCCATAGTATTCAGAGCTTCCACAGCCTTGGCATAGTTAGCCGCCACATCATCCAGTTTGACATTAGCTATCAGAATAATTTTTTGTTTCAAATGATCGAAAGCAATCACCTGGTCGAAAAGCATCAGGTCCAGGTCCTTGAAGTCCTCGTGGTCAGCAACCGGTCGCTTGGCTGCGGGCTCCACATAATTGAAGTAGTCGTAGGCGAAGTAACCCACCAAGCCCCCAGTAAAAGTAGGCAAGTCCGCCAAGCGCGGGCTCCGGTAGTCAGCCAGTAATTGGCGGATGTAGGCCGCTGGGTCTTCCGTTTCATAGACTTGGTCCCCCATTTCTAAACGGCCATCCTTACAGGTCACTTCCAACTTGGGCTCATAGCCGAGGAAGCTATAACGGCCCCAGGTCTCATTGGCCTGGGCTGACTCCAGCATGTAACAGTGGCTTGAGGCCTGCTTCAGGATCCGCATGGCTTCGATTGGTGTGATAAAATCCGATAGAATCTCACGCGCCAGGGGCACAATGGTATAGTCCGTATCTTGGGCGAAGGCTTGGACCTCCTCCAGGCTTAGGTTTAAGGGCATAATCTTTCCTCCAAATTCTTAAAACCGCCTGCCAAGAAAAAAAGTCCTTGACAGAAGTACACATCTGTCAAGGACGAATCGTTACTCATGGTAAATAATCCGCGGTGCCACCTTGAATTTACGCTTGCGCGCACACTTGGCTAGGATACCAACATATCCCTGGTTCGTCACGCCAACCTCCACGTCGCAGGCTACTCGGCCTCAGCCTTTCATTGCGCCCTCTGCGGTCCATTTGACAACTTGTTTCTGGTCCGGCTCTCATCTCCCCGGGCTCTCTGTGCAGGCATTGTTGCCGTTATCTCCGCTTCATCGGTTTAATTGCCACTAGTCTAGCACGCCAGATATTACCTGTCAATAATAAAAATACAAAAACCGGCCCCAGATCAGGACCGGCCGAAAATTCATATCACTGCTAGGTCGTCAGAGACCACATGCAAAAGCATAAGGCATGCTCACTGACACAGCTACTTGTACTGATCTAGTCTTTATATTCTTCAGCACTGCTCACTTTAAAATTTGACTAAGGTTACTTAACAATCTCCTTGTGAGCAGAAGTGGAGCTTGAAAGTGATCGTTAGCCATGAAAAGCAAGCAATGTGAATTAGGGATAGTAGGCGCTAGCCGTACTAGCCCTTTGAAACTTGCTAGGCGAGAGACCAAGGCTCGAGCCGGTGCCATGGCTCTCTAACGATCACTTTCAAGACGGAACGCATGCTCACTAGCACAGTTCATAGTCGGGTTCGCAAAGGCAGAAAGGGAGTGACTTCAGCAAAGTGGAACGACCGGCTAAAGCCGCTCTTATCCCTTTTGCCTCCAGTCATCCCTTTCTAAACGCTCTTACTTTCACCCTGTTACACCACTGTTATACAATCCCCCTAAAATAACAATCTGGATTGATACATTCTTTCTATTTTTTACAGCACTGCTCACTCTACTTATTGGCTTTATTTACTTACAATCTCCCTTATGAGCAGAAGTGGAGCGTTGAAGTTGGGCCTTAGCCATGAACAAGCAAGCGAAGCGAATTACGGAGAGTTGGCGCAAGCCTTACTCTCCGTTTGAGTCTCGCTAGGTGAGGGACCTTGGCCCGAACCGGTGCCATGGCTCTTCAAGGACCAACTTCAACAGCGCAACGCATGCTCACCAGCACAATTTCCGTCACACAACCAATATATAAATAAAGTGAGCAGCTGCGCCCGCCACTAAACCACCGATCGTATGGCTGAAGAGGGCATAGCCCGTCATCTCCTGGGTATCCAGGGCATCCATCATGGCAATATGGGTCGACAGGTAGCCCGACCAGCACATGCACATGGCGGTAAAGACAGCCAGGTCATTGCCGTTAGCCAGGCCCGATTCCACCAGCTTGGCAGCCAAACCCACAGCCGCTCCCGCTGCACCCAGGGCGGTAATTGGTACCGAAATAGCCTCAGGATTAGAGAAGCCAAAGATAGGAGTCAGGATAAAGGATAATTTTTCCCCAATCCAGGGTAAGAAAGGAACCCCCTGGCCGATCTCACCGGTATAGATGCCATCTGGTCCTGGGCCGTGGGTGAGTAACATAACCATGGTGCAGACCACGACCACGCCCGGAATAATGGCCATACCCATTTCTACCCCATTCTTACCCCCATCCAAGAGAGCGGAGAGGGCGCGCGATCCCACGCCCCCTGCCCGGACCACCCGGGATCCTTCTGGCAGGTCTTCTTCGTGGTCGATCTCCACATAGTCTTCCGTCCCATAAGCCTTCTTAGTGAAGTGGAGCATGAGGCGGACACTGACTAGGCTGCCGACAACGGCTCCTAGGTTCCCAATCAGAGCGGCTGTCGCTGAGCCTTCGAGCGGGATCGCCAGGACCGTTGCCGTCACAATCAAGCCCATCCCAAAGGAGGTCCCAATATTCGTTAGAGCCGGCAATTGGTATTTTTTGAAATAACGTTTGAAATTATCCTCCTTGGCCAAGGTTAGAACGGCTGGATTATCTGACATATAACAGTTGAGCACACCCAAAGACGAAGCCCCCGGCATGTCATAGATCGGGCCAATTAAGCGCGACAAAAGCTTGTCGATTAAAGCCACGAAACCAAATTCCGAAAAGAGCGAGGACAGAGCCCCCGTCACCACCGAAATGGCCATCAAGAAAAAGCAGGTATTCATGAGCAGGTCATAAGCCGTCGCCATAATCGTCGATAACATATTGACCACACCCATCCGCCAGCCAATCGCCCCAAATATCCCAAAGAAAACAAGCACAAAGAGAACCGGCTCTAGGCCGATCGCCTTTTTATATCGATAACGTTTCACCATTACACTCCTTACCAGCTAAATCGTCACATAAAACTTTTCCCATTATAGCACAAAATCCCCGCTCTAGAGATAAGAAAAAGACGCCACAAGTATTGAGGCGCCTCTTCCTTAACCTTTAGCGACTAGTTCTTAAAGAAGGAAACCACCTTGGCCTTGTTCAAGGCGCGAGCGGTTTGATAAGCTAACTCAAAGTCAACCATACCATGGATAATCCCACCCAGGCCAACGAAGACAAAGAGGGTAGTAAAGTAACCGGCCGCTAAGTTGTCAGTACCTATCCCAGTTACCAAATAGACAACGACCACCTCAGCTAAGGCATGGATAAAAGCCAGCACGAAGGAGAAAGCTGTTCGTGTAGTCAATTTGTCTACCAAGCTGGGATGCTTTTGGAAGTAGTAGGCCCCAAAAGTAGCGAAGAAGACGTGGCTGAGCCCGCGCAAGCCAATCACGAAGGGGAAACCGGCTAAGAAGAAGCCGATACCAGAAGCTAGGGCAACAAAGGCGGCTGGAGCGGGCCCCATGAAGATGGACAAGACAATGGGCAGGTGGCTGGCCAGGGTGTAAGAAGCCGGCCCGAGAACCACTTTGATAGGCATGACCATGGGGATAAGAATCGCCAAGGCGGTCAAGAGAGCAGTTAGGGTTAGGCGTTGGATAGACTTTTTATTCTGACTTAGAGACATGGAATCACCTTTCATTTAGTTTTCCTAGTAAGTATCATCACAAATTTTGTTAAAACAATTGATCACTGCGCAGGCTGCTTAAAGGTCCCGATACATGATATAGATATTACAATAAGTGCCGTTCTTCAGTAGGAAGCCCTTGGGAATGGTGCCGACAATCTGAAAACCCTGCTGGGTGTAAACCTTGATAGCAGCATAGTTGATAGCCACCACCGCATTGTACTGCATGCCTCTAAAGCCCAGGGTCTTGGCTTCTTCCAGCGAAGCTTTCAACCAGGCTGGAGAAAAGCCCCCGCCCGCGGAAGGTCTTATTCATACAGTAAGAAGCATTGGCCACATGCCCGCAACGGCCGATATTGTTGGGTTGGAGGGTGTAGAAACCAGCCACCCTGTCCCCTTCCTTCAAACAAGTCGCCGCCGACTTATGGCTCAGGTAGTCAGTGAAATCTCCCTCGCTATAAAGCTCCGTCCCTGGAAAGGCCAAACCATCTTCGAGAACATCATTCCAGATAGCCGTCATTTGCGAAATATCTTCATCTTGATAAGCTAACAGTTCCAATTTCTTACCTCTTTCTCATCTTTTACTCATTTATTATAGAGGACAAGTTTCCCTTTGCCTAGGGGGATTTTGAACTTTGCCCTGCCACCAAAAAAATCCAAGGCTCTTTTGATTGATCCTTGGATTTTGATTCAAGTTTTAGCTTTTTATTCAACGGAGCTCAGCGCTTCTAGCATGTCCACCTGTTTGAGGCGCTGGTTAATGACTAGGGCTAAAAGCAGACTGATCCCAGCAACTAGCAGACTTGGTATGAGGAAAGGCCGACTAGTGAGCGCCGGATTAAACATCACATCGGCTGGGGGCAACATATGGATGATGTAGCGGTGGAGCCACTCGCCAATGCCGAAGCCAAAGACAATACCAAACAAGGTCAGGATAATAGTCTCACGGTAGATATAGAGAGTGACTTCCCTGTCATAGAAGCCAAGCACCTTGATGGTCGATAATTCTCGCATTCTTTCCGACACATTGATGGTGGTCAGATTATAGAGAATGACCGCAGCTAGAAGGCCAGCCACTAGGATCAAGACCATCATAATCTTATCAAGGGAATTCACAATGGTTCGAATCTGATTCTGAAGGCTGGTATTCTGCACGATCCCTTTGACTCCATCGATAGCCATAAAGTCAGCCGCATAGTTTTCTGTATTTTCTTGACTTGTGTCCTTTAGGTTGACAAGCTGGGCATTAGTTTGGAAATCTTTGCCAAAGATATTCGCATAGCCGGCTTGGTTGGTGAAGACAAAGTGGCCCATGTACATTTCTGTAATCCCGGTCACCTTCATTTCATAGGTCTTGTGATCGGCATCTTCTAAGGTCAGCACATCACCTGGCCCGACGTCCAACAATTGAGCCAGGCGCTCTGAAATGATGACCCCATCCTCTTCCAGGCTCAGGCCTTGCCCTGTTTCTCGGTTGACTAAGTTGACATAGCGGTGGAAGTGGGCAGGGTTTTCTGGGACGATCAAGTGGATGGCTTGTTGGTCTTGGGCAGATCCTGCCGTCTTGGTCAATTGTTCATAGTGGATGCGGTCATGGCTGGACACCCCGCCCCCTGCTAGAAGGTCGGCTATCGCTTGCCGGTCATCGTCTGACGCCTGGTCTGCTTCAGCCACAATCATCTGATAGTGGATCAAATCGTTGAACTGGCGGTCGTTAATCCCCCTAATCGATTCTTGGACAGCTAGACCCGCGAAGAGGCAGGCCACCGCCCCAGCTACCCCAAAAATCGTCATCAGCATCCGCTGCTTGTAGCGGAAGATGTTGCGGGCCGTAATCTTTTGCATAAAGCCCAGACGATTCCAGATACCAGGAAAATGCTCCAAGAAAATCTTGCCCCCCGCTTTGGGCGCCTTGGGCATGAGGAGCTGGGCAGGCTTTTCCTTTAAGGCTCGGCGGGCTACGATGTAGGCAGGTAAGACTGCACAGAGAAGGGCCAGGGCGAGGGCCAGTAAGGAAATGGGCCAGTAGAAATGCAACTGGATCCGAGGCAGGGTAAAGCCTGTGCTATAGGCATTGTAAGCAATCAGGGGTAAGAGGATATGGCCCAGGCCAATCCCTAGCACAGAGCCCAAGAAGCTGGACAAGAAACCATAGACCACAAACTTCTTCACAATATCGCGCCTGCCGTAACCCAAGGCTTTCAAGGTCCCTGATTTAACCCGCTCTTCATCAACAAAACGTGTCATGGTGTTTAAGGTCAACAAGGCAGCTACAAAATAAAGAAAGATGGGGAAAATATTGGCCAAAGCATCCACAATATGGGAGACCGTGCCATAAATCCGGTAGCCCTCGCCACCGGGTATCTCACGGCGGCTATTGATCATATAGCTGGGGAGATCTAATTGGTCCAGCCTTTCTTTAGCCTCTGCCATTTCCTTGGTCTTTTGGTCGATTTCAGCTTGACCGGCTTTGACCTTCTCCTCTCCCTCTTTCAGGGCCTTTTCTTGGTCGCCCCCGACAGGCAGCTGGGCTAGACGGGCCCGGTCTAAGTCTTGCTTGGCTTGGTCTAAGCGTCGGCTTTCCTGGTCCAGCTTCTTTTGAGCCGCTTGGATGCTTTGGTCAGCCGCTTGGAGCTGCTTGTGGCCTTGATCTTGAATCGCCGCTAGACGCTCTTCGGGCCGGTCTGCCAAGACCTCTGCCACCTGGTCCTTATGGGCTTGGATTTTGTCCGTATAAGCTTGGCTGTAAGGATCTAAGCCTTCTAAATCTTCAAAAGTCATCCGGGCCAACATATAAAGCTCGGAGTCAAAGGCCTCTTCGGCTAAAACTCCATAGCCCTTGAGCGCACCTGTGCCAGCCGTAGAGGGCCCGCGGTTAATGTCAGAGAGGATTTCACTAGAATAGACGAAACCTGTCAGAGTATAGCTGTCCCCCTTGAGCACTTTCTGCCCAAGCGGGTTCTCTGGCTCCTCAATTTGAATCTGGTCACCAATTTGATAGTCCCCACGGTAAGAGCCATCGAGGGCAATTTCATCCGCTGTTTCAGGTAAGCGACCTTCTAGAAGCTCCGCTTGGGACAAGTTCTCTGTCTTTGAAAAAAGACGCAAACTCTCCTTATCCCCTTTGAGTGTAACATCTTTCAAATAGCCTGCTTCAACTTCTTGAAGGCCATCAAGGCTTGCAAGCTGGTCCAAGTCCTCCTGGTTGAGGCCCAATGACCCTATCACCGTCAGATCAGCCGTATTCGCAGCTGCAAAATAATCCCGCCCGGTCTGCCGCATATTAGGCCCCGTTACCTTCAAGCCAACTAAAGCAAATGAACCAATCAACATCAACATGAAGATTGAAATAAAACGAGCTTTGGACTGGCGAATGGACCGCCAGATTTCCTTCCATAATGTAGGCATCTTGTCACCCCCTACCATTCAATTGCTGCAATATCTGCGGGCTTATCGTTTAGCTCAACCGTCTCGACCCTAGCGTCCCGCATCCGGATCACCCGGTCGGCCATCGGAGCCAGAGCCGCATTATGGGTGACAATAATAACGGTCGTCCCCTCTTTTCGACACTTGTCTTGGAGAATTTGCAGGACCTGCTTGCCTGTTTGATAGTCCAAAGCTCCCGTTGGTTCGTCACAGAGCAAGAGCTTGGGCCGCTTAGCAAGCGCACGAGCAATTGACACCCGCTGCTGCTCCCCACCTGAAAGCTGGGAAGGAAAGTTTCCCATCCGCTCATCCAAGCCGACTGACTGAAGGGTTTCAACCGGATCTAAGGCATCCTTAACAATTTCGGTGGCTAATTCCACATTCTCTAAGGCCGTCAAATTAGGAACTAAGTTATAAAATTGGAAGACAAAACCAATCGCCTCCCGTCGGTACTGGGTCAAGGCCTGGGAACTATAATTTGAGATATCCTGGCCATCGACCAGGATCTGGCCCTCATCATTGCTGTCCATACCGGCCAAGATATTCAAGACCGTCGATTTACCCGCACCTGATGCGCCTAGAATGATGGCTAGCTCTCCTTTTTCAACTTCAAAGGACACCTGGTCATTGGCCACAATGCGGTTATCCCCCATCTCATAAAACTTGGAACTTTTTACCATTTCAATATAAGCCAATCTTACTCTCTCCTTTATATAAACAACGTGTTGATTTAACTACGCAGCCAGTATAAAATAAGAGTGAATAGAAAACAATCATCAATATCAACAATCTGTTGATTTAAGCAAAGAAAGGATAAGTAGGCATGAAAAGACAGACCGCAAGTAAAGATAAAATCAAGGCCGCCTTTATCGAACTAATCCATGAAGTTGGTTTCGACAGTCTCACGGTTAGCGATCTTGCCCGCCGCTCCAGCATTAACCGTGGCACCTTCTACCTGCACTATGTAGACAAGTTTGACCTGATGGACCAGCTAGAAGAAGAAATTATGGACGAACTTGAGGCAATTTTCTTTAAAGAAGAATATCAGCAAGGCCAGGAAGTGGACGCGCTCAGCCTGATCCCTTACGCTGCCATCCTGGAAGCCCTCCAATATGTCGAGAGCCAGTTCACCCTGGTCCAAGCCCTGGCTAGCCCCCAGGGTGATCCCCATTTTATGATTAAAGTTAAGGACATCCTCAGCCGCTTAATTAGCGCCAAAGTGGAGGCGAGCGACCGGCTTAACTTTCCCCCTAAAGACCTCCCCCTTCCCTATGCCAAGGAGGTCCTTCTATCTAGTGTCGTTAGCATCATCAGGCTCTGGATCCAACGCGGGGGCCAGGAAAGCCCCGAAGATATCGCCCAGTTCATTGACCAGGCCAAACGTATCCCACCTTATCAGCTGATTTCTTAGCCTAGTTAAGAGATAGAGAAAGCCCTCTTATTTGGACCAGCATTGTCGCTTGGAAGATGCTATACTGGACATAAGTTCAAGAAATAAAGGAGTGCTAAGAGATGACAAGAGAAAATCAAGACAAGGTCGCCATTATTACCGGAGGCGGTTCGGGACTGGGCCGCGATATTACCGAAGCCTTCTGCCAGGCCCACTACCAGGTGGTCATTACCGGGCGAACGGAAAAAACTTTAGTTGCCACCGTCGAAGACTTCCGCGACCGCTATGAAGCACAGATCCACTACTTCGTGGCCGATGGCGGTGAAGAAGACCGGGTCCAAGAAGTGGTTGCGGCCATTGTGGACAAGCTAGGGCGAATCGATGTCCTCATCAACAATGCCCAGGCTGTGAACACCGGCATTGCCCTGGAAGACCAGACCCTGGACGACTTCCGCCTGGCCATTAATTCCGGCCTCTACGGGACCTTCAACTATATGAAGGCCTGCTTCCCCCTCCTCAAGGAAAGCAAAGGAACTATCATCAACATGGGATCGGGCGCAGGCATCACGGGTATGGCCGGCTTCGCCTCCTATGCTGCGACCAAAGAAGCCATCCGCGGGCTCACCCGGGTAGCAGCGACCGAATGGAGCCAGTACGGCATCAACACCAATGCCATCTGCCCCGCCGTCCTCACCCCTGCCTTCGAAGAGTGGTCCAAAGAACACCCCGAAGAATACCAAGCCGTCCTCGCTAGCGTCCCCGCCCGGCAATTTCCAGACGGCGCCACCCACGTCGGCGGCACCTGCCTCTACCTCGCCAGCCCCGCCGGCAAAATGATCACCGGCCGCACCCTAGACGTAGACGGCGGCCAAAACCAAAGACCGTAAAGGGTGTGAGAGGATGCGGGAGAAAGGGACCTCTGGAGCAAATGGGATAAGAGCGGCTTTAGCCGATCGTTCCCATTTGTGAAGAGGAGCCCTTTCTGCATCCTCGAACCCGACTACACAGGGTGTGAGAAAAGGCGTCTAGAAAGGGATGACTAGAGGAAAAGCGGATAAGAGCGGCTTTAGCCGGTCGTTCCACTTTTCTGAAGTCACTCCCTTTCTGCCTTTTCGAACCCGACTAGGAAGGGTGTGAGACTTGGCGCCTAGGCTTGGATGATTGGAGCAAGTAAGGATGAGAGCGAAGCATTCGCTCGTTCCTTACTTGTGAAATCACTCCAAGCCTGCCAAGTCGAACCCAACTAATAGTGTGAGGGCGCGCGATTAGCTTCCTTTCGCTGGAGCAAGTCACCAGAGAAGTCTGCAAGACTGCGGCGGGGACTTGTGAAGTGACACGAAAGCTGCCAAGTCGAACCCAACTAATAGTGTGAGAGCGCACGTTTAGAAGTAGACCACTGGAGCAAATATTTTTAAATAATCTAACCCTCAATCAAAGCTTACAATTGTGGCTTAGCGACTCCCGACACCCACTCAAAAGCTCGGAGTGTGGGTTGACCTTATTCAACATTCAAACAGAGGCCCCGAGTGTGGATTGACAAGTTTCAACACCCAAACAAAGCCATCCAGTGTGGCTTGGCAACATCTAATACCCAAACAGAGTCTTTAAGTGTGGCTTCATACTTCGACCCTATCTAAGGCTATGAACAAGCACACTTAGCTCCGTTAATTATCTGCACCAAAAAAGGCTGGAAACTTAGCTCCAGCCTTTTTAACTGTCAAAAGCTCCCCTAATAAAGAGGAGCTTGAGATGAATAAACATACTAGTTATTGAAAGAGCAGTCTCTTTATGCACCGGGCCTATCTAAGGCCCAAATTCAACAGCGAAACGTATGCTCACCAGCACATTTCATCTTGTAAGCAGAATATTTTTTCACAAAATCATCCTATTCCCCAAAGAACTGGTAGGCGATCTCATGGCCTTGGTCGATCTTAGCCCACTGCTGGTCTTCGGTCAATTCATTGCCGCAGTCGCAAGAAGCAAAGCCACATTGGTGGGAGAGGTATAAGTTTTCTTTAGGAATGTACTTGGTCGCTTCGTCGAGGAGGCGGAGGGCACGGTCCGCGTCATCCAAACCAGCCGTCTTAGAAGACAGGGCACCCACAACGACTTCCACATCTGGGCGGTCTTTGAAGACCTCGAGTGCAGACAAGCTACCGGCCCGTTCGTCATCCCATTCTAAGTAGAAGCGGTCATAGTGCTGACGAGCCAGGAAGTACTGGGCGACTTCTGTATAGGCGCCATCTGTGAAGGCCCGAGAAGCATAGTTCCCCCGGCAGTTGTGGCCGTAGACTCTGAGCCCCAGTTCATGGGCATAGTCAGCTACCGCATTGTTCAATTCAATCAATTGATTAGCCAGTTCTTCCTTAGAGAAGCTGGACCCATCGAAGTCTAGGGAGTCTAAGCGGATTTCATCCTCATCACCGACAAAACTGGCCCAGATACAGTCGTCAATTTGGAGAATTTCAGCTCCAGCTTCCGCATATTCCTTAACGAATTCCTTGTAAGCATGAGCTAGGTCATGGCGGAATTCAGCTAGGTCAGAATAGAACTTGCCTTCGCCGATTTCACCAAGAGCCAATAATTCAAAGTAGAGGTGGCCCGGCGCGAAGATGGTGTGTTTAACCGCCACATCCTCTGGCGCAAGTTCCTTGACCAGCTTGAAGTGGTCGACGAAAGGATGGTTCTTGCCCGATAATTTACCGGTCACATGGAGGCCGATATCGCGTCGGGTTTCATAGTCCTGCTTGTTGCCATCTTCATCCTCTTCGTAGAAGTGGTAGCCGGAATCATTGATATAGCGGTCGATCCCCTGTAGGCCCCAGGCAAAGTCCAAGTGCCAGAGTGAGCGTTGGAATTCCCCATCAGAGATTTCGGTCAGACCATGGGCCACTTGCTTGGCCACAATGTCCTTGACTGCTGCTTCTTCAGCTTCCTTGTAGCCTGGCAGGTCATCATAGAAGGGATAAGTAATGTCATCGCGTTTTTCAATTTCATTTTTATATTTTAAAAGTTCTTTTGGACGTAGGAGAGAGCCTACTGTTAAGAATCGTTTGGAAAAAGTTGTCATGTCAATCACTCGCTTTCTTGACTCTTACTATACGCGAAGGCCAGAAAAATTTGAAATATCTATTTACAAGAGCTAGCTATAGCGGTAGACTATAGCCAATCTTTTGAAAAGGAGCCAGACCATGCGCCTCGAAGACTTTAAATATTTCCAAACCATCGCCAGCGAGCTGTCCCTCAGCCAGGCTGCCAACAAACTCTATATCTCCCAACCTTCTCTATCCAATGCCATGACCAAACTGGAAAAGGAACTGGACGTCACCCTCTTCACCCGGAGCTCGCGAGGGATCTCTCTGACCACGGACGGCGAGGAATTCCTCCAATATGCCAACCAAATCCTGGAGCAAATGCAGCTGGTTGAGCGCCGCTACTTCGACAAGGAACCACCAGCCCTGCCCATCTTCTCTGTCGTCTGCCACCACTATGCCTTTGTCGTCGAGGCCTTCTCCCGCCTGCTCAAGCGCCACCAGGACAAGGCCTTCCAAGCCTCGGTGAAAGAAGTCCGAACCTATGAAGTCATCGAAGAGGTCTACCAATTGCGGAGTGAATTGGGGGTCATCTACCGCAGCCACTACAACCGACAGATCATTGACCGGGTCCTCTCCGACAAGCACCTCAGCTTCACCCCCCTAGTCACCGCCAAACCTCATATCTTCACCTACAAGGGACACCCCCTGGCCCATAAGAAGCGCCTGACCTTCGAGGACCTAGCCCCCTACCCCCGACTCAACTTCGACCAGGGCAAGCACAACTCCTTCTACTTCTGGGAAGAAGTCCACGCTGACCAGGACGCCAAACAATCCATCGTCGTCAGCGACCGGGCCACCATCTTCAACCTCATGATCGGCCTCAACGGCTACACCATCTCCTCGGGCATCATCAACGCCAACCTCAACGGCGAAGACATCATCGCCATCCCCCTCGACTCCAGCGAAGAAATCGAAATCGGCTACCTCACCAACGACAGCCACACCCCCAACCCCATCGCCAAAGAATTCATCAGCATCCTAGAAGACTGCCTAAAAGAAGGCTTAGAAAAACAAAGGGTGTGAGACTTGGCGCTTAGGCTTGGATGATTGGAGCAATTAAGAATAAGGGCGAAGCATTCGCTCGTTTCTTAATTGTGAAATCACTCCAAGCCTGCCAAGTCGAACCCAACTATAAAGGGTGTGAAGGCGCGCGGTCAGCTTCCTTTCACTGGAGCAAGTCACCAGAGCAGTCTAACAGACTGCGGCGGAGACTTGTGAAGTGACAAGGAAGCTGCGCGACCGAACCCGACTAGGGAGGGTGTAAGAAAGAGCGCTTAGCTTTAGTAGCTTGGAGAAAGTTGGAATAAGGGCAAGCAAGGCTTGGACGATTGCCTATCGTGAGTAAAAAATACTATTTATAAAAACCGAGACCAACCCACAAACAAAAACCTGAAGTGTGGGTTCGTTAGATCTAACACACAATTAAGACCTTCCATAGTGGCTTGACTGCTTTCAATCCACAATTGGACCTTTTTAGTGTGTACTGGCAAGATTCACCACACAATTAAGACCTTCAAATGAGTGTTCGCAAGCGCCAACACACAAACAACGATCCCAATTGTGTATTGGCAATTTTTTTCAATAAAATAATCGGTTAAACAAGCTAGCAAGGACCTTGCTAGCTTGTTTTCATTATGGGAAGAGAGGACAGCTTGCCTAGCAGAGGCTACTTGCTAATGGCGGCCCCGTTTGCGAGTTAGTGCGATCCTACTTGCTAAGCAGCGCCCCGTTTGCGAGTTGGCACGACTCTACTTGCAAACCATGGAACCATTTGAAAGTTCCCCACCAGCTACTCGCAAAGCAGGACATCATTTGAAAATTTGACAAGCAACCACCAGAAGAACGAAAAACCAGCAGAGCCCACATTCTGCTGGTTTTTCCATAGCTTCTATTAAGCGTCCCTCACTGTTCCCAAACTAGGCTTCCTCATCCAGGACCGCAATCACTTCAGCTGGGAAGGCAACGGCATCTTTGATATGGGGTGCGTTGATCATAATCGCACTGCCAACAGCAGGGACCTGGTCTAAATTAGCCATGACTTCGACCTGGAACTTGTTTTCGTTGAGCCAAAAGCGCTGGGCAACCAGGTCACCGGCTGCAGCGGCTTCAGGGCCTGCATCGGTATTCAGTGTCTCGTGGCCAATGGCGGTAATCTCCCGGTCGCGGCTCAGGTATTCCAAGGCAGCCACCGACCAGCCCGGCGTCACTTCCACCCCATCTTCATTGGTATTGGTGAAGGCCTCCTGGGAGTGGATCCGCTTGTACCAGCCGGACGAGAAGGCGACAAAAGCGCCTGCTGGAATGTCGCCATAGCGGGCTTCGAAGGCCTTAATATCTTCCACCGTCACGGCATAACCAGCGTTTGCTGCCACCTTGTCTTCCAGATGCAAAACATAGAGGGGCAGGTAGCGTTCCTTCTGGGGAATATCTGCCATGATCCGGCCGCCCGCCATGAAGTGGGCCGGCGCGTCAATATGAGTCCCATGGGAAGTTCCCAGGGTGTATTCCCGGTTGTCCGACCCCGTCTCCTCCAAGGTCGTCAGCACCCGCTCTTGCAGGGGGTTGAAGGCCTGGTAGATGGCCATATCCTTAGTCACTTCATGGGTCAGATTGACCCATTTTTTCGCTTTCAAGCCAGCAAGTAGTTCATGTGTTGTCATTTAATCATCCTCCAAATTATCTCAATCAGGCAAATAAATAAAACTCCGAAAGCCCCTCGACTTATAGTAAGCATCAGCTCCATTGTGGTAGATAAAGGCCTGGCCATAGCGATAATCGCCAAAGACAGCGCCTCCTAATTCACGCACTGCAGCTGGTGTCTTCAGCCAAGAAGAGGTCTTTAAATCAAGATTCTCTAACAATTGCAAGGTCAAATACATATCGATTGACATCAATCGTGTTCCCATGGCCTGGCACATCTCTTCGACGCTCGTCTCAGGTGGAAACTTCTTCCGCCCCAAGCGTGCCTCCCGGTCATAGCAGAGACTCCGCCGCCCTGCCGGAGTCTCTGGACTCATATCCGCAAAAAAGGCCCGCCTAAAGGGTTCGCAGGCGATCAAATCCGGTTCGCCGCCTGTCTCTTCCATGGCAAGCAGGCTCTCTACAAGGTCTTCCCTGCCTGCTAAACAAGCCAGCACGTCCTCCCAAGTCCAATCCGGATGGCGGTCAGGATGGGCCTCAAAACGTTCCGCCACTGGCTTCAAGCGCTCATTCAAATCCATATGACAGTCTCCCTTCTCTATTATTAAGCCTAGGATAACATGTTTTAGATCCAAAATTTAGCCAGGCGACCTGATCAAAGAAAAAAGCACCAAAAGAGATAAGCTCTTCTGGCACTTTCATGCGTACAGTATGGCAGAGGACGTTATTTTCTAAAAATTATCACTTTGTTCATCCAAGCGAGTGGCGTATTCCTCTTCGTTAATACTATGTTCACGGGCAGCCACCAAGAAGCCAGTAATTGCACCTGTATGAACATTGGTTGAGGTCCGCGCCATATCCGCTACTCCAGCAATTGGACTAAGAACCAGGATCATTTCAACCGGTAAGCCCATAGCTGCAAAGAGCGCCGTGGCTTGAATGGTCCCTGTGCCAGGAACACCCACCGTCCCAATCGAGGCAAGGAGGGCCGCACCAATCATGAGGACATATTGGTTGAGGCCAAAGTCGATATTTAAGGCATTAATCGTAAAGATAGCAAGTAGAACTGGCCAAATGGCAGCACAACCAGGCATCCCAAAAGTGGTTCCTATCGATGCAGAGATGGAGGCAATATTTTCAGGAACACCTAGACTCCGCTGACTCTTCACACTAGCTGGAATAGAGCCAATAGAACTTTGGGTCGTAAAGCCTACCAACCAAGCAGGGAAGATCTTACGCTGAACCTTGAAGGGATTGTGCTGGCTGAAGAGAGCCACCATGGCGGAAGATGTAATGAAGCTGTGGAAGAGGCAGGCAATGTAAACAGCTGCCAGTAAGCTTAACAAGGACGTCACAAAGGACAAATCCAAAGAAGACACTTGGTTAGCCAACAAAGATAAGACAGCATAAGGCGTAAACTTGACAATTGCGCCGATCGCCCGGTTCATCAACTTATTCCCCGCTTGCACAAAATCAATAAAAGCTTGGATTTCAGACTTATCTTCATAAATTAAAATAACTAGACCCACAATGACACTGAAAATAACAATCGGCACAATATTATTGTTGGCCATATTATCAACAATATTGCGGGGGAAGAAACTAATAATAACTTCTGAAAAATGAGGCACTTCTTCAAGTTCTGCAGCTTTATCAAACTGTACTCCTGAATTCAGGCCAAGATGCATCAAGCCGCCGACAATAATGGCAATGATCGAACCTAAAATGTTATGCAAAGAAAGAAAACCCAAGATCCGTCCACCAATCGATCCCAGGGTCTTCATATCGCCAATATTAATGATTGTAGCTACAATTGAAAATACTAATAAGGGAATCACAAAGGCCATCAAAAGGTTAGCGTAAACCTTCCCAAAGACAACCACATAGTCAGTATGTCCCATAAAGATAAAACCTAGAACAGCACCCATAGCTGTTGCTGTTAGCACCCGGACCATTAAAGATAGTTTTCTTTTTTGCATCCGGTAAAGAATATAATATAAAACTAAAGTCACAAGGACTGCTAATAAACTTTTCACAATACTCTCCCTTTCACAAATTTTTCCATTCTTAATTCACCTTCGAAAAGTATGGAAATTCTTAAACAAACCTTAGCAATCGCACCCGTTTACCATACTGTGATCGTTTTTTCCTTTCATTCACCCCCTTGCAATTTATCCGTACTTATACTAACACTGATCCATCAGCTTCACAATGTCACTTGCTATCGATTTCACATTAATGATTAAAAATTAAACAGAATCTTATTGCTCTCTTATCTAGCTAAGTATTCAGCCTAGTCCACCAAGAGAAAAATAAGTGGACTCCCCCCTCAGATCAAGACTAAACGATAAAAAAGCGCACCAAGATTATATTCTTGATGCGCTCTGACTTATCTTCACTTGGTTCAACTTAGCGATTAAAGTCAACTTTTGCTTAATGGATTAAGCTTTTTTCTTCTTCGTGGAGAAGGTCAAGAGACCGAGTCCTAGCACGAGGGTCAATACGGCTGGGTGGAAGCGGTTAGCGCTAGCCTCTGCCCCAGTCGCTGGCAATTGGGTCAGCGGCGTATAGGCCTTGGCTTGTCCACTTTCTGGACTGCTTCCTTTTAGGACTTTAACTTGGTCTGTGTTGAGCTTGACTGCTTCAGGCTTAGTGTCTTGACGTCTTTCTTCGAATGAAGGAACTTTGTCAGCAGAGCTTGGATCTTTATGACCTGATTCTGGATCTTTAGAGATGGCATGATCCTTGTCCTTCAGCTTGTCTTGGTCGCCGTTTTGAGGATCCTTGCTTGGCAGTTTATCCTTGTCTGAACCTTGGGGATCCTTGCCGGCTTCTGGCTCTTTCTCATCGGATTGAGGGTCTTTATGACCTGATTCTGGCTCTTTTGGATCTGTCGATTGGTCCTTACCGCCTTGTGGATCTTGAGGGTCCTTAGACTGGTCCTTGTCGCCTTGTGGATCTTGAGGATCTTTCGATTGGTCCTTGTCGCCTTCTGGATTGTGAGGGATGACAGCTGGTTTATCCGTCTTAGCACAGCCGACTTCAACGATCATCTTGCGGCCTTCCTGTTTCACCACGGTCTTGCCGTCCCGGATTTCGGTGATGCGTTTCTCGCCTGGATCCACCACCTTGACTTGGCCAGGCTTGAGGTCTTTATTGTAGACCACTTCAATGCCTGGGCAGTCCTTGATAATTTCAACCGGAACTTCCTTGATCACTTCAACAGGGACTTCCTTAACGATCTCAACAATCTTCTCAACCGGAACTTCCTTGATCACTTCAACGGGGACTTCCTTGATGATTTTAACAGGGACTTCCTTGATCACTTCGACTACTTTCTCAACGGGAACTTCCTTAACGATCTCAACAATCTTCTCGACTGGAACTTCCTTAATCACTTCAACGGGAACTTCCTTAACGACTTCGACTACTTTCTCAACGGGAACTTCCTTAACGATCTCAACAATCTTCTCGACAGGAACTTCCTTGATCACTTCGACCGGAACTTCTTTGATGACCTCAACGGGGACTTCCTTAACCACTTCAACGACCTTTTCAACGGGAACTTCCTTGACAACTTCCACAATCTTCTCAACTGGAACTTCCTTAATCAATTGCTTGATGCCGACGCGGAGGATCCGTTTTTGCGGTTCGCGGAGGACTTCCTGGTTGACTTGCTTGTCTTGGCGAACGCCGTTAACGATCGCCTGGGTCACACTTTCCTTGACTTGGCCTGGCTGACCGGCTTGGACTTCTTCGACCTTGCCTGAATCGAGCTGGTCGTCATAGATCACTTCCGTTGCAAAAGGCGTTCCGTGGATACTTTCGTGGTTGAACTGGCCGTCATAGCCCTTGGTGCCCACCTTCACAATGTGCTTGGCTGGGGTCACTACAGGTACTTCTTCCGTCACAACCTTACCATCAACCACCTTATTGACAATTTGACTGGTCACATGACCTGGTACAACTTGGACAGTTTCCACCTTGCCCTTGTCCAGACTTGGATCATATTCAAAGATCGTTTCAACAGGCACATCCTTGTTGCTTTCATGGGTGTTGCCTTCAACTGGCTTGGTGCCCACTTCAATGATGTGAGCTTTTGGTGCAGTGTAGGCGCCGTCTTGGCTGACTGGTGCGCCGTCAGCCTGGCCATTCTTGATGGCTTGAGTGTAGTCCGTGGTCTTAGAACCAGGAACGCCCTCTTGGACTGTCTTGCTTGTTCCTACTGTGAGGTCAGGATTTTCTCTGATTTCAACTGGGAATGGGACAGGACAGGTAGTGGAGAACTTGTAGTCACCGGTGAAGTCCTTAGACCCAACGCGGACAATTTGTTTAGCTGGGGTTACAACCGTTTCTTCCGTATTAACCACCTGGCCGTCCACTACTTTAGAAACGACCTTGGTCTCTGTCTTACCTGGGGTCAATTGACCGGTTTGAACTTGACCTTTTTCAAGGCTGTCATCAAAGACGTATTCAATTTCAACTAGAATTTCCTTCTTGATAGCCGTTTCGGTACCAGCAACAGGCTGGGTGCCGACTTCAAGGATATGGGCTTTAGGTTCGACTGGATTAGAGATTGCGCGTTCCAGTTGACCATCGGCTTGGCCATTCTTGATGGCTTGGGTGTAGGTCACGTCATAAGAACCTGGCTGACCTTCTTGGACCAGCTTGGTTTCGCCAGCCTTGAGATTTGGATTCTCGCGCACTTCCACCTTGTAAGGCACTTCGAAGCGTTCGGTGTGGTTCACTTGACCGGTAAAGTCTTGGTTGCCGACCTTAATCACTTGAGTCACAGGTTCTTTGGTCACTTTAGATACGGGTTGGCCAACAATTTGGGAATTCTCAATCGTAACGGTTGTTTCCTTAGTCCCTGGTTGACCTGGAGTCAGCACTTGGTAGTCACCCTTAGGCAGGCTTGGATCGGCTTCAACCTTGACATCAAATGGAATTTCTTCTGTGGAAGTGTGGCTGCCATCAGTCTTGGCCCCAATGCGAACGATCCGGTTTTCAGGAGCGATCACTTCGCGGGTTTGGCCAAAGACCTTGTCTGCCATGGTGCCATTGACGTATTTCTGACTAACATCGCGTTCGATTAAACCGAGTTTACCTTCTTGTTCAACCACTTCTTGGCCTGGCTTCAAGCTTGGATCCAATTTGTATTCAGTCTTGAATGGGGCCAGGCTTTGTTCGGTGTGCTTAAATTCACCAGTGTAGTCCTTGGTGCCCACCACAATCACTTGCTTGGCTGGAGTCACCACTTCTTCGGTCGTGGTTTCGATCTGGCCAGTTTGTGGGTTGAAGACATTCTTAATCTTGGTTTCAACCTTGCCTGGAGTGTAGGCACCCTTTTCAACGACGCCCTTGTCCTTAGTATTATCGTAGACATATTCAATCTCGGCTGGGACTTCCTTGACCCTGCTTTCAGCATTTTCTGGGGCCTTGGTCCCGACCTTGATGATATGGGTCTTGGGTTCCGTACGAGCGATTTCTTCCGTCTTCAGCTGGCCATCTGCCGCCCCATTCTTAATGGCTTGGCTATACTTGGTGGTCTTGGACCCGTTCTCGCCCTTTTGAACTTCTTGGATTTCGAAGAGTGGGAGGTTTGGATCTTCTTGGATGTCCACCTTGAATGGGAGGGTTTCCGTGACATTATGGGACACTTCGCCCGTGAAGTCTTGGTCGCCCACCTTGATGACTTGGGTAACAGGTTCTTTGGTCAGCTTGCTAGAAGGTGTGCCAACCACTTGAGAGTTCTCAATCGTTATCGTGGTTTCTTTCGTCCCTGGCTCACCTGGTGTGACAACTTGGTAGTCACCCTTAGGCAAGTTTGGATCAACTTCAACCTTGACCGCAAATGGAATTTCTTCTGTAGAAGTGTGGCTGCCGTCAGTCATTGAACCAATGCGGACGATTCTATCTTGCGGTGTCATCACTTCTTCTGTCGGACCATAAGTCTTCTCACCGAGCTTGCCATTCACGAAGTCTTGGCTGACTTGACGTTGGATTAAGCCAAATTGACCTTCTTGATCAACGACTTCTTGACCATGCTTGAGCGTTGGATCCAACTTGTAGATGGTGCGGTATGGCGCAATACTTTGTTCGGTATGTTTAAATTCGCCCGTATAGTCCTTGGTCCCAACAATAATTTGTTGTTTGGCTGGGGTCACGACATTTTCAACGGTGTTGACCACTTGGCCGTCGACCAGCTTGGAAACGACCTTGCTTTCGGTCTTGCCAGGAGTGACTTGACCCGCTTCAACAAAGCCCTTGTCCTTGGTGTTGTCATAAAGGTATTCAACTTCAACCGGAACATCTTGCTGGATTGGGGTTTCGGTCCCGCTAACTGGCTGGGTGCCCACTTCAATAACCCGGTTAACTGGCTCTAGGCGGTTGGCTTCGGTCTTCTTGAGCTCGCCGTCAGCTTGGCCATTTCGAATGCCTTGAGTGTAGGTCACATCAACGGAACCAGGCTTCCCTTCTTCAAGGACCTTGGTTTCGCCAGCTTTGACATTCGGATTGTAGCGGATTTCTACTGTATTTGGTAGCGGTACGGTTTCGGTATGGGTCACTTGGCCGGTAAAGTCCTTGTTTCCAACCTTGATAAGCGCGTTGATAGCAGGTGTTTCTTGGGTGACCTTGCCTTGGCCAACGATTGAATTGGTAATTGGCCATTCCGTGGTCCGTGAGCCGACTGCCCCTGGGGTCACGATTTCATACTTGCCAGCTTCGATGGCTGGGTCGTATTCCACTGTGTAGCTAAATGGCAATTCTTCAGTGTAAGTATGGACGCCTTCCGTCTTAGCTCCCACCTTGATCTTGCGGTTGACCGGTGCCTTAGTTTGAACCGGATCAGAAACCACTTTCTCACCAGGAACACCGTTAGTAATGCTTTGGCTTACCTTGGTGGTGGTTTCGCCTAACTGGCCTTTTTGTACTTCAACCACTTCATTAGGTGCCAGACTTGGGTCGACTTCAACTTCGGTTTCAAATGGCACCACATTGCTGTATTCATGGCTGAATTCACCGTTGTAGCCTTGGGTCCCGACAATAATCTTCTTGTTGATTGGGGCCTTGGTTTCAGTAGTGCTTGTTTCCCCGGCAGTCACAGTACCGTCTTGGGCGGTAACTGGCGTGGTCTTAGTCTCTTCACCTGGAATGCCTGTATTTGGCACCACTTCCACTGTACCGGCAGGCTTGGTGTTGTCGTATTCAATTTCCACATCGAATGGTTTTTGGTTGCTGGTTGTCACATTGGTCGAACCGGCTAAAGGCTTGGTGCCGACCCGGATAATGTGTTCCTTAGCTGGTGTTTCCCCTTTGACAGCTGAGGTCAATGCCCCATCAGCGGCTCCATTCTTAATGGCTTGGGTATAAGTTGTGGTCTTGGTTCCTGGCACCCCTTCTTGGTCCACATGGTAAGTCCCCTTGTCTAGACTTGGATCTTCAATGACCTTAACTGGGAATGGGACTTTCTCAGTCACATCATGGCTGACTTCGCCGGTAAAGTCTTGGTCGCCAACTAAGACTACCGCATTGGTAGCTTGTTCATCAATGGTTGGCTCAGATGTTGCTGTTACTTGAGAGTTTTCAATGGTCAGGGTCTTGGTCTGACTACCTGCCTTACCAGGCGTCTCGATCTTGTATTCGCCCTTCTTGAGTGATGGGTCTTTCTTCACTTCCACTTGGAATGGAATTGCTTCGGTCACTTGGTATGTACCATTTGTCTTCGCCCCAATGCGAACGATACGTTTGACGGGATCCTTGGTTTGAACACTTTGACCTGGTGTCGAAGCCGTCACTTGACCATTCTTAATGATATGGGTAGTTGTAGTGGTCTTCTCACCGAGCTCACCTGGGTTTTCTACCACTTCAGCACCTGGATTTAAGCTATTATCTACAATGTATTCGGTTTCGAATGGAACAGGGTCCTTGTCCACCGTTTCAAATGAGCCATTATAGTCTTTTTGGCCGACCTTGATCACGGCATTGACTGGAGCGACTGTTTCAACGACAGGCTCGCCCACGATCTTGGAGTTTTCAATGGTCCAGGTCTTCTTGTTGGACCCGGCTTGGCCTGGCGTCACGACCTTGTAGTTCTCAGTCGCGTCGGGGTAGTTGGTGTAGAAGTTCGGATCGAATTCCACGGTGTAGTTGAATGGAATGTCATCAGTGTCAACAAGCGTGCCGGTGGTCTTGGTGCCGACTTTGATCACTTGGTCTTGTTTTGGCTTGACAGGCTTGGTGCTAACAGTCGATGGGAGGAGAATATCTCCCGATAGATGATTCTTGGCGTCCATGTAAATAAAGTTATAGAGTGGCACACCAGCATAGAATGATGTCATATCCCCATATTCATCGACCCCCTTAGTATAGAGGTCTCTATCCCAATAGCCCTGGGCAACAAGATAGTTGGCGATCTTGTCATAGTTAGGGATACCACCAGGTAAATAGCTACCGCCTTCTGTTTCAACATTAACGTTGTCGAGATAGTCTCTGAGGGGAGCCGAATCAATTAGACGAGCAGGGGTATACTTGCTTTGGGTCTTCCCAACGATTCCTTCTTGAACCACTTGTTTACTTCCAGCTGGCAGGCTGTTATCGAATTCTAACCGTGTTTCATAAGGAATATCATTGCTATGCTCATAGCTAGCAATCTTGATCTTACGCGGCATCATTGGGGTGTCGACGGTCTTGTTTAAGCTGATAGCTCCGGTCTCTGGATGACGAGTAGATGTAATCAGGACATAGCCATCCTGGCCCTCTTCAACTATTTCATCTTGTCCTGGTTGAAGGCTTGGATCAAGGATATATTCGGTAGTCATTGGAATATCCAGTCCTGTTTGAACGGGTTTAACCCCAATTCGGATCTCAGCATCCTTCTTCGGCTTAATGATAGTTTCTTGGACCTTAGTCATCACCGGTTGTTCCACCATCCGGCCATCGCGGTTAGCCCGCCTGCGGTTGTCGAAGTTCCATTCGTAAACGGTGCGTTTAGAGCCCAGTTCCCCATCTGTCTTCTTGACAACTCCCGCATCCAGGGTGTCGTCATAGACCACATGGGTGTCAAAAGGAATCTCTTCTACTACCGCATGGCCGCCTTGAGCGATGTTGGTTGGCCGGGCAATAAATTGGGCCTTAACCGTCTCCGCTCGAGGTTCTTTGGTCACAGGATCTGTATAGTTGACCTTAACAGGAATATAAACGTTCTCGCCCCCGACAATATCCGCATCTTCAGGAACGACTGCGGTCACTTCACCCGTCTGGGGATTGATACTAACATTGGACCAGACATTGCCCCGGTCATCAGTATAGGTCCCCGGTACCAATTCGAAGGACTCAGGTTGCAGCTTATCCGGATCACTTGGAATTTCAGGTAATTGCTTTAAGCTGTCACCTTGGTAGCCAATTTCAGCATGGTAGACCGGCACATTATTATCAGAATCTCGGACCACGAAATAGAAGGCGTGGGTATCCTTGGAGCCGTTGGTATAGGTATACTCAATCGGTAAGTACATAGTATCGCCAGGCTGGGCATCGGCCGGTGCCGTTACGGTAAATTCAGAAGGGTTGCCGGGTTTGGTTTCCACCTTCCAACCCTTGGCTTCAGCATCCTTCTTGAATTTTTCCACTAATTTTCCATTGGCTCGACCTTGGCTTTGGGCCCCTTGCATATCTTCATAGGACTTGGAAGGGTCAGAGCCTTCACCACTGCGTGAGTTAATCTTCAAGGTAATGGACTTGCCGGGTCTTAGAGCATTAGAATAAGCAGTATCCTTGGGCCCTTGGATGCGGTTGAAGGTCTGGTCATAGTAGCGGGTATCGTCCAGGTTGACGGTAATTTCCCCGACCTTGTTGTAGTGGTCGTAGCGGGCGATCCCTTGCTTATCGATGGTGACAGTTTGGCCGTTGTGGTTAATGACCTCTGCACCGGCACCGGTTGGGACGTAGAATTTATCTTCATAACCTTGTAAGTCATTGGCTTCCTTTACAATGGCACTAAATTCGTCTGCCGTCCGCGGTCTGGCGAAGAAGCGAACATTGAGATTTTGAATGCCATTGAATCTTTTATTGTTAAAGATGGAATTGGGATCTTGTAGGGCCCCTTGAGGCATCTTGAAGACAATGTCCGCAGGATTTACTTCCCCAACTTCCTTAGCAATTTCCGCTTGGTTGTCAGGGGTGACCAGGATGGCCTGGGCTTCCTTAGGGTCTACCACCGTTCCATCTGGGTGGTAGACTTCACTAGTGATCCGGGTGTAGTCTTCTGGCAACAAGTTTTCAATCCGAGCCCCGGTCTTCAGGTATTGGCCTTGGACCGGCACCTTAGCCACATTAGTTTCCCCTACAACTGAAATAATGGATAAGTTCTTGTTTTCATTCGGATAGGGGTTGACGGAGAAACCAGTTGCAAAGTTAGTCCCCTCAAGTAACTTGTTATTGGGATTGTTTTGAGTATACTCTGACTTCCAACCTATCGTTGTCTTTTTATTATCCTTATTGTTAACATGCTTTAAAAAGTCCGGATACGTATTTATCGCTAACTCAACTTGACTGCGTCCACTTACAGCTGTAGATATTTCAGTCTCTGACGGCTGATAATTGACATCATTAAAAAATCTATTCGTGCTTTCAGGTGTATAAGTCTTATTGGGATCTATTACTTCACCAGGGCCTCTTTTGGCAGGTGTCCCATTCACATTATCTGTTACATAAACACCAGTATAAGTCCTTTCAGATACATTTCTATCAATATCAATTTTAATACCAAAAGATTTTTTATCTTCAGAAGTGGTGCTTGGATTCAAGACTTCTGGTGTAAAACCTTCAACAGTTTTTCCAATATCTTCTGCTAGTGTTTCCTTTGAAATCCCATTATTAGCCAAGTCCGAATCCCGATAATGACCAACCTGGGCTTCGTCGGCTGCGACGGAATTAGCAGCCGTTGTCTTGACCTGACCGTCAGCGGTGGTCGCAACCCCGTCTCTGGCGGTGGTGTTAGCCCCAGCTGTCGGTGCCGCTGTATTCAGGGCTTCATTAATAGGGGCTTCGGTTCCCGTGCTACTCGGTTGTGTGGGAGCCGCTTCAGAGTCTGCAGCTGGTGGCGCAGGTTGGTTGGCTGTAATAGCAGCAGCGTCAAGATTTTCTGCCGCTTCAACGGCTTGAACCTGACCAGCTAAAAAAGCTGCGATCGCCACACTTCCCACACCGAGTGTCGTCTTACGAATCGCATAACGATAATTCTTCTCCATACAAATCCTCCTAGCTTGCAAGCTTATCTCCTGGAGAAAGACAAGCCTTCCACTAAAGTGTTTATTTTTTTGTTTTAATCTAAATTATAATTTAGTTAGCTTAACACATTGTATCTTAGCATTTACTTGTTAGACTGGCAATTTCTAAGTGCTGTTTGCTTTTATATTAAATTCAAATCCATAATAAATATTGATTTAACAAGCTTTATTGTTCTTTAATCCCCATTAAAAGATACAAAATAAAAACTTTATTATCTAAGAATTTAATGATATCGAAGATAAGGACATGTAGCTTTATAGCGTTCAAAGCTTTTATCAGTCTACGGAATCGACGATTAAGCGGTAGCGGTAGATCTTGCTCTTGACAATCAACCACTGGCCGTCGATCTTCTCAAAGTGATCCTTATAATAGCCGTAGCCGTTGAAGGCCGCAAAGCCTTTGAAGAGAACCCGGTCTTCAAAGGGAAAATAAGCCCTGGCTGTGCAGTCGGATTCGATGGTAATCTCGGGGATATGGCCCATATGCGCACTTTGGGTACCCGCGCCCATGATCTTTCGCGCATTCCCCATGACTTCTGCTAGTGACCGAGAAGGTTCTGTTTTGGCTGGAAGCAAGGGGTGCTGGCCCTTAATCGGATCCCAAGTCGAAAGCGAGGTATCAAAGACCACCCTCTCTGCCATGACAGTCCTTAAGAGGTCGAAGTCCTTACTATCAATGGCTCGCCAGTAACGCGCCTTACACTGCTTAATGGCTTCAATCGCTTCTAATTTTTCTAATCGCTTCATCGTCTGTACCTGCTTTCTTTTTCTCATCATTCTATACCCTGACGAGTGCTTTGCGTCGACCAATCTTGCCAAGAACTACTCTGAGCATAAGATTCGCCCTGGCCAAGCTGTGCGCGTATAATGGCTAATGTAAGATTTTGTAGCTTGCAACTACAAAGGAGGAATAAAGCTTATGACAAAAGACTACCGTGTCTTATTATTTTATAAATATGAACATATTGAAGATCCTGAGGCTTTTGCCAAAGACCACTTAGCCTTCTGCAAGGGGATTGGTCTCAGAGGCCGGGTCCTGGTCGGTGAGGAAGGCATCAACGGAACAGTATCGGGAACCATCGACCAGACTGACCAGTACATGGCCTATGTCCACAGCCTGCCAGATTTTGAAGATGTCTGGTTCAAGATTGACGAGGCGGACGACTATGCCCACAAGAAGATGTTCGTCCGTCCCCGCAAGGAAATCGTCTCCCTCAACTTGGACGAAGACCTGGACCCCCTCGAGACGACCGGCGACTATCTCAAGCCAACCGACTTCCGGGAAGCCCTCCTCGATGAAGACACCATTGTCTTGGACACCCGGAACGACTACGAATACGACCTGGGCCACTTCCAAGGGGCCATCCGCCCAGACATCCACTCCTTCCGCGAACTCCCTCAATGGGTGATTGACAATAAAGAGCAATTCATGGATAAGAAGGTCGTGGTCTACTGCACCGGCGGCATCCGCTGCGAAAAATTCTCTGGCTGGCTGGTCCGTGAAGGTATCGGGGAAAAAGTTGGCCAATTAGAAGGTGGCATCGACACTTACGGCAAGGACCCTGAAACCAAGGGAGACCTCTGGGAAGGCAAGATGTATGTTTTCGATGAGCGGATTTCCGTACCGATTAACCATGTCGATCCAAGCGTTATCGGCCGTGACCACTTCGACGGCGAGCCTTGCGACCGCTATGTCAACTGCGCCAATCCGGAATGTAACAAGCAGATCTTCGCCTCCGAAGCTAATGAGGATAAGTACCTGCGCGGCTGCTCCCCTGAATGCCGACGCCACCCCCGCAACCGCTATGTGGCTGAGCACGGGTTGAGCAAGGCCCAGTGGGAAGACCGCTTGAACGCGATTGGTGAAAGCTTGCAGGTATCGGAAAAAGCTTAAAAATAAAGGGTGTGAAGGCTAGCGGGAGAAAGAGACCTCTGGAGCCAAAAACCAGAGAAGACTGAAAGTCTTCGGCGGATTTTGGTGAAGAGGAGCTCTTTCTGCTAGCCTGAACCCGACTACAGGGTGTGAACAAGATTGATTAGACTGGAATGATTGGCGGCGCATCAAAATAGACTGACACCAATCAGACTTTTCGATGAGCTGAAATCACTCCAAGTCTGCTCTTATGCACTCTACTGAGGCACGAGAAAAGCGCCCCTAGTTTTGCAGTGGCGCTTTTTTCCTAACTTCCCTAGCATATTTTTATCATCTGTGCTATAATAGCTTCTATCAGATAGTTATCGAGATGTAGCGCAGTCTGGTAGCGCACTAGCATGGGGTGCTAGGGGTCGCAGGTTCAATTCCTGTCATCTCGATTTATAAGGCCGAGCGATTCTTTGAGTCGCTCGGTTTTTTGTATACTCAACAATTTAATCGTGCTAGTGAGCATACGTTGCGCTGTTGAACCAAATGATCATTATTCAAAATAAAAATCACCAAGAAAAAGAAGAGGCTGGAAGGCAATGTCCAGTCTCTTCTTTTATTGTTCTTATTTAACTTAATAGGACCTTGCTAAGGGTATTTTTTGCGGCAATGCCCTTTCTCACAGGCTTTGAATAAAGTCCACTGACTATTGACCTAGTCGCCATATATCTCCAAGAAGCCTTGGCGGAGTTCCTGGTTGGCGGTGTCTTTGAAGTGGACCTGGTCCTTGGCATCTGGACCGTCCTCTGCGACTAGGATCCGGGGCTGGCCCTTGTCTTCCACGAAGAGGTAGAAGTGGCGGTCGGGCTTGGGATTGGTCTTGTCTTCAATATCGCTATAGGCTGCCAGCAAGCGCAAATCTCCGGCTTCTTCCCCCGCTTGGACTTGGCGGGTCTTGCCGTCCAAGGTGATCGTGAAGTCTTCCTGGGGCAGCTTGGCCCCGTAGAAATCAGCCGGCTGGTCGGGGCTGTAGGCTTGGTAGGCTTGTCCCATTTTCTGCCCCCAAATCAGCATAAAGTTCCTTAGGCGCTGGCTTTTATCGCCTATCCCAGTTGTAGCAGTCGGTGTTTTAGTCGGCCCTTCTGGATAGTGGTTGGTGATGGCCACGCCATAGCGTTCTTCATAGTCGACCGCTGGCGTAGGGGCCACATCCCCTGTAAGTGGCACACCAAACCAGATGTCACCCGTCGTTGGATCTTGGGCCTGGACTCGAGTGGACCCAATATCCGTTGAATAAGGCCAGACAATATGAGCATAGAGGTCTGCCTGGAAGGGAATCTCATCCTTGAAATTGGGATAATTAATGAGGGTGATATAGGCTTCCATGGCCACTCCTGTATGGACAGCCAAGCGGTTGACTTCATCGAAGCTTTCATCAGTCAAGGCTGCCACATCCGCCATCTGCTTAGAAAAGTCCAAGTGATCCAAGACATACTGGCTCATCCGCCATTTAGCATCCAAACGATTCTGGTAATCTTCATAAACCAAGCCCGTCAGCCATTCCCTAAGCTGGTCTAAAGCCTCTTGGTCCCCTGCATCAAGTTCCGACAGCAGCATTTTCTCCAAGACAAAAGTATCCGAGTACAGTTCTCGGTAGTTCTCCTGATGGTCTTCCTTAGCCAGCTCTTGGTCCAGTTTCTGGTAGAGGGCTGCTATAGCCGGATGAACATCACCGGGATCACGATCGGCGGCTTGAACACTTTGGGCGGTGGGCAAGCCCGAAGCCAGTGCTTGGTCCAAACGCTTTGACCAACGTGCATTGGCTTGGCGGAGGCCTTGAATATAGCTTGACCGGTCCTTATCTTTCGTCTCAGAAGCAGCCCCAAGGGATTCCTTGGTCGGGTCAGGGCTTGAAGGGTCCGCCTGACTGGACTCTTCATTTGCTCGTGTCAGCTGGTCTGTCGCCTGGCTTTGTTCCTGGCCTGAGCTTTGCTTGGGGCTAGCTACTTCCTGGCCACAAGCAGCCAAAGCCAACTGGCAAGCCAAGACCAAGCCCCCTAATCTGATCCATCCTTTTCTCATCATCAGTCCTCCATCCTAATTCTTACACCATCTTTAACCAACATAGCGCATATAAAGCAAGGGATAAGGCCTGCCCACCTCATCCTGCTCGGTTCGCCGGTAACAGCGAAAGCCCATATGCTGGTAGAAGGCCACCGCTTGGGGATTCTGCTCATTAACGGTGAGCTGGCGAAGCCCATAAGCAGTCAAACCTTCTTCAAGCAAGGCCCTGCCGAGTCCCAGCCCCCAAGCATTCGGATGGAGAAAAAGCATCTCCAAGTTCTCCCCATCGATCCCCATAAAGCCAACAAGTTCACCCGCCGCTGACCAGGCCAAGACGAGCTGGGCTACCCCCATCAAAGCCCCAGGGACCTCTGCTTTAATGGCCTGGATAGCCTCTTCCGAAAGAAAATCATGGCTGGCTCGGATCGACGCCTCCCAGATTCCCAGCAGGTCCGCTAGATAGTCTTCACGCTTAGTCACTTCACGGATTTGAAAGTGTCTGGCCATACTTAGGCCTCATCTTCCCGCGTTAAGCGCTCAATAATCGCCGCATGGTCTGGGTACTGATCTAGCAAGTCCTGGCGGCTAAAGAGTTCAAAATCATCATACTCAAATCCCGGTGCACAGAGGCAGCTGACCAGGGCATAGCCTTCCTCTACTGTAGAGCCGAAGATGGTTCCCTGGGGCACCACATAGGATAGGTGTTGGCCCTGTTCCGGATCCAAACCCAGGTCCACCGTCTCATAGCGGCCATCAGGGTGGATCATATGCACGGTCAGCGGCTGGCCGGCATGGTAGTACCAAATCTCGTCGCAAGTCAGGCGATGGAAGTGGGAGGGATTATCCGCTTCCAGCACGAAATAAATACTCGTATAGAGGGCACGCTCACCCTCCCGCACCCGTTCTGAGCTCTTGACCACTTGCCGGTAATAGCCCCCTTCCACATGGGGCTCTAAGTTCAGGGCTTTGGCCCATTCAGCACTTGTCTTCATACAAAAAACCTCCTTTGCCTCCAGTTTACCATTTTCCAAGTCAGGCGCCTACTCCTTTCGACCAAGCTGACCTTAGTGGCGTTCGCGGTGGGCAAAGTATCGGCTAGACAAAAGTAGGGCCAGGCCTAAGAAGAGACTGCCGAAAACTAGGGCGACTAAGCCGTTAAAAGAGGTCGCTTCAAGGCCATTCTGGAAGTCAGCCATGGCACAGCTGACATAATAGCCACTGTAGCAATAAGGGTAAAGCATCCACAAGCTGGTGTTGGCAAATAGAATACTGGGAATAACCAGGAATAAATTCAGAGCCAGGGATAAGAAGGGCTGGCTAATCACAATAGTAAACAGCCAAATACAGGCCAGGCAGGGCAACATAGTGAGAAAGATCCCCAGACACTTGCTGGCCAAGTAGGCTAAGGGCACCGCCTGGTCAATCTCTGCCCAGTGTGTGGCTAGAAGGCCCGCCAGTATAAAAACAAAGAGGAAGAAGAGGATTTCTAGTCCTAAGAAAGCGACCAGAACGATAAATTTAGCCAGGTTCACTTGGCCTATTTTCACCGGCAGACTGAGCAGCTTGACTAAGGCACGATCCTTCGTTTCCAAGCGCTTGAGCATTAAAGCAACAACAATCATGGTGAAGGGCAGGAGGTAGTAGGCATACAAGAGGCAGGATTGGATAAACATAGCGCCCCAGGCCCCCTTATATTCCGGGGTAAAATAAGCCGAAATCGAATGCACACCGCTTAGGATAATCAGTAAGGGGGCAATCAATATCAGGGGTAAGATATGGGTGCGGCGCAGCTTAAGGCTTTCAACTTTTAGGACCGTTAACATATGGATAGACTCCTTTCTTATTCATAATGGCGGCTGTGGGCAAGATAGACGCCCCAGATAATGTAAAACAGGGCCGATAAGACCGCCAAGCCGACCATCCCCTCTGACAAAGTGAAGGTCATCCTGGCAGAAGGCTGGAACATCAAGACAAAGGGATGGATAAGAACCACTGGCTGGTTGAAGTTGGCAAGGGCGAGTCCAGTGAGGAGGCCAACTAAGCCAACCCCCAGCGAGGTCCACAGGTTCTGACAGCGAGAGGCTACAAGAACCATCCCTGTCAGGACCGGCAAGGACGAGAGAAAGGCCAGGCCAAATGCTGAGCCAACTAAGGCCAGCCGATCAGCCGTGAAGCCTACTTGCCCTGCCATCAAGCTCGCCAAGGCGGCAAATTCGATGAGAAGGCTAAACCCGTAGAGAAGGGTTAAGAGGCATAACTTGGCCAGGTACATCCGAGCCAGAGAATAGGGCAAGAAGTAGAGGTGCTTGATCGCCTGACCGCGACGCTCCAAATCATAGCTAAGAACTGTGGAGAGGATGAGCGCCAGCATGTTCAGCAAGGTCAGTATCCCATAAAGTTGGACCAGGAGGACTTGGATGGGGTCACCGGGCAAGTTCAAGAGCTGGTCACGCCGCAAGACATATGTCAGAGCAAGCAGGGCTGCTCCCAGGAGGCCAGTCAACAGTAGCCCCGGTACAATCCCGGTCCGCTTCAGCTTCTTCCCCTCAATCAGCAAGGCTTTTAACATGAGAGCTCCCTCCTTGTCCATGATTATCCGCCATGATGAGATTTAAGAAGAGGTCTTCTAATGACTCCTGGCCACCTGCTTGGGCTTTCAAGTCAGCCAGTGAGCCTTCGTAGAGCTGGTGGCCCCGGTTCATGATGCAGAGGTCGTCTACCAGCTGCTCCATCTCTGACAAAAGATGGGAAGAGATCAAGACCGTACAGCCATAGCGTTGCGGCAGAGAGAGGATGAGTTGGCGGATCTCATGGATGCCCGCCGGATCGAGGCCATTGGTGGGTTCATCCAGGATTAAGAGCGGGGGTTGTCCAATCAAGGCCGAGGCAATCCCTAAACGCTGCTTCATCCCTAGCGAATAGTGGCGGACAAGCCGGTCAGCATAGGGCAATAAGTCCACCTGGTCCAAGGCTTGGTCCACAGCTTCTGGACCCAGGTCCAAGATGCGCCGAATCAAATCCAAGTTCTCCCGCCCACTGAGGTTAGCATAGTAGGATGGCGCCTCAATCAAGGCCCCGACCTTGCGCAGGATAGCTTGACGGTCCTCAGGGAAGCTCAGTCCGTCAATCTGGCAAGTGCCAGAAGATGGGGCCGTCAGTCCCAAGAGCATCTTCATCGCGGTAGACTTGCCTGCCCCATTCGGCCCCAGCAAGCCATAGATCGAAGCCCGTCTCACATGGAGAGAGACTTCGTCGACAGCGATAAAATCCTTATAAACTTTACTTAACTTATGACTTTCGATGATATAGTCAGTCATTGTGATCATCCTTTCTTCCTGACTTGTCTCTAGCATAACAAGACAAGCTGACAGCATCCTGGCCCCAAACTGACATTTCCCTGACATTTTCCAAGAAGCATTGCTTCCCCTTTTTTTCCTGCCTATAATAGCCTTAAGGAGGAAGTGCCGATGACTAGCCATTATTTAAAAGAAAAAAAGATCCTTTTAGTCGATGATGAGAGGGACTTATTGGAGATGACCGCAGACTTTCTGAGGCAAGGGGGCTACCAGGAAATCTATACCGCCCAATCGGCTGAGGAAGCCCTGGACCTAGTAAAGAAAACGCCACCCGACCTCGCCATCTTGGACATCATGTTGCCCGATATGAATGGCTTTGACCTCATGCAGCGCCTGCGCCAGGGCCAGAACTACCCCATCCTCTTCCTCTCTGCCCGGGGTGAAGCGGAGGACCGCTTGCGGGGCTATGACCTGGGTGCGGATGATTATGTGGTCAAGCCCTTCCTGGCCAAGGAACTCCTCTATAAGATTACCGCCATCCTCAGGCGAGCCTATCCCAAGGCTGAAAGCCGCTTTGACCTCCTGGACTGCCAGGTTGACCTCGAAGCAGCTGAAGTCATCCGGGGCGAGGAAAGAGTCCGCCTGACCGCCAAGGAAGTGGCCCTCTTGCGCATGCTCTACCGCAATGAGGGAAAGATTGTCACCATCGATAATCTCTGCCTAGCCATCTGGGGGGACAATCCTTTTGGCTATGAAGAAGCCCTGATGACCCATGTCCGCCGGGTCCGTAAGAAGATTGAAGCAGACCCCTCCCATCCCCAATGCCTGGTCACCGCTAAGGGCCTAGGCTACAAGTTGCTCACGAAAGGACAGTCCTAATGGAAGCATGGCACAAGGCCCTCAGCCGCTATATCCGTATTATAGTCAGCAGTGCAGCTCTACTCCTCATCGTCAACCTCCTCGTCTTCGCCTTCCTGGCCAGCCCCTACCAAAAAGACGGTTCCCCCTGGCAGCTGGCTGACCAGGTCGCCCAAGAAATCAAGGCAGACCAAGGCCGCTACCAAATCAGTCCCAGCGGTGCCCGGCGGCTCAAGGAAGAAGGGGCCTGGGCCTTCTTCTTGGCCAAGGATTCCCCTAAGATTCTCTGGCAGTCAGCCAACACCCCTATCGACCTAGGCGGGCAAGTGACAACAGCGGAATTGGCCTCCTTCAACAGCGGTTACCTGGCTGACTATCCCACCTTTACTGGCACATCTGACCAGGGCCTCCTGGTTGTGGCCTACCCCAAGCAGAGCTACTGGAAGCTCCAGCACCCCAGCTGGCCCTATAAGTTTATTGCCCAAGCGCCTAAATTTATCTTCCTGGTCCTGGCTATCGACTTCGCCCTCCTGCTGGCCATCTATTTCTTCACTAACCGTCGCCTACTGCGCGCACTCGGCCCCCTAGCTGAAGCCATCCAAGCCCTGCCTAGCCAACAGAGGCTGGACCTCAAACTAGCTGGCCCCTTCACCCCAATCGCTCAAAAAATTAACCAAGCCTCCAGCCTCCTTCAATCTCAGCGAGCTGAACTTAAGAACAAGGACCAAGCTCGGAGCCAGTGGATCTCAAGTATCTCCCACGACATCCGCACCCCCTTGAGCATGGTCATAGGCTATGCCGACCAAGTCTTAAGTAATCCACACTTAGAGCCTAGCGACCAAAAGAAGATCACAGCTATCTTTATCCAAGGCCAAAAAATCAAAGACCTAGTGGAGGACCTCAACCTCTCCTCGCGCCTGGACTACCAGATGCAGCCCCTCAAGCTAGAAGAAGTCAACTTACTTGCCCTCTGCCGGCAAGTCGTCGCCGACTTCCTCAATAGCTTAGACGAAGACCGCTACACCATCGACTTCTCCTACCAAGGCTCAGGAAAGCCCAGCCTGCTTGTAGCCGACAAGAACCTCGTCCAGAGGGCTTTAAGCAACCTCATCAGCAACGCCATCCGCCACAATCCTCAGGGCTGCCGGATTCAAGTTGCCTTCCAAGACCTTAACGATGAGATAAGTATTAGCGTCTCCGACAACGGCCAAGGCCTGTCCCCAGCAGAAATCCAGGCCCTCCAAGCCGCGCTTGCTAAGAAAAACAAGGACCAAGAAGCCTTCCAGGGCCAGCACGGACTCGGCCTGCGCATCGTCCGCCAGATTATGGACAACCACCATGGCGATTTCCAAGTCCAAGCCCTCTCCCCCCAAGGCTTCCAAGCCCGTATCATATTCCCTCGAAGCCAGCAAAATGCATAGAAAAAAGCCTTTCGACTAGCCAGCTAAGTGCCAGTCGAAAGGCTTTTATAATCAAATATAATATGTTAATTTGTACTGTTGAGCATCCGTTCCACTTTTGAATTTGGTCGTTGAATTATGGTGGTTCAAGAACGGCTTTCGCCGTTTTGTACTTTATCCGTAAGTCGCTGAAGCGTCAACGGCTAAAGCAGCACCGGTTCGGGCAGCTTCAGCTCTTGGAGCGAAGCGACTTAGAGATGAAGTTCAAGGCTGCGCCAGCAGCGTTGCTACCTTCTTCTCACCTAGCAAGTCTCAAACGGTTCGTATGGCTTGCGCCAACGATCCGTAATTCGCTTTGCTTGCTTATACGTGGCTAACGACCAACTTCAAAGTTCCACTACTGCTCATTTTTGAATAGCTAAAACTTCATATTTAATCATTAATCAACTAACAAAATAAAAATATATCCAAAAGAAAACCTAAAACAATCCATGGTAACGCTGGTTGGTCCAGATAATCCGCCCCAGGCCCAGGACAAAGCCCAGGCCAAAGACCAACCAGGACCACAAGGATTGGATCAGGAGAAGGCCCAGGCCGGTTAAGGCGACCGCAAGTCCGATGAGCCCCAGTCCCTGGCCCATCCCCCGGGCAAAGTTTGTCCGATCTTTGCCGGTCAGACGGACCGGTTGGTAGCCATTGAGCAAGTCCAAGCGCTCCTTATAGGCAATTCGCCAGGCCTGCCAGCAGATCATAAGGCCACAGACGGCCATAAATAAGGCCATGAAAATCGCAATTCCTGCCATCCGTCCGCTCCTTTTTCTGATTAGTTAGTGCAATCGGTAGAGTTCAAAGTGGCGGTTCCGCCCCAGCCAAGTATTCTCACTGAAACCGAACTTGTCATAGAGAGCCTTAAGAACTTCGGGATGTTGGTTAAGGACATCGCGGTGGATCAATAACGTTACTTCATCCTCAACCGGGCCATGAGTCATCTGCTGGATCTTCTCCCTATAATCTCCCTGGCGCGCCTCGATCGGATAGATGGCTGGGAATTGGATAAGCTCCTCCGTATGCCAAACAATGCGTTGGGGTTCACTAGCCTGAGGAATGACAATGACTGGTGACTGATTATTCGCTTTCACGATGTGCATAAAGTCAGCAGATTCGGGATATAAATAATCTACTTCATATTCCCGGTGTCCCATATAGGTCAAGCCTCCTAAGAAGCAGACAAGCAAGGCCAGCTTAGCCCAATCAAAATCTGGGATTGGCGCCAAAACTTGCTGGTAGAGAAGGCCTGCACAGGCAATGATTAGGGGATAAAAGGCGAAGATATAGCGGGCTGAAGGATAAGGGGAAACCAAGGCAATCAAGGCCACCCCTAAGACGGTAGGCAGAGCGAGCAGAAGAAAGCTGTCCAGGGCTTTTCGCTGCCAGCATAAGACAAGGAAAGCCAGGATAGCGAAAGCTAAGAGAGCTTTGCCGTAACCGGCGAAGAGCTGGTCCATGATTAAGTCATAGAAGGCCCTCAACTGATCGACTTGTTGGGTTCCAAACAAGTTGCCCACCACTTCATTCCCCCGACCGCTATTGAGGAGGTGGTCGATAGTACTTGGGAAGATGGCGATGCAAGCCAGCACACTCAGGGCTTGTCCTAGGGCAAATCGACTCGCCGCCTTGACTTCTTTTTGTAAGCAGAGGAGAACAAAGAGGACTGCAGTCAGGATTCCCGCAAAGATATAGTAATAATACTGGGTTAGGCCTCCGAGGAGGGTGGTCGCCATAGCCGCGAGCAGGAACTTCCGACTAGGTGTTTTCAGATACTTGTAAGCGACATAGGCGAAGACAACTTGGATCAGGGCCAGCAAGAGATACATGCGGATATAGACAAAGGAGCTCAACCCACCCAGACTCAGCCCGTAGAAAGTCGCAAAGGCTAGGGCCAGCCAGCGATTCGCCAAGAGCTCGCGCAAAAAGAAATAGAGCACGAGCAAAATTAAGGCATAGACGACCAAGTTGAGTCCCAAACCGAGCCACTTAGAGAAGCTTCCTGGGAAGAAAGAAGACACCGTATGGAGGACCATATAATAAAAAGGCGGGTGGACATCCTGGGTCTGCTTATAATAAACCGACCCGTAGCTAAAGCGATCCTCTTCCGAAGTGGTGAGATAGTCCGCATAATAATCTGGGCTCAGCCACTGGTTATAATCATCCGGAAAGGGCTTATAGTAGGAATTGGCCAAGCCATAGGAATAATATTCATCCACATGGTAGCCTAATTTGTCTTGCCCTGTCCGAAAGGCCACCAGTAAGCAGATAGCCAGGGCTAGAATCCCGATTAGCTTAAAGGCTAGCGAATTTTTTGAATCGGTCACTTTACACGCTCCCATCATTTATTTTTTACTTAGCTATTATAACAAATTTTCTATGTCCCTAATCAAATTGTGTCGGTGAGCATTCATTACCTTTTAAATTTGATCGTAAAGAGCCAGAATCTATCGTCTAGCAAGCTTCAAGTTAAAGTGTGACAAAGGTCATTAAGCAATGATAAGATAAGGATAAATTATTCCCAGCTGATTGAAAGAGCCAAACTGACTTTTTAGCTCATCAAATAAGCTAAGCTCATTCCTGCTATAGATGACTAGTTCTGTTAGTGAATGAGAAAATTTTGCTTCAAAATACTCTAATCCCACGTAAAGGAGACTTCCTATGCGTATCTTAATTATTGAAGATGATCATTTGATTGCTCAACTGCTTGAAGACCACTTACGCAAGTGGCAATATGATGTAGCCTGTGTTCAAGACTTCACTCATATACTTGAGCATGTTGACGCCTTCGATCCCCATCTTATCCTCCTCGATGTGAATCTCCCCATCTATAATGTCTATTATTGGTGCCAGGAAATCCGTCGCCAATCTCAACTTCCCATTATTTTTATCTCATCACGTACTGAAGCCATGGACATGGTCATGGCCATGCAGATGGGCGGTGATGACTTCATCAGCAAACCGCTTGAACTCTCTGTCCTCGTTGCTAAGATCCAGGCTCTCTTACGTCGAAGCTATGATTTCTCAGTACCTGCTAATGAATTGACCTATCATGACGTGAAACTTCACTTGGATACAAGCCGGCTAACTTACGGAAATCAAGACATTGATCTCACCAAGACGGAACTTCTTATCCTACAAACCCTATTCAAAGCGCAAGGTGCCCTAGTCAGTCGCGAAGCCCTAATGGATGCCTGCTGGCTAGACGAAGCTTATATCGATGATAATACCCTGGCGGTCAATATTTCCAGACTTCGGAAGAAATTAGCTCGCATTAATCTCCGCGAATTCATCCTCACTAAGAAAGGTTTAGGTTATGCGCTTTTCTTAGATAGTGAAGAAGAGGGAGGGGCAATCAATGAATAGCTTCTTTAAATCTATCCGCCTCGAGCTGTTTTGGGTCATCAGCTCACTTTTAATCTTAATGCTCATCTTCTTCCTCGCCGACATCAATCCTGCGGTCTCCAGGCTCGCCCTCTCCTGGCTATTCTTCTTGTCTGGACTCTATTTCATCCTAACTTTCCTGTCTTTTAGGAGAAAACAAAAGATAGAAGATGAGCTAATCTCGACCAAAGAAGAACTTTACCAGCTCAAGTCAGATACCATCGCCAGACAAAAGGATATCGATGACTATTTCATCCACTGGGTCCACCAAGCGAAGACGCCTTTGTCCGCTCTCCAACTTATGACGGATAGTTCGGCCCCCATCAGTAAGGCCGATCTCAAAGAGCAAAGTTTAGCGATTGAAGGCTATACCCAGGCTGCGCTTGCTTATCTCAAACTTAGCCATCCTGATACCGACCTCGTCATTGCACCAGTCAAATTGGACGATATCATAAAACCACTGCTCAGACGCTATCGCTGGTCCTTTATTCATAACCACACCCAGCTTAACTACCAAGCGATTGATGACCAAGTTATCACGGATGCCAATTGGACCCAAGTTATGGTAGACCAACTTTTAAATAATGCCCTTAAATATGCTAAAGGCCAAAGCATCACTATCTCCTATAAGGCAACAGATAAAAGTCTGACGATTGCTGATACTGGTATTGGCATCCATGAGAGTGATATTGCCAAGATCTTTGATAAGGGCTACTCTGGTTTTAATGGGCGGCTTAACCAGCAATCCAGTGGTCTTGGCCTCTACTTAGTTGGTAAGATCAGTCGACGGCTTAATCAACCCATCACTGTCAAATCTGAGCCTGGCTCAGGTAGTCAATTCACGATTCATTTCCCTTCCCATCTTACAAAACTGTAAGTTTAGCGGGCCCCTTTGTAAGTTTAGATAAAGGCTGGCCCGCTTTTTGTGCGCTAAAATAAAATTAATCCAAAGCTTATAAAACAGGAAAGGACTTGATAATATGTTACTTAATGTCCAGCACATTCAAAAAATTTATGGCAAGGGGCCAAACCAGGTCATTGCCCTTAAAGATGTTAACTTCACGGTAGAAGCGGGCGAGTTCATTGCCATTATGGGTGAATCAGGTTCAGGTAAGTCAACGCTCCTCAATATCATTGCAACCCTCGACCAGCCTAGTGCTGGCCAAGTCAGCTTAAATGGGAAAAAGTTAGCGGATATTTCTAGCCAAGACACTGCTAAGTTCCGTCGCGAACAATTGGGCTTCGTCTTCCAAGACTTCAACGTCTTAAATACCTTTAACAACCAAGACAACATTCTTCTTCCCCTAGTCCTTTCAGGTTGTAAGGTCGATGACATGAAGCGAAAACTTGAAAACGTAGCCAGGCTTCTGGGCATTGAGTCCTTACTTAAACACTTTCCTTACGAGATCTCTGGGGGCCAGCGCCAACGTGTTGCAATTGCTCGTGCCATCATCACCGATCCAGACCTTGTTCTCGCTGATGAACCAACAGGCGCCCTCGACTCTAAAACAGCGGACCAAATGATGCGCCTCTTCCAAAGCATTAACCAGGAAGGCAATACCATCTTGATGGTTACCCACTCTATTCGGGCAGCTTCAGCCGCTAAGCGCGTTCTTTTTATTCGGGATGGGATTGTCTTTCATGAGATATATCGCGGGCAAGCAAGCTCTCTTGAATTTCAAGAACAGATAGCTAATAGCCTGGCTCTCTTAAATCGGAAGGAGCAATACTAATGAACCAACGTCTATCCTGGCGGTTGGCCATCCGAAACCTCAAGGCTTATCACCGCTTAAATCTTCCTTATATTTTTTCTGTTTCTCTAATGTTCGCCCTTGAATATGTTGTACTTTCGCTTATTTCTAATGATTATGTCCGGGAGCGACACGCTATCTTACCTACTATCATGGGAAATGGTGCCATTATTGGGGGCTTTTTCACAATCCTCTTTGTCATCTATGCCGATAACTTCTACCAAAAGCAGCGTAAACAAGAGCTCGGTATCTACAATATCCTTGGTCTGGAGAAGAAACATATTCGACGGATTATCGTTCATGAACAAATGATCAAATTCCTTATCATTACAGCTTTGTCTCTCTTAGCAGGCCAACTATTAGGCGCTCTAATCTTCCTTGCCCTCAACAAAATTATGGGCCAAGTCGGTGTCCCCCTTATGGCTTATTCTTTTTCTGCTATAAGTGCAGCCATCATCGTGGGCATCCATCTCGCCATTCAAGTCTTCCTTTATCTTAAGCTCCGCTTCCAACTCTGGCGCTATAATCCTATCCACTGGCTCCACCAAGAAAAGGCAGGCGAGCGTGAGCCCCGAGGAAACCTTCTTTTTGGCCTGGTCGGATTGGCTATGGTGATAGCAGGTTATCTCACAGCCAACCAAAATGTCCAAGTCATCAATGCCATCCCCCTCCTCTTCGCTGCCGTTATCCTTGTTATTATAGGTACCTATCTCATCTTCAGAGCCTTGATCATCCGCCTTCTTCTCGCTCTTAAACGCAGGCCCAACTATTACTACCAACCCACCCATTTCTTAACTTTATCTGGTATGCTCTACCGGATGCGAGCCAATGCCATTAGCCTAGCTAGCATCGCTGTCCTAAGCACCGGTGTCATCCTAGTCCTTGGTTTAACGACTAGCCTCTTTGCTAGCATGCTTAGCCAACCCAAACAAATCATAGAGACAGACTACCGAATCTCGACCCAAAGCCCTGACCTCAATAGCGACCAAGATGCGATCGAGCTTCTAAACCAAGGCCTTCAGTTAGCAGGCCAAGACCTCGAATTGACAGAGCACTTCTATCACCAGTCCTTCTCTAGCTTTGCCAGCCTAGAGAACCAGCGCTTAAGTCCAATTGAACCGAACAGCCTGCCACAGAATGATCAAGTGGGCGTCTACCTTTTGGTGGAGCCTCTCTCTGACTATCGTAGCCGTACAGGAGAAAAGATCGAACTTAAATCTGACGAAATTCTCCTCTCTGCCAATCGACCCAATATCCAAATTAAAGATAAAGTAGTTTTAAATACAAAGTCCTATGACATCCAAGGGCCAGTTAAGCATACCCTTGGCTATAATATTGGAGTGGAAGCTATTTCCATTGTTGTCCCTGACTCTGAGAGCTTCGAAGCTGTCCGTCAAGCTTTTCCAACAGCCATTGATCCACAAGCCAAACAATTCCTACCAGCTCCTATTCGCTATGCTGTTTACTTCAACGGAGAAGGTGATGGAGAAGCTTTGACGAAGCAGGCTGAAGACTTTGCGAACTTAGGGCTCGAATTTGAATCCCGGCAAGAAATTCAAGATAGTCTTTTTGAAATTAACGGCGGCCTCCTCTTCTTAGGGATCGTAACAAGCCTTATCCTCATCCTAGGAACCGGACTCATGCTCTACTACAAGCAAATTTCTGAAGGACTAGACGATCGTAAGAATTTCCAAATTATGAAGCGTGTTGGCCTAGAAGATCAGCTTATCAAGCGTACCATTCGCTCACAAATCCTCTGGGTCTTCATTCTGCCCCTTGCTGTAGCCATCCTCCACACCCTAGCTGCCTCCAAACTTGTCTTCAATAATCTCTTGAGAATGATTCAAGCTGTTCATACAGTGACTATTGTCTTGAGCGTAGTCGGTGTCATTGTGGGCTTCTCTATCTGTTACTTAATCTATTATTGGTTTACATCCCGTATCTACTACCAACTCATCAATGAAAGAGACAAAGCGCTCTAGTAAAATAGCGCCAGACGCTTCCTCATGTCTGGCGCTATTTTACTTGAATGTTGCTAAGGCTAATCCTATTAAGATCTCTCTCAGAGCATTACAAACTTTACTTCGTCAATTCCTTCCCCCTTCCCCTCCCATCGTGATGCCAGCGCCAGTGACTGATCAGCGACAAGCCCCCTAAAAAGTGATAAGATAATCCCAACTTAAATGACACAGCGATCAGGAGGAAAACCATGTCTTACTTTGAAAAATTCTTAAAAACCAACCAAGCCTATGCTGACCTACATGAAGATACGCACCTGCCCCTCCCTCCCAAAACCCGGGTGGCCATTGTCACCTGCATGGATTCTCGTCTCCACGTGGCCCAGGCCCTAGGACTCGCCCTAGGTGACGCCCATATCTTACGGAATGCCGGTGGGCGGGTCACTGATGACACGATCCGGTCCCTGGTTATCTCCCAGCAACAACTCGGCACACGAGAGATCATTGTCATCCACCATACAGATTGCGGGGCCCAAACCTTCACCAATGAAGGCTTTGCTGAGCAACTGGAGCGAGACCTCGGCGTCGACGTCAAGGGCCAGGACTTCCTCCCCTTCAGCGATGTGGAAGACAGCGTCCGCGAAGACATCACTCGGCTCAAAGCCTCGCCCCTGATCCCCGATGATATCATCATTTCCGGGGCCGTTTACGATGTCGATACTGGTCGGATGCAGCAAGTAGATTAGTTTTTCATTAGATTCCTTCATCATTTTTAGCTTGTATAGCCCTTGAAATAAAAAAACATTAAGAAATTTAAGAAAAACATTTGACAATTATGAGAATCCGTCTTACAATGGGTTTAACTTTTGAAGACCAGAAAAAACATAGAAAAACGAGTAGACTTATGAAAGTTTATAGAGAGTAAGCGTTAGGTGGAAGCTTATAACGGCCATAAGTTCGAAAATCATTTTCTTGATTGCAAGGCTGAAGCGAAGTAAGTCTTGCCGCAGTGGTGTGCGTTATCCTCCCCCGGCATTGTTGGATGCTTGAGCGCTTATTTCGGTAAGAATAAAGGTGGTACCGCGGACTATTTCGCCCTTTGTCTATAGGACAAGGGGCGTTTTTTTATGGTTTTCAAAGTCAGAAATGTTGCTGGTTAGTTTTGGAAAATTAAGGAGGAATTATGATGAACAAGTTATCACGAAGTCAATTTCTACAAACTTCTATCATGCTGTTTGGTTTATTTTTTGGGGCTGGGAACTTAATTTTCCCACCATTGCTTGGTAATCAAGCGGGGAGCCAAACGTGGTTGGCCCTGGTTAGTTTTGCGGTGACAGCTGTCATCTTTCCCGTCTTAGGAACCATTGTCGTCGGTAAGTCAGAGGGCCTCTCCCAGCTCGCTAACCGCGTCGGGCCTAAATTTTCCATCATCGTTACCACAGCTATTTATTTATCCATCGGGCCTGGCTTAGGAATCCCTCGGGCAGGATCCGTTCCTTTCGAGATGGCAGTCGCCCCCTATATCCCCGAAGCCATGAGCCTAGGCCTAGCACGCCTGCTCTATACCTTGGTCTTCTTCGCCTTGGCACTCTGGCTCTGTCTCAAACCCAACCAATTGGTCAAACGCGTGGGTAAATATCTCACCCCTATGCTGCTCCTGATGATTGCCCTCATGTTTGTCCGGGTCATGTTCATGCCTAAAGGCGTCGCTGAACCGGTCGATGCCTATGCCGCAAGTCCTGTTGTCCAAGGTTTCCTCGAAGGCTACAACACTATGGACGCTGTCGCCGCCTTAAACTTCGGCTTCGTCATCTCCATGGCTATCCGTCGCTTCGGGGTCCAAGACAAGCATGAAGTGGCCAAGTATACCATGAAGTCCGGCCTCCTCGCTGGCCTGGTCCTCTTCCTAGTCTACGCCATGCTAGCCGCCATCGGTATGGTCTCCTCGCAAAAACTCGCTGGGGCCGATAATGGGGCCTTTATCTTAACCCAAGCGGTCCAAGCCTCTCTCGGTAACTTCGGCCTGGTCTTCCTCGCCGGCATCTTCACCCTGGCCTGCCTGACAACCTGCGTAGGCCTCATCACTTCCGGTGCTGAGTACTTCAAGCAATTATTCAAGGACAAGCTCTCCTACCGGGCCTGGGTCTTTATCTGGACCGGCTTCTCCTTCCTAGTTGCCAACTTCGGCTTAAATAACTTACTGGCCTTCTCTGTTCCTGTCCTAACAGTTATCTACCCCGTAGCCCTGGTTCTTATCCTCATGGGCATCAGCCAGGACGTCTTCAACTTTGGCTCCCTCTCCTATCTAGTGGCTGCCACGGTCTCTGTGGCTCTGCCCTTGGTCGACATGCTGCAGACTACTTTCAACGTCAGCCTGCCTGTCCTCAGTTCCCTAGTGGATTACTTGCCCCTATCCAGTCAAGGCCTAGGCTGGTTAGTCCCTACCCTCGTCGCCCTTCTCATCAGCCTGGCCTGTGAAAAAGTCCTGCTCCCCCACTATGCCAGCAGCCCCGCTAACGAATGGACCCGCTAATTCAGCTTAGCCCCTCCCCTGGAAACCCCAGGGGAGTTTTTGTGCACAAAAAAGCAGGGGTGACTATTGACTGGTCACCCCTGCCTTTACAAGATCATTAGGATACTCACTGACGGCATAGCCAAGCTAGTCAGTTAGCAGCTGCTTGGCTTCAAGCAGCCAATCGCGGTAGAAGAAGAGCACAGCAGCCAAGTAGAGAAGGTAAACAAGGGCACCTCCGATAAAGGGCATAAAGTTAGCTACTGCATAAAAACAGAGGGCATGGCTAAGCAAGAGGAAGACCTCCCGCCAATGGTTCCTAAGATAAGTAAAACGGATTTGGCTAGTATAGAAGAACCAGCAGATATAGCAGAGGGTCGTCGCCATGGCAACGGTTAGAATATCATGCCAGACAAAGGATAGGCCTGCCACAAAGATAAAGGATAAAGCCGCGTAGAGGGCGCTATCGCGGAAGTATTGACGTTCCGGGACTGTTGCCTTATAAATATTAGCCACCAAGATCCGCGACAACATAATATAAGGAATCGCAATAAAGGTGACCGATAAGAGCGTTGTGGCCGGTTCATACTTGGGCAGGAAGGTCAAGATAATCCATTTAAAGATAAAGAAAGCAAAACCACTCAAGATCCCCAAGAAGATACAGGCTCTTTTGATCACATTCAAGAGCATCTGGTCCTTACGCTTAGCAATGACATTGTAGAAGACCATGCCCACCGCGTTAACGATCAAGAGGATGACATTGAGGACGGAATTCTGGAAAGAATACTGGGCGAATTCCTCAATTGCATACCACCATTTAGTCACCCAACTGCCAATCAACCCCACGAAGGTCAGCGACATGTTGGCAAAAAGGATAAAGAAGCCCACCCGGAAGAGGCCCAAGTGTTTCTTCCAAGAGAAGATAAAATTTAAGCCCTGGTTTTTGATGAAGCGGTATTCATAGAAGACCGTCAAGAAGAGATAGGATAAAATATTGAGGACAATATAAAGATAGTAATTGTCACTTCGCATGAGGAAAATAGCGGCCAGCAAGGTCAGGATATAGAAGATGCTCTTGGAAATATTAGCCCGGGAGAAGGTCGCAAACTGTCCCGTTGCCTGGAGGAAATTCTGATGGTACATATTAATCGTATCGAAGAGAGTAACGGTTGAGAAGAGGGCTAAGATAGGATTCTTAACGGCTAGGGAATAGGTCAGCATCAAAGCAAAAACACAGAGCTGATAGACCACAATGAAATTATGCTCAGAGCGAATTTCTAGGGGATCCAAGTCCTCAATTCGCCTGCCCCCATATTTAATATAGATCCCATCATTATAACCAAAGTTAAACAAGTAAGTTATTGAAGTATACATGATATATTCGCGGTAATTGCCATAGTCAGCAACGGTCAGAATAGCTGGGAGGAGGAAGTTGATGATGAAACTTGTTCCAAAACCAATGATATTAGACAGGGCCACGTTAAAGATGTTCTTCAATAATTTCATTTCTGACTCCTTTCATACTCAGGGTCTGGCTGGTAATTTTTTATAGAGGTGAAATTCTCCAACCTGGTCGATTTCCTCATAATTATTCTGGATCCAAGCCAGAAAGTCTGTTTCCACTTGAGACCGGTCCAGGGGAGAACGTGCCTTGAGCTTGTCTTCGATAACCAGCATCTGGGGCGGTTGACGGGTCAAATCCGAGCGGAATTCCTTGGCCACTGCTTCGGCCTGGTCTAAATCGACCGCCGGCAGGTTGAAATAGCGGCTAGGGGCCTGGCGGTCAGCTAAGAGATAGAAGGCCCCACCAATCCGATGACTATAGAGCGTCTCCCCCGGCTGGCTCTCAGCGACAATACGCTGGCTGGCTGCTTCGTATTTATTCTTAGTGGAACTCCGTTTTAAGGCCCAGACATAGCGTTCATCTGTCCCAAGAGCCCATTGCCAGTCGCCAGGTCCTTTGAGCTGGCCATTGAATCCAGGGCCCAGCTGGTCGACTTTGGCGACTAGGGTGGGATGGTCCTCCGCTAGGCTCACACTGTAGACCCGGTTGTAGAAGATATCAGCCGGATACTTAAAGAGATAGGCTACAAGAACGATTAGGACCAAGTTGACTAGCGCCTGTCCCCGCTTAAGATCAAAGAGGCGGAGCGCCTGGATAATTAATAGACTGAAGAAGGGCACGAGAACCATAAAGTAGTGGGGATAGAAACGCCCCGACAAGAGCGTCGAATAGAAGGTCGCTCCAAAGGCTAGAAGGTAACCCCCTAGACGCCAGTAGGTCTGACCCCTGCCCCGGTCCTTGACCAAGCAGGCCAAAAGTCCCAAGCCCCCCAGTCCTAGGAGATGGTAGAAAGCTAGCTTCTCTTCCAACTTCATAAGGATTTCTTCCGTCGTGAGTTTACTATCGTTCAGATACTGGAGGTTGAAAAGAATCGAAAAATTAACCATCTCAGCAAAAGCTCCTTGGTAGAGCAAATATAAAGAAACCGGCAGGATAAAAGTCAGTATCCCTAGACTGGTCCAAGCCACCGCACGCTTCATCTCCGCATAATTCTTATGAATCAATAAATGAACAAAGATCAATGCAATCAAGGGCAGCCAACTGATGATCATATTGGCCCTTAAATTAAAGACAAAGGCCCCGGACAAGCCGACCAAGAAGTAAGACCAAGCCGGTAAGGAGTTGGCTTCAAAATAACGCAAGTAAGCAAGCAGCGTCAGCATAATCCCAGCTAGAGCATAAAGTTCCGTCAAATTACCCGACTCAATCAGCGGATCCAAAACGAGTAAGCTCACAGCGACTGCTAGGAGCGACCGTGGCCGGTCTAAGACCTGGCGGCCCATGTGATAGGTCAGTCCCGTGAAGGCAAGGAGGGACAGGAGTTCGACCCAATAAATCCCACCAAAGCGGTTAACATGGGGCATCAGCCAGCCTAGGGCATTGGCTAAGATAATACTGATTCCCTTATGATCGGTAAAATCCAAGTAAGGGACACCCCCTCTGGCCATCTCCCGCCCCATATAAATAAACATGGAACTATCATGGCCAGGAATGGCCTCGGCCCAAGGGCTTGACGTAAGTGACAGAGAGAAAATAAAAGTTAGGGCGAAGACCAGGCAAGCACTTAAAGCGGCAAATGCCCAGTCCCAATCGTTTCTTTGACTACTTTCCATCCAACTTTCCTCTTTTCATAGATTTTAGGCATAAAAAAACGACCCCGAGAAGAATCGAACTTCCGACACATCGTTTAGGAAACGAATGCTCTATCCGCTGAGCTACGGGGCCATACAAGAATTTTAACATACTTGTTAAGCTTCTTGTAACTTTATTTGTTAAATTCGACGCTTAATCGCATTTAAGGCATAAGAAATAAAAACATAGCAAGCCTTCCAGAGGGGGAGTCCTTCCAATACCCGGTAAGTATGCCAAGTCCGCTTGAGGGCTCCCAAGCGGTTACTGGATATGGAACCAGGCACTTGCCGGTAGTGGTTGAGGACTTCATCTAAGAGGTAGGCCTGGCAGTCCCGCTCGCGCATCAACATCAACCAAGTTGCCGTATCCTGTCCCTTGCGCACCAAGGGCATGCGGAAGTCACCGACTAAGTGACGGTCAATCATCACCGTGGAACAAGCAATGGCCGTGTTCTTCAATAGCCCGTCATAGTCCAAGTGCTGGGGCAAATCTGCCCTATCTTTAAGGACCTGCCCCTCCTCATCCACTTGGGCAAAATTCGTATAAGTAAAGCCATAAGCCTCCGCTTTCATAAAAGCTAACTGCTTGGCTAATTTATCGCTGGTCCAATAATCATCGCTATCTACGAAGGCGATATAGCGTCCTTGAGCAACTTCTAAGCCGCGGTTGCGGGCAACAGCCGCCCCGCTGTTTGTATCTAATTTCAAATACTTAATGCGCGCATCCTCCGCCTGATAGGCCTTGATGATCTGTGCGCTCTGGTCAGGACTGCAATCATCCACCAAGAGCATCTCCCAGTTCTTATAGTCCTGGGCCTGGACGCTCTCAATGGTATGCGCCAAATACTTCTCTGCCTGGTAAACTGGTGTAATAATCGAAACCAAGTCGTCTTGCATGATTTCCTCCTTAAGCTTGGGTCAAGTGGACAATCTTAATCGGCACATGGTAAAGCTTAGCTAAGCGGTATTGGGCCTGGTACCATTGCTTATGGCTCTGGCCCGCTGCTAGGAGGATCACAATCTCATCCGCCTGGCCGCTAAAGCCCTCCAAAGTCTGCTTGCTAGCTACCGGAAGGGGCAAGCCTTCTTGTTCAGCTAAAAGCAGGCGTTCCTTGCCGTAGGGTTGACTGATAAAGTGCTGAACGCCTTCATCCAATGACTTAGCCAATAAGTGTTCATCCTCGAAGCTCCATACATATTCAAAAGCATAGCGGATCTTGCCATTGAAGAGTCGCCAAACAAAGAGGAGAAAGGCTGTAATAAGGAGAGCCACAATATACGCCGCTAGTCCTAAGAGCCAGACAGGGAGAGAGTTGCTCCCCACAATACTTGCAATGGTATTAGGGCTTGCCACCATTTCATACTGGGACAGGTCCAAGCGTTCACCAATTTCAGGCCGCCCCAACATAATCAGATTAAGGTCCCGGGTAAAGGGCAAGGGCTCTTGGAGAATATCATAGTAGGCTTGGGCGATCTTCTTATTCTCTTCAGGGGTCTTCCCTAAGAGAACGCGGAGAGTGATTACCCCGCTGGAGGTGTCACGAACCGCTGCTAGGCCTCCGCGGAAGTCGCCATTCTTGTATAAGCCTAAGTTTTGTTCGGCTTCTAAGCTATCCGCAAATTCCACCCCACTCTTCTCCTCGGCTTCCTTGACCATATCAGGACGGGCCAAGTATTCATCAATGAGGAAAGAGTTGCTGAAGACATTCCCATCTTCAACCAAGGCGCTGAACTGAAACTCTGCAGGTTCTTGGCCATAGACCGTCTTGAGGCGTTCCTTCGAGGCTTCTAGCGTCGCCTCATTCACCTGAACAGTCTGGTCTGCAGAAGACGTCAGTGCTTCATCTGGATGGTCGGTCAGCACCATGCGCAAGCCGAAGAGTAAGGCCGTCAGAACAGCTGCTCCTACTACAATTTTCAATAGATTTTCCTTACAAAAACGCCACAATTCACTAATGATTGTTGCTAAGCTCATAAATCCTACCTCGTTCTTTCTCTGTAATTGTTAGGGACTTCTCGGCTAAGGCTAGGTAGCTAATCAGTAAGCCAAAGAATACCCAGTGCCACTCAATATACATGTTATTAGCGCTCGTCACACTCGCTGGAATAAATATGATAAGGAAAGCGATGACTTGGTTGCTGACTTGCCGCCACTTGGGATCCTGAACCAAGCGGATCCGGTTGAGCTGGTAGATCATTAAGGCATAGGCCACAACATAGGCGATAAAGACTAAAAGCCCATAGCCCACCATAATTTCCAACCACCAATTGTGCATATTGACAATGCCCTTGGTAGGAAGTAAAGGGAAGTCAGCCATCCAGCTTTCAATATTTCCGGCACCTACGCCTAGGCCCAGGGTCGTTCCCAGGAAAACTAAGCCATTCCGCCAGAGGTTGACCCGGCCAGTATCGCCTGAGATATAACCTTCCCTGCCTGTATAAATCAAGGCATTCAAAGCTTCTCGGATAGGAGGAAAACCCAAGTAAAGGGCAAGCCCCCCGCCGATAGCCAGCAATAAGCCGATCACATAATAACGCCGCTTCAAATCCCACTTGAACTGCAGGATAAAGAGCACAACAAAATAAAGTAAGGAGCACAACAAACTCATCCGCGAGCCAGATCTGAAGATGAGGTATTCAGCCAAGACCATAGCGCCTAGATAGACGAATTTTTGCCAACTGACACGCGATAAGACCATCAGAATCGCACTGACCGCTAGATAGGCCAAGAGCATGGTGGCATAGTCATTCTGGTTCTCAAAATGTGTAATCGGTAACCGAGTCAGGGGTTGACTAGCGAAGGTCCCATACTTATCCAGCTTGGCCATATCCGCAAAGAAATAAATATTCGTGATAATTTCAAAATAGCCCCAAACCAAGAGAGCGGACATCATCCACCAGGCCGTCTGAACCAATCGCTTCCACTGGCGGAGGCTATCGGTCCATAAATACAGGGCGACCACGCTGGAAATGCCAATCGTTAAAAGGAAGATAGCCTGTGCCCAGGGGCCAAGCGCCCGAGCCCAAAGCACAGAAATCAGGGCCCAGAGCCACCAGAAGACATAGGCCCCAATCATGAAGAGCCCATAACCTGGCCGCTTAAGCTGCAGACTCGGTCCCTTCAGCAAGCAACGATAAGCGATTAGCGGGACAACTCCCAGCGCTAAGACCCGGTAGAGCGTCATCTGGGCAAAAGGCGTTGGAATAGCCAGTAATTCTGTCCCTAAGAAGACACTTGCAAGTAAGATGAGACTATAGATGGCCACTGGACTGCCCCCCTTCAAAGTTAAAATGCTGACGCTCACCCTCTAAAAATTCAACAAAGAGCTGGGCAGAAGCTTCATTACTGAAGGCCTTGGCTTGTATAGCTTGTTCACGCTGGCTCAAGTCTGGTCGGTCTTTGGCAGCCAAGCGGCAAAGCGCGTGGAGCCATTCTGCTGGCCCAGCTTCAAGGGACAAGGCCTCGACTAAACCCAAGTCCAAGTCTACCTCATCCGTCACCCGATTAGACATCACGACAGGGATACCCAAGGCTTGGGCTTCAACGACCACTGTCGGTAAGCCTTCAGAATAGGAAGGCAAGACCACCGCATCTAAGAGCGGATAAAAGGCGGATATCGGGTTGATTCGACCAGTGAAATCCACAACATCCTCTAAAGCTTGAGCACGAACGGCCGCTTTGAGCTCTTGGTCACGCTCACCAGCACCAATAATTAAGAGCTTGGCGTCTAGTCCTTGGTCCTTAATGGCCTGGGCAATAGCAAGACTTTGTTCATGGTTCTTAACCGCTGTTAAGCGGCCAATATGTCCAATCAAGAGGGTGTCCTCACCATAAGCATGGGCTTTCCTTAATTGCTTCTTCTGGTCTTCAATCCAAGCATTGGGGCGCAGATAGAGGTCTGTATGAATACTATTAGGAATGATCATCATCTCACCAAGATCAATAGCAGACCCAAAGATCGCCCAGATCGCCCGCTTACCACAACCGAGCGGACAAGCCGATAAATAACGATTCAATCGTTGTGAAAGCAGGACTTGGGCGCGGTTCATCAGACTTGCTCCCTGGTTATCATTTGAATTATGGGCATGAATATAGAAAGGTGCCTGGCTGTGACGCCGGCAGAGATAGTAATAAGGAAGGGCCCGGTAACCATTGATATGGCAATAGAAAGCATCATAGTCGTTATGGTCGAGGGCTTGGTTTAAGCTCTCTTCAAAAGCTTTGAAGCCTTCTTTCTTCGGATTTCTGAGCGGATAAAGCTTGCCTCCCGTGGCCTCAATAGCTTCACAGAAGTCAGTCGGACACTCGTCATAGGTCGTCACATCAAAGGCAATCCCATAGTGGGGCATTTCCTCAGCCTTATTCTTTATAAATGATGAAATGCCACCACCATAACCACTCATCAAGTGGAGAACGCGACGGACTTTGCCTGGATCTTTTGGCATGCCAAATTTCCTCATTTCTCTTCTAAGCACACAAAGACTTCCAGCCAAGCAAAGAGCGCTTGACTTGGAAGTGGTGTGGGCTGTTTAATTTTCGTTATAGATATCGCGGGTATAGACCTTGTCTGTCACATCTTCTAAGTCTTTGGCGCGACGGTTGGAGATGATCAGGTCGCATTGGTCTTTGAAGGCTTGAAGGTCATTTTCTAAGCGGTAACCTTGGAAGTCCTCACCCTCAAGACTCGGTTCGTAGACAATCACTTCGACCCCTTCCCCGCGTAATTTTTTCATGACATCTTGGATGGCTGATTGGCGGAAATTGTCAGAGTCTTGCTTCATAGTCAAGCGGTAAACCCCAACCGTTTCGGGATGGCGACGTAGGACAGAATCCGCAATAAATTGCTTGCGGGTGTCATTGGCATCAACAATTGCCCGGATAATATTGTTGGGAATATCTTCGAAGTTGGCCAACATCTGCTTGGTATCCTTAGGCAGGCAGTAACCCCCATAGCCAAAGGAAGGGTTGTTGTAGTGGAGGCCAATCCGTGGGTCTAAGCCAATCCCCTCAATAATGGACTTGGAATCCAAGCCTCGCACTTCCGCATAGGTATCCAATTCATTAAAGAAGGAAACGCGGAGGGCCAGGTAAGTATTAGCAAAGAGTTTGACCGCTTCAGCCTCGGTTGGCGCCATAAAACGGACAGAAATGTCTTCCTTTTCTGCCCCTTCAATTAAGAGCTCAGCAAAGAGATGACCTGCTTGACCGTCATCTCCGACAATAATCCGGGAAGGGTAGAGGTTATCATAGAGGGCCTTGCCTTCACGCAGGAATTCAGGTGAGAAGATAATCCGGTCGCAATTCTTTTCTTCGCGGATGTACTCTGTGTAACCAACCGGTATCGTTGACTTAATGACAATTGGGCAGTCAGTATCATGGGCTAAGATATCGTCGAGAACGGCTTCAACAGCTGATGTATCGAAGGAATTGGTCACTTCATCATAATTGGTTGGTGCTGCAATAATGATGAGGTCTGGCTCTGCATAGGCCAGGTCCGAATCGGTAGTTGCTGTCAGATCCAGGTCTTTATTAGCCATATAGTCTTCCATTTCAGGATCTTTGATATGCGGTTGGCCCGAATTGATAATATTGACCACATTTTCATTGATATCCAGTGCTGTCACTTGGTGGTTTTGCGCAAGCAAGATGGCATTCGCTAAGCCCACATAGCCAACACCGACAACTGTAATTTTCATATGATTCGCTCTCCTCTTCCAGTTCGTTTACTTCATATAAGGCTAATTATAGCATAATGCCCTAGTAATTAAGCCCCCTCCCCTAGAAAAAAAGCAATTTTATAAGTTTTTTTATCTTCTGTTAGGCTTTTGTTCTTTTTGCTATAATAATAGGGAATTGCTTATTTTAACAGAAAGGACGACGCTTGTGCACATCCTCCATATTAATTCTTATTATTCCACCACCCCTCTCTACCAGAACCTCTATGACCGGCAAGTTGCCGCGGGAATGGCCCTCGACGTCTATGTCCCCATTGCCAAAGAATTTCCCAAAGACCGCCTGGCCGCTAAGGGGGACTACTGTCAGATTGTAGAAGCCTTCCGCCAAGCGGACCGCTATGTCTTCCACCTCAAGCACTATAAGATCTGGCAGGACCTCAAACAGCGCTATACCTTCGACCAATTCGACCTGGTCCACGCCCACTCCCTCTTCTCCAATGGTTGGCTGGCCCACAAAGTCTACTTGACCCATGGCATTCCTTATGTCGTGGCGGTCCGCAGTGCCGATATCCGGACCTTCTTCCAGAAGATGCCCTGGCTCCGCCGGCTCGGCCTCAAGGTCCTCGCTGACGCTGATCAAGTGGTCTTTATCTCTGAGAACTCCAGGCGGGAAGTCTTCGCCAAGTATATTCCAGACTCTATGCGAGCGGACCTGGAAGCCAAGACCCAAGTCATCGCCAATGGCATCGACGACTACTGGCACACCAACCGCTATGACGCTAAGCAAGCTGAACTCCACCATCCCCTACGCTTTGTCTGTACGGCCAAACTCTTAAAAGAAAAACAGATCCCCAAGCTCATCAGCCTGGTGGACTACTATAACCAACATGTCCAAGCGGCCGAACTCCACCTCATCGGGCCTGCCTGGGATGAAAGCATCCTGGCCCAAGTCAAAGACCAGCCCCTGGTGACCTACTACGGCCCCAAAGACCACGATGGCATGCGGGACCTCTACCGGCAGATGGATATCTTCGCCCTAGTCTCCTCACGGGAAACTTTCGGCTTAGTCTATGTGGAAGCTATGAGCCAGGGCCTCCCCGTCATTTATACCCAGGGCGAAGGCTTCGACAGCTACTATCCCAATTACGAAGTCGGCGCCAGCCTGGACCCTGACCGGCCAGATGACTTTGTCCACCATGTCCAAGCCATTCTCGCGGACTATCCAGGCTTCTGCCAACGCGCCCTGGCCCACTCCCAGGACTTCTCCTGGGACAAGATCAGTGGGCGTTACGACAAGCTCTACCAGGAAGTTGTGAAGGCTTAAGCTGATTTTCTTGCTAGCAGCTTGAATTACTCATCAGAATAGAAAAAAGGAAATCATTGCGTGCCAAGAACAGCTAATGATTTCCTTTTTTGTTTGATTAGACTTAATTGATTGACTAGGCCGCTTCTTCATAGCCCAATTCTTCTAAGGATCGGGTAATCAGGTCGACCATCTCAAACAAGCTATCCACTGTCGATTGAACCAGCATAGCTGTTCTCGCCTGGTAAGTGACCTTATTGCCCTCTACTCTGACATTCTGCAAGTTTTTGTGTTTGGGCAGGTGGAGGAGCAACTCCTGGCGGTCAGGTGCCTGGCCATCCTTGGTCAAGTGAAAAATAATATCATACTGCTGGCCAAAGTGCATCATATCCACTAAGAGCGTGTAGCCATTGACCCTGCCATGGATTAGGCCGGTGTCCTTCTCGACTGTATAGTGTTCATCATTAGCAATCCGTTTCAAAACCTTCCCTAAGCGCATAGAAAATCATCCTTTCAAGGCACAATAAATAAACAGTGGCAGCAACGATGATCTCAAAAACTGCGTCCCTACTTTCCAACACTATTTTACCAAGAAAAGTTAGATAAATCTAAATAATGCACTTAATTAATTTATTTTATAAAAGAAGGCATTTGGGTCCCTAAAGTCTAGGCTCTGGCCCGCCCACAAGCGGTCCTGGCTCATATCGGAACCATCATAAGCATCGGGGAACTTGGACTGGCCGTTAGGGGTCTGGCCCGCTGGGATGACGATGAGAAGGAAACCGCCGCCTCGCATCTCATACTTAGGACCGATAGCTAAACGGATTGTCCCATCAGGCATGCCCTCACTATTAAAGATTTTAATTTCATCAGAAACAATTCCTTCTGCGTCAAAGGTAATAGGAGGCGTGCCATTCCCATCCTGCCAGGTGCCAGCCAGGCTGGAATAATCTCCTTCCAGGATGGCGGATAGGTCAAAGCTGGTCGGCTGAGCAGTTTCTTCTTCTGCTTGATCAACAAAGACTTGGTCGATCCGCTGCCAGTCCAATTGGTCATAATCGATAGGCGTCCGGCCGGCGGTAAAATCATCCAGAGTGCTGATGTTGCCCACTGAATAGCTTCCCTCTTCGACCACTTCTTCCGTCTGGGTCTCAGGATTGATACGGAGAATTCGAGCTTCGCCCTCCCCAGCTGTAGAGTAGTGGTAGGAATCCAGAACCGTGCCGTCTTGGAAGATATCGCTAGCTTGGCGCAGACCACCGGCACTGGCTGCATAATTTCTCGCCAGGAGTGTCGGTTCTTGGCCACCCTTTAAGTAGTAGAGATCGCTATAGTGAAGCTTGCCATCGTAGTCCGTAGCCGTCAGCAACTCATCCACCCCGTTGCCATCGATATCATAGAAGACGAAATAATCGGGACGGTTCTCTTCGGCCTGGGCCAGTTCCTCGAGGGTAGGACCATAAACGGCCATGTTGTCGACTTCTGGCTTAACCGGCTCTTCTTTTGTCTTAGAGCTCGTCTTTTGACCAGAAGACCCCTTGGAAGCTTTCTGGCTGCTTGATCCTGATTGACTCGAAGAAACTTTCTCCGAAGCCGGCTCTAAGGAAGTTTGGTCATTATTCGACTGGTTTGTGTTATTTTGGCAGGCTGCAAGGACTAGGCCCGTCGAGAGGACCAATGCCCATTGGTTGAATTTTTTCATGAGTAGACTCCTTTTCTTTTGCACTAGTAATATTGCCAGCTTAGCGATTAGAATGAGACCGGCAGGAAGGCAGCCAGAACCGCTAGAAAGACAGTGGGCAGCATGTTAGCGACATTCAATTTTTTGTCCCAGAGCAGGTTAATCCCAATACAGAAGATGAGGATGGACCCCACTAAGGAGAGATAGTCCAGGGCCAGGTCAGTCATAATGGAGGCCAGTAAGCGGGCCAGCAGGGTCACCCCACCCTCCAGGATAAAGACCGGAATGACAGAGAAGATGGCTCCCTTGCCCATGGCTGAAGTTAGGACTGTAATGATAATAGCATCCAAGACCGACTTCACAGCCAGCATGGTATAGTCGCCCAACAAGCCGTCCTGGATCGCCCCAACAATGGCCATGGCCCCAATAGAAACTGTCAGCGAAGCCGTAATAAAAGCTTCCACAAAGAGTGGATCCCTCCCATTCCCTGACTTCTGGTGGAGGAAGTGACCCAAGCTCTCAAAAGCACGGTCAATCCCCAGCACTTCTCCGATCAGGCTGCCGAGAGCCAGGCAGAGGACCACCAGCATGGACCGGCCGCTGACGATATTATCCCCTTGAAGGGTCAACATCCCATCCATTGCCCCGGCAATGGCGATAAAGATCACGCTCACCCCACAAGCCTTCTGGAGGGCCTCCTGCTGCTTAGCCTTAAACAAATTTCCCACCAAGCTGCCCACCAGGCCCCCCAGTAGAATTCCGACACAATTAATTAAAGTCCCAAGCCCAACCATTTCATTTCCTCATTTCTTTCATTCGTTTTCAATAGCTATTATTTTAGCATATTTTAATAGAATACTCATTTTTATATGAGGGATTAGACTTGGACCGCAGTGCTAGAACCGCTAAATAAGCTGATAAATGAAGTATAGCATTAAAAGGCTTCCATTAGACGAATCTTACCTGAATCGTCGATTTAAGCTCCTGACCCGTAAATTTTACTGTTATTTACAGTAGTCCATGGGCAAGCAATTGCTCTCAGTTCGATCACTCTTACCAAATAGTCAAGAAAACAAAAAAGCGCCTGGGATAAAATCCCAGCCGCTCTAGAAAATCTGCATAAGCAAAATCAACAACAGAATATGAAAGGGAACTTCCAGATTAAGGAGAAGTTCCCTTATAAGGTCGAGAAATTTCCAAAGTCTTTAGCTCAAAGCAAGATAGTGAATAACCGCAAAAATTAGTGGAAACATACCTATCAATAAAATCAGGAGTGACAATTTAGCTTTTTTCTTATAGCCTTTATAAGCCTCCTGCTCCTTATGATTAAAGGGCCGACGGGTGTGTTTCCGACGAACGACTAAGTAAACAGGCAAAGCCCCTGCCCCATTACCATTAGGCAGGCTCATAAAAGCCCATAAACGCGGGCGAGGCATCCCTCTAGCTTCCGCATCCATAGCAATCATCTGATATAAATTGTAGCTTAGAAAGACGCTTCCCATAATGGCAACAGCCCCAGCTATAGCCATTATAACCGGATAAGTAGTCATTGCTATCCCTCCTCTAAAAGCGACTAATAATTTCAAAATAAACTATCCCAACCAAGGCCAATGTAATGATGAAAATTGATGACAGGACAAACTGCAAAGCTAGCCAAGGACTGATGAATAAAATCAACACAATCAACAAGACACCAAAGACAATCGTTCGAATTAAGTTCCGGTTACTCTTCACAATATCGGTACTCTCATCTAAATGCCCCATATAATCTTCACTCCCCTTCAGTAAAACATCTAAACTCACTTGGTAAAGGTCACTCAATCGAATGATGTTAATCACATCAGGATAAGTTTTATCATTTTCCCAATTTGAAACTGATTGTCTTGAGACGCCAATCGCTTCTGCAACTCCCTCTTGGGTCATGCCCGACTGCAAGCGAGCCTCCCTAAGCAGTTCTCCTATAGTCATTTTTGCCTCCCTTCTTCACTTCCAACTTTAAATAATAACAGCTAAAAATACCATCCAAGCTCTTTGACATCAAGCAGTTTCCTTGTCAAAAAGCTTTGACAAGCTCCTTTTTCCTTATGAAACTCCCATTAAAACACATCGACTTCCAGTTAGCCTCCTATCATAAGTCCATTATAGCAACTAGCCTAAGATTACAAAATAGAAAAAGCCCCATCTCTGGAGCTTGTCTTTGGCCGGAAAAAGATCTAGAAAATCCCCTTAAAGGATGTATAGCCGTCTTCAACCATTACATTCGTGCCATTGATGGCGCTAGCTTCTGGCAGGGTCAGGAGGTAGATGGCATTGGCCACTTCCTCAGGCTCGATGACCCGTTCTTTCATATGAAGGCTGTCGCCAAAGTCCTTCAGGTCCCCACGCATCATGGAGGTATTGACCCAACCCGGTGAGACCATTAAGACACGAACACCATGGGGGCCGAGTTCCCGTGCAATCGCCTGAGTGGCCATCTTCACCCCACCCTTACTAGCGTGGTAACCAATGTTTTCCCCGTTGGCTAAGAAGGAACAGATGGAACCAACGTTGATAATGCAACCTTGACCAGCTTCCTTCATCTTTTGGCCCGCTGCCTGGCAGAAGTTAATGGTCCCCATCAAATTAATGTCAATAATTTGCTTGATAGCTGACAAGTCATAGTCTAAGAAGTCGCCACGTTCGCCCGTAATCCCAGCCACATTAACAAGGATATCCAATTGTCCAAAGGCTTCCAGGGCTGTAGCCACCGCTTCTTGACACTGGGCAGGGTCAGACACGTCGCAGGCTACATGACGGATGGCTTCCGAATGCCCCAAGGCTTCTAAAGCTTCTTCGACTTGCTCTTCTTTGTCCACACTGGCTAGGACCAGGCGGTAACCTTCTTGGCTGTTGCCAAACCAATACCGCTAGTTCCTCCGGTGATTAGTGCTACTTTTTCTGACAAAATCATCACTCCTTTAGATTACTTATCTTTAGTATAAGTGATATAATAGATCATAAATACTATGAATAAATAATCACTTAATAAGCTTATCTTATCAGGAGGCGATCTTATTTTCCCCCACAAGCTCCTTTACTTCCTCGAAGTGGCTAAATACGAAAACATGACCCAGGCAGCCAAGGCCCTTAAAGTCAGCCAACCCGCCGTCAGCCAAGCCATCAGTGACCTAGAAGACCAGCTCCAGGTCCCACTCTTCTACCGCCAAGGCCGGCGCATCTTCCTGACTGACCAAGGCAAGACCTATCAAAACTATTGCCAAAGCGCTCATAAACAGCTCCAAATTGGCCAAGACCTGGTCCGAAACCAACGATCGCTTGAAAAAGGCCAGCTCTCCCTCGCCATCACCATGCCCCACGTCTTTCCTGACTTAATCCAGCGATTCCTAGAAAAATACCCCGGTCTTAGCCTCAACCAATATGACCTCAGCCATGAAGAAGCGATCAAACAAATCCAAAATTACCAACTCGATCTGACGGTCACATCAAGCCATATGCAAGCACCCGGCCTTCAAAAGCAAGTGCTAGTCGATGATAAACTTTACCTAGCCCTCTCCCTTGACCATCCGCTCTTAAAGCAAGACCATATCTTACTAGCAGATCTAGAGCCCTTAGATTTCATTGGACTCCATAAGCACTATGCTTTCAGGCAAGAAAGTGATCAGTTCCTCGCTGAACTCGGCCTCCGCATCACACACAAAATCAATGTGGATGATGCAGGCTCCATCTTGCGCCTCACCCAGACAGGACGCTATGCCTCATTAATCACCAGCATTTCCTTGCCCAATGCTCCAGATAATCTGGCCTATCTCCCCATCATGCCCCAGAAGGCCTTCCGCCAAGTCAGCCTCATCTATCGGTCAGATCCCTATCCCAATCCCGTTCTTCAAGCTTTTCTAGACTTTATTCGTCAGTTATCATTGAAAGAAAGCAGGACTAGCCTCCAGCCAATTGAGCACTGATCACTCAGCAAAAAGGCTTTGACAGCAACTTTTATTGTCCTGTCAAAGCCTTTTTACCTATTTCGTTTTAAAACTTAGTTCGCAACCTAACGAAGATGAGTAAGCAAAGCAAATAATAAAGCCCTGCAACAGTGATAGGGAAATCTTCTTGCACATAATAAAAGAGAAGAGCCGCAATCATCCCATTAGCAACAATGGAAGGGAACATACTCTTAGCATTGACAAGACCCACAGCAATATCCTTAGCCCCATCTCTTCTGATCCCCTTCTGATAGGAGGGAACCGAGCGATGATTGACAAGTAAGATCAAATTCTCTGTCCCCAGAACCAGGAACAAGTGCCCCAGAATTTGTCTCATAGCTAGCGTACTTTCTGGCTCAAAAGAAAAATCTTTAATACATTAACCAACAAAAAGACTAATGCTAAGACGCCCGCTTCAAAGAGTAGGGTGAATGAATTCTTTGCCAGGGCATAGGCTAAGACTTCTTGCCACCCTTCTAGCCTCAAGAATTCCTCATGAAAGAGCGCATCCGTCGTGATGTAGCGAAAGACATTCGAAGCCAGCAGGGCACAGGCCAATTGGCTAAGGCCGAGTGGCAAGCGCATGAAGGCAAAGGTCAGTAAAAGAACTAAGCCGAGCAGGAAGGCATAACTATCGATACTCCCATCTTGAACAAAGAATTTCTGTACCGTTAATTTAAAAGAAGTCACAGCGCGTCTCCCCTCAATGACAAGCTTCCGCATTGAATTTATTCTCCACCGGATTCTTTAATTTCCTGGCGTTGGGCCTTGAAGTAAGCATCGGCCTCGTCTCGAATCATCGCTACCGTTTCTTGCCCATGGAATTGGTCGAGCGCCCAGACAAAGTAAATAGCCAAGTTATCTGAATCGAGGTCCTGAACTTCTTCTAGCAAGGCCGAGCGCTGGTCCTTATCCGCCATTTACATGGCTGCCTCAAACAAGTCCGGCGCCCGACTGGCGTCATCCTCATCATCAAAAACCAGCAAGCCCTCATTATGCAAGGCAATGGCATGGTCCATGACCTCATCAATACTATCGAAGTCTCCGCCGTGCTGGTCGAGGAATTTCTAGATATTTCTAAAAACACCTTCCGTTCCTAAAGACATGTCTTCACCTTCTCTACTTTGATTAAATTTTTTAATGAGTTAATAGCTTAGCATATAAGCAAATAGGCTAGACCGTAGACGTTGGATTTGGGAGTTACAAATCTCAGCCTTCTTCTTAATCGCCTATTGATAATCATCCACCAGATCGAATAACAATTTATAGCGGTGAATCAGGCGTTTAAATTCATTCGGCTTAGCTCGTTCAATGAAATTTTCTCGGCTGACTTGCCGATGATAAAGATCAAGAGCCTTTGTTTGATCCAAAAGCACTTTCCCCTTTATCTGATCAGTCTCTTGAAGCTCATAATAGGCTGGATAATTTCTTTTAGTTGTTGAGATTGGTGCAAGGATCGCTATCCGACTCGTTTGGAAGATGAGATCGTGACTTAATACAATGGCTGGACGACTATTTCTCTGTTCGTGCCCAATACTTGAGTTAAAATTAACATAAAAAATATCCCCCACACCCTCATTCTAACAGATTCGACCCATTTTCTCCTCTAAAAACCCAAAAGCGAGGTTCCCAAGAAATCGAAACTTCGCAAGAACCCCGCTATTATGCTGTTTATATCCCCTATTTTTCAATCAATACTACGCACTCAACATGCAATTTTTAGGCTAAATTCAGCCTGTATAAAGCTTGTAATATCAACCTTTATTGTGTCTTTGCCATCTCTAGAGATAATTAGGCTAACTCCCCCTATCTCTCATACTTGCTAACTTCTTCTTGTAATTTGTCGAAATCGGATAAATAATGCCTATCTTGAACAACTCTAAACTTCTCGTACTCTTGAGATGACTTTTCGAGAGCTTGCTTTCGGCTAACTCTTCCCTTGTGGTCCAGCGTCCCTCTGCGGTTCATCTTCAAAAAAATATCTGTTTGGTCCGCCCAATCTTGCATGCTCATCAAGATATTATCCTCTGCCATCAACTCTGCATAATCAATAAACATTGTGACTAGCCGATTCAATTTCTTTATTTCATCTTCAGATAGATAATTTTTAGCAATCTGAGTATCACTCTTCAGAATTTTACCATCAGGAGAATTTTTCCAAGTCGTAAGTCCCATATATTTCTTATCTGCATCCGCTCTATTATAAATAATTTCTGCAGCCGTCGAACCTGTAATCGCATAATGTAATTTATTCTGAACAAAGGCATAGAATCGTCTGGTGATGTCAGAGTTTTTATCATAGTCGTAGGAGCATTGCTGGAAGACATCCGTTATCTTCTGATAGGCTCTTCTCTCACTGGCTCGAATTTCTCGAATTCGCTCTAGGAGTTCATCAAAATAATCTTGACCAAAAGCTTGTCCGTTCTTTAGAAATTCATCGTTCAAGACAAAGCCCTTAGTGATATATTCTTTCAAAGTTTTGGTCGCCCACTGACGAAAGCGGGTTGCCTGCTTGGAATTCACTCGGTAACCAACAGCGATAATAGCATCTAAGTTATAAAAATCAACAGTTCGCTTCACTTGCCGCTGACCTTCCAAACGAACTATTTCCATTTTGGAAACAGTTGAACTTAAATCTAACTCTTCTTCGGTGTAAATATTTTGAAGATGCTTTGAAATCGCAGGTACTCCGACTTCAAATAAGTCGGCCATCATCTTCTGGCTCATCCAAAAGGTCTCATCTTTAACGTATACATCCACATAGACGTTTTCCTTTGCAGTTTCATAAAGTAGAATGGGTAATTGTTCCAAATCTAAATTCTCCTTTCATGGACACGGAGCTCTAAGTAATAAACTCAACCAGACTATTTCTCATAGCCATCTCGATTTCGACTTTTAGAACTACCATATTCTCATGATCATTTCGAACTTACTTCTTGATGTTCATTAGGCATTCTGAGTGTAGCGAAGAAGGCGATAATAATTAAAACATGCAAAACAATATGCCATAAATCTGGCACATACCTTCCTGGTATGTTGATGAATTGGATACAGTCTTCAAAATAAGCAACCTTACCTTCAACGCTACCCATCAGACCCTTTCCGAAAATCGTATACCATTCGTGGGCAAGGAATTGTAGTAGAAACCAGCCTAATTGGATAGTTTTGCCTATTTTATCAGTGTATAAGAATATAAGGAATACAATGATCGAAATGATCATAAACATGCCATCTTCCTTCAAAGCACCCTCAACTAAATACTTGTCACCAATTTTCACGCCAAACATATCCAGTGAAAACCATATAAGCAACAAAAGATTAGCTGCTATTGCAATCTTCTTTTTTGCCATAATCACTCCTCCTCTGATTTATAACTAGGTTAAATTTCGCTTTCAACTTACGCAAAAAGTGGCAATTTTATTGATGTCTAGTTTGTACATTCTTCCCAGAATAGCCGACCAGTTTCCCCATACGTACACCCTCATTCTATCAGATTCCCCTCATTTTCTCCTCTAAAAACAAAAAGCAAGTTTCTCAAGAAGTCATAACTTCTTGAGAAACTCGCTTTTATGCGATTTATAGCTCCTCTTTTTCAATCACCTACGCTATCGCTACAGAACTGACGCTGTAACTCACTTCGTTCGAACAGCCTCAAGCAATACCACGCATTCGACATGTGTCGTCTGCGGGAAGAGGTCGACGGGTTGGACGGACTGGATCTGATAGCCTGCTGCTGTGTACTTATCCAAGTCCCGGGCCAGGCTAGCCGGGTTGCAGGAGACGTAAACAATCCGGTCTGCATCGAGTTCAAGGGAGGCTTCAATAAAGGTCTCGCTCAGACCCTTGCGTGGGGGGTCAACGACCAGGACATCACAAGGAATCCCTGCCATGACCCAATCTGGCATGACCTCACCCGCATCCCCGGCTTGGAAGCTGGTATTATTGAGGCCATTGGCGGCTGCGTTTTCCCGGGCCATGTCGATCGCATCTTCGACAATTTCAACCCCATAGACATGCTTGGCTTCTTGGGCCAGGCAGAGGGAGATAGACCCAATCCCGCAATAGGCGTCCATAACTTGTTCATTCCCCTGGAGATTGGCAGCTTCGAGGGCGGCCTGGTAGAGTTTCTCAGCCTGGCTGGTGTTGACTTGGAAGAAGCTCTGACTGGAAATCGCAAAGTCCAGGCCCAAGATCTGATCGTGGTAGCGGTCGTCACCGTAGAGGACCCGAGTCTCCTTACCCATGATAACATTGGTCCGCTCTTCATTGATATTGATGACCAGACTGACCAGGCCTGGGACTTCCCGGCGGATAGCTTGGATAATCTCTACTTCATGGGGGAGTGACTTACCATTGAGAACGAGGATGACCATGATTTCACCCGTATGCTCGCCCTGGCGGACCCCCAGGAAGCGGAGGAGGCCGCGGTGGACCTTTTCGTCATAGGCGGTGATTTGATAACGGTTGAGGATCTGGATAACGGTCTGCAGGGTCTCGTCGATGTTCTTGAGCTGGATCTGATAATCCTTAATGGGCACAATATCATGGGACCGGCGCTTATAGAAGCCGGTATAGAGCTGGCCCGGCTCTCCTGCGACCGGCACTTGGGCCTTGTTGCGGTAGGCCCAGGGCTCTTCCATGCCGATGGTTTCTTTGACCTCTATGCCTTGGTCGAGGCCGAATTTATGGAGGGAATTGATGACCTGCTGGCGCTTGAAGGCAAGCTGGGCGGGATAGGCCAGGTGTTGGAGGGGCATAGTCCCCGTCCGCAAGCCGTCCTTGTCGCGCAAGGGAACCCGGTCGGGCGAAGTCTGGTAGCGGTCTTTAACAATCGCGAAGGCGAACTTCTTGAGAACCTTGACGATCCGAGCCGAGCACTTTTCACCAGGCAGGGCATCATGGACGAAGATAGGATAGCCATCTACCTTGGCCACTCCTAGGCCTTCATAGGTCAAGTCTTCAATGCTTAAATCATAAGTGGCATTCTTTTTGACAGGTGCTTGTCGCTTTACTTTTGCCATAATCGATTCCTTTCTTCCTATTATTCTATTATTGGAATAATCTTTCCCATCATAGCATAATATCGCCGAGAACTCACAAGCTTGGTCGTCTTTTTTCAAAAAATATGAAGTCCTTAATTTTGCTTCTTGGAAAATCCCTTGCTACAATAAAGGTAAATCATAACACAACACAGAAAGGATGTTTTAAGATGACTTACCAAGATTTACTTCACAAACGCCGGTCCCACCGTGAACTCAGTGCAGATGTTGCCGTGTCCAATGATGAAATCAGCCAAGCCCTGAAGACGGCCATCGATGAAGCGCCCATGGCTTTTGGCGAACAGACCCCACGTGTGGCGGTCCTTCTCGATGGCGAGAGCCAATCCTATTGGGAGGCTGTCAGCCGCCTGAACCCAGACTATGCCGACCGCTATGAAAAATTACAGCAGGCTAAGGGTACTGTCCTCTTCTTCGAAGACCGCAACCATGTCTACAGCCTGACCGATAAGTATGCCATCGATGAGTCCCTCGCTGACCGCTATTCTGGCGAAAACCATGGCATTACTGCTGTTCTGAGCTGGCTTGCCCTGACTGAGCTCGGACTAGACGCTAGCCTCCACCACCCACGCCAACAAGACACCAGCAAGTGGGCCATCCCAGACCACTGGACCTTCAAGGGCGCCCTCGCTTTCGGCAAAGGACAAGACAGCGTCTCCGAAGACAAAGAAAGCCTCTACGACAAGAAAGGCTTCTCCGTTTACCAATAAGATGAGCTCACTGGTAAAATCAAGATAGATTGTATTATCTTCTAGTATCCAATATTTATATACAGTATTATTATCGAGTAAAAAGTCCTGTACTCTTAATATTTATGACTAGTAATAAAAAATCGTACTGATTATTTTTTGAGCAGGAGTGAAGCGTTGAAGTTGGGCCTTAGCCATGAAAAGCAAGCGAAGCGAATTACGGAACGTAGGCGTCAGCCGTACGGACCGTTTGAGTCTCGCTAGGTGAGAGACCTTGGCTCGAACCGGTGCTGCTTTAGCCGTTGGAGTGTTAGCGACTTACGGATAAAGTACAAGACGGCGAAAGACGTTCTTGTACTTCTAAATTCAAAGCCCAACTTCAAAAGCGGAACGGATGCTCATCGCTCATTCATACAATCTATTAAAGAACTCAATAAAAAAAGTGCCGGCAAATGCGGCACTTTTTCCATCTCTTCTCGTTTTATAAGAAGGAGAGGTATGAAGAATATGGTTAGTTCTACTAACCTTTTGGGTATGCCCATAGTATAAAACTTAATTGTTAATTTTCTGTGACTTTTCGTCATTTTTTTCTACTTTTTATAAAATTCTCCTTACTTCCATCATGGCAATGAGCTTATCTATAGAAAGGAGCGATAAGAATGAAGATCAGCATCCGTCGCCGGCTCTTGGGCCAGGTGCCTCTCCTCGAACTCGTCCAAGAAGACCGCAAGAATGACCGCCTGCCCCTTGTGGTCTACTACCACGGCTGGCAGTCGCGCAAGGAACTCAATCTAACAGCCGGCCGGCGCCTGGCCAAAGCGGGTTACCGGGCCCTCCTCCCCGACGCTGACAACCATGGCGAACGCTACCGCAAGTATTCCAAGATTCCCTCCATGACCTTCTGGCAGAGCATCCAGGCCAATCTCTTCGAATTTGGTTTTATTGTCGACCACTTCCAGCAGTTAGGGCTGGCTGATGACCGGATTGCGGTGGCCGGTGTGTCCATGGGCGGGATCACGACCTGCGCCCTCCTTTGCCAGCACCCCGAGATCCAGGCAGCGGCCTGCTTGATGGGCAGCCCCATGCCGGTCCACTATGCCCAAAGAATTGCCCGCCATGCCCGTGCAGCTGGTCGCTATTTCCCCAAAGACGCCCAGACCCTACTCGGCTGGCTCGAAGATTATGACCTGTATAGGCAAGCCGACCAGTTGGGTGACCGGCCTCTCTTCATCTGGCACGGCCGCCAAGACGACCGGATCCCCTTCCAGGAAGCGGCAACTTTTGTCCAAGCCAATCCCCACTTAAAGATTGACTTCCAAGCCGAAGACGAGGGCCACCTGGTCCGCGTTGAAACTATCAAAAGCATGGTCGACTTCTTTACCGACCACTTCCCCATTTAAATATTCAAAGAGAAAATAAAAGTCTGAAAGCTCTCAAACACAAGCTTTCAGACTTTTTAAATGATAAGAAGAAGCAGCAGCTTCGGACCTACTTCCTGTTTTTATGATTTAGCTCTTTGACCATAAAATTCAAAGTATCGATCTCTTATTCTGCGACTTCCACCACTTGGCGCTCGAAAGGATCCTTAGAGAAACCTTGGTCGAGGATATGCTTGGCCCACTCTTGAGCCCCAAACAAGGAGTGGTCCTTGTAGTTGCCGCAGCCCTTGCGTTCGACCCCTTGGACATCATCCCAGCTAGAGTCTACGATATCTCTGAGGACCTTGGTGAAGGCAATTGCTATCTCTTCAGGGGTCTTTTCTCCCCAAACGAGTAGGTAGAAGCCTGTCCGACAGCCCATGGGCGAGAGGTCGATCACCCCGTCCACATAGTCGCGGACAAGACCAGCTGACATGTGTTCAATGGTATGTAAGGCTGCTGTAGGAACAGCTTCTTGGTTGGGTTGGGTCAGGCGGATATCAAATTTCGTGATGACATCCCCCTTGGCACCTTCTTCCCGCCCAGCTAGACGGACATAAGGCGCCTTGACTGCATCGTGGTCGAGCTCAAAACTTTCAACTTTTGCCATTTTATTTCCTCCTTTGAAATAATGATCGTCACTAATCATTATCCCATATTTAGAAAGCAGACTCAATATTTAGCGCTTAGGCAAAAGATAGCAGCAGTGATCACTTGGTCTCCTTAGCAACTGAAGGGCTTTCACTACCTTTCAGCCCATCTTCTTGGTATGATAGGCTTATACTGATAGCAGAGGAGTGACCCTAAATGGAAACTTATCAATTAGTAAATGGCCGCACAATTCCTAAAATCGGTTTTGGTACCTGGCAACTGGAAGACGGTGAGCCCGTGATCCAAGCGGTTAAGAATGCTTTGAACGCTGGCTACCGCCATATTGATACTGCCCAGACTTATGGCAATGAAGCCGGTGTGGGCCAGGCCATCCAAGCCAGTGATGTGCCGCGTGACGAGATTTTTTTGACTACTAAGATCTGGAATGATAAGGGCACTTATGAGGATACCCTAGCTTCTTTCGAAGAATCCCTCAATAAGTTACAAACCAACTATGTGGACCTCTTACTGATCCACTGGCCTAACCCCAAACCCTTCCGCCAAGAGCCAGGCTTTGAGACTCGTAACCGGGAAGTTTGGCGGGCCTTGGAAGACCTCTACAAAGAAGGTAAGGCCAAGTCCATTGGTGTCTCTAACTTCCTAGAGAAACATCTCGAGCCCTTATTCCAAACGGCTGAAATCAAGCCCATGGTCAACCAAATTAAACTCGCCCCTGGCCTGAGTCAAGACGAGCTTGTGACCTACTGCCGGAATCATGATATCCTCCTAGAAGCCTATAGTCCCCTGGGCAGCGGTCAAATCTTTGACAACCAAGAGCTCCAAGCCATCGCCGACAAACATGAGCGTTCGGTCGCCCAAATTGCCTTGGCCTGGTCTTTGGCCCATGATTTCCTGCCCCTTCCTCGGTCTAAGACGCCTAAGCATATCCTCTCCAACTATGAGGTTTTCGATATCCACTTGAGCCCAGAGGAAGTCCGCCAGATTGACCAGATCCAGGACTTGACCGAAGCTCCCGATCCAGATACCAAAGACTTCTAGAAGTCCCATCGAAAAAGATTTTAATCATAAGCAGCGCATCCCCTGCCAAGTCGCTTGTCGGATGCGCTGTGTTCTTGTCCTCTAGGCTCATCAAAGCAGGCGGGAAAGAGGCTTTAGCCCACATGATGCCTCCTATTATTTCATGCTATAATGGGAGCAAGTATAAATTATGGAGGGATTTTATTGTCAGCTGTTATACCCATGCTTATCCTACTGGCCACCCTGTTTCTGGGCTATTGGGGCCAGAAGCAGCAACTCTTTACCGAATCGGCCCAGTATGATTTTTCAACCATGATTACCTATGTCTCCTCACCTGCCCTCATCCTCTCCACCATCAATAGTGCCGGGGAATTAGGGACGAAGAGTGAAGCCCTGACCTTCTTGGCCATTGCCTTTATTATTTATCTTTTCTATATGGCCTTCTCTTTTATTGTGCCTAAATTTATCCCTGTGGCCAAGGAATCAGAAGGTACCCTACAGTTCTTAATGACCTTCCAGAACAACGGCTTCATGGGGCTGCCGGTTATCCAAGCCCTCTACGGTGCTGGGGCCATGTTCTATGCCTCGCTCGTGAATGTTCCCTCCAATATCCTGGTTTATTCCTTCGGGGTCTGGGCCATGAGCCGCTACAGTCAGAAGGGAAAGGGCCAGTTAAGCTTGCGTAAGATCCTTCTTTCACCCGGCTTTGCAGCTTCCTTGATCGCCCTCGCCTTCTTTATCCTTGATTGGAAGATTCCCGAGGCAGCTGAATCCTTTCTCAGCCTCGTGGGGAATATGACCACGCCCTTGGCTATGATCGTGATTGGTATGTCCATGACCGAGATCAAATTCAGAGATTGCTTCAACGATTGGCGGATCTACTTGCTCATGCTGATTAAGATGGTCCTCTTGCCCATTATCATTTATTATCTATTCGGGACCTTCCTCAGCCATCCCATTATCATTAGTGTCCTGGTGGTCACGGCCGCTATGCCTGGTCCCTCCTCAGCAACGGCTTATGCCACAATCTTTGACGGGGACGTTGCCTTGGCCACCCGCTATGTCTTTGTTTCTACGCTTTTTTCTGTGTTGATTATTCCACTGATTATTTCCCTACTTAACTTAGCTGGATAAGCCAGCCATTAAAGGAGGAATTATATGTCAATGACTGAAGAAGAAAAGAACCACCTCTTGCTGTCAACTTGCCTCTTGGCGGGACGCATTATGATGGAGTCAGGCTCCGAATCTTACCGAGTGGAAGACACCATGCAGCGGATCGCCCAGAACACCCACCGCTTCGATACCGAAGCCTATGTCACCAATACTGCTATCTTCATGAGCCTCAACCAGCGGTCAAAGACCCAAATAACCCAGGTGCGCAAACTGTCTACTAATTTAGCCAAAATTGATGAAACCAACGAGCTCTCCCGGGCCTATGAAGCTGGGAAGTTAGACCTAGCCGGACTCAAAAGCGAACTCCAGCGGGTCGACAAGGAACCCAAGAACTTCAGCTTTCCCATCCAAGTTATCGCTGCTGGCTTTGCCAGTGCGGCCTTCATGTTGCTCTTGGATAACAACAACTATCGGGATATCTTGCTTGCCTTCCTTATAGCAACCATCGGCTTCTCCGTCTCCGAATTATGCAAGGAGAAGTTCGAGGTGATCTTCCTCAGTGATTTCTTTGCTTCAACTGTTATCGGTGTTCTCGCCCTCTCCTTCAATCGCTTAGGCTGGGTCAGCCACCTGGACTCCATGATCACGGGCTGCATCATGCCCCTCCTCCCCGGTCTAGCCATCACGGGAGCCCTCCGTGACCTCTTTGCCCGGCAATTAGTCTCGGGCATGGTGGAGGCTGTGAATGCCATTCTGATTGCCATTGTCCTCGGTATCGGTATTGCCCTTACCCTGCAGTGGTTGGGCTAGGAAGGAGGAAGTATGTTGCTTAGTATTCTTGAACAAGCTTGCCTAAGTTTCTTCGGGACCGTGGCCTTCTCAACCATCCTAAACGTCCCCAAGCGCGCCTTGATTTATTGTGGTTTGACAGGTACCAGCGGTTGGATGACCTATAAATTCTTCATGTATCTCTTCAATGAAATAATTGTGGCTAACTTCATGGCTGCCATTGTGATTGGGATCCTCTACATGCAGCTCTCCCGCCGCCTGAGAATCCCGGTCATTATCTTAAACACCCCAGCCATCCTGCCTCTAGTACCAGGGAATGCGGCCTATCTCTTCGTCCGCTATGCCGTTGAGGGCGACTACGTGGCTAGCGTCCAGCACCTCATGACTGTCTTTAAGGTTTCGGGCGCCATTGTCTTTGGCTTCATGTTTATCAGTCTGGCCGAGCAACAGATCCGCCGCCAGCGCCAAGAACGTGCCCGCCGTCAACTCAAGAAAAAAGCCGCTAAGGCCGCCCACCACGAACAAAATAAGAAACGCCTCCCTCTTCCCAAGACACCCAAATTCAAAATCAAAAATAGGACTTCCAAAGAATAAAAAATACGCTCGCCTCGGCCAAATTAAGCCGAAACGAGCGTATTTTTTGACGGTTAAGGCTCTAGAGAGGGAGAGCCTTCCCCCACTTCCCAGTTGAGGGCTAAGGGAAACGAGGAAACCGTCCATGCTTATTCCTTAACCCGTAACAAGTGGGGCGCTGCCCGGCAGATCAGGGCAACAATAAGCCCATCAGCAATGAATGTTGCCAATGCGCTCGAGCCATTGACCAGGAAGGAATACCAATAAATATTCATCCCATCTGGCGCATAGCTTGACCAATACACCACCCCTGCAATGAAGTGGATGAAGTACTTAACAAAGACTGCTAGAGCAACACTCCAAGCGATGGTCCCATAAAGGCTCTCCTTTTGGGCAAGCTTCTGTTGGATAGTTTGGGCGCCGAAGCCAGCCAAACCTGTCACCGCAAAGGCAAAAACATATTCCACAAAGACTTGGAGGAAGGAAAGCACCACAATATCTCCTGAAACGAGCTTGAGAATCCCCCAGAGGAAACCCGCTAGAATTCCTAGCTTAGGCCCCCTACGGAAGGCAAAAATCATAATGGGAATCATCCCGAGCTCAATCTCAAAGATATTCCCGACATCTAAAGGGATCAAGGCAAAAACAAAAGCCAAGACAGCCATTAAAGCAGCCTCGATCATCCCTAATAATTGCTGGCGTTGTGCCATTTAACATTTTCCTTTCTTTACTAAGAAAGAAACAAAACCCGTTTGCATCACACAAACGGGCTTAAAACTTGTATTCGGTAAGATAAACAGCTGGCAAGCTAAAAAGCTGCCTTGCTTATACACTTCCTTACGCTAGTCTTAACTAGATCAAGTTTTAAGGGTCTACTGACGTATCTCAACCTTTTGGTTCCCCTAGTGTTCTATGCGTTTATCTTAACTGTTTTTTATCAAAAATGCAAGTCTAGTACTCCATTACGGTTACATCACTGACTTCAAGCTCCAAATCATTCAAAGTGTAAGATGGCTTGGTTGCCATGCCTTCCATAGGGACTTCATCGACAATCATAATGGCAATATCATTCGCCCAGTTGCCTAAAAAATCGCTGTCAATCTTCCATTCAATCGGCTCAAAGTTCACATTGAAGTCAGAAACTTTAAGTTGCAATTTGGCCTTCAGTTCGGTAATGGTCTTACCTGTCATATTGACCAAGGCAAAAGCCGTTTGAGCGGTCTTAGTCCGCCGATTAGGATAAGCTTCCAGGGCAAAAATATTCAAAGAACCTTCTTCAAAATAAGCTTCATACTGGTCAACAAAATTTTGCAGGGTCGTCATCACTTCATTCACGTCATTCTTAGCGAACGGTACATCTAACTCTTGGAGCTGGGTATTTTGCGCATGGGTCAAAGCTGCACGTACTTTTCCGGCCATAATATCATCCTTCACTTACTTATTTTAATCTTATTGTATCAAAAGTTCAGCTGCTTTAAAATAAAAGCTCTTCGCTTCTGGTCAGAAAAGCCGATTTAATTGCTAGTGTAATCATCGAGATCGACCAAGACCATGGAGATAAAGGATTTGTTCCGGTCAAAATGAAAATCTTTATCCTCAGGAAGGTAGTCGTCTAAGGACAAGGAAGTTATCGGACTTGGCTCAGGCAAAGCTTGCCCACGCTCTAAAGCATCTGCTAAATGGATCCCCAGACAATCACTGGCCATATAAAGCGCATCGACTATATTCTTCCCCTGAGTGATCGCCCTTGGGACATCGGGAAATACTATAAAAAAGGAATCTTGCTTTCATCTGGGCTGAAGTAAAATAAGGCTGGGTAGGCGGCTAACATATTGGATCCTTTCTAGATAAGAATTAGTTGATCTTATTAGTCATTTAATGAAGGAAAAGTATCCGCCTAGGCGGGAAAGAGCCGATAAAATATATTCAACTTAATTCTCTAACTGATTAAAATTACCCCCGCTAACGCGGGAAGAAGTAGAAGTCATCAAAATAACTCGTCATGTGAGCCCATATCTAGCAAAAGAAGAACTAATTTGCCATGATCTATCTGATAGACCAGGAGCCAGTCCCCTTCTATATGTAGCTCACGTACACCTTTCCAATTTCCAGACAGAGCATGGTCTTTGTACTTGGTGCGTAATATACTTTTGTCTTGGATAATTAAAGCATCAATCGCCATTTCTAACTTATTTATATTGTAATGTTTTTTCTTATATTTCTTAAGAGCTCGTACAAACTTTCTTGATAATTCAATCCTTAAAGTTCTTTCATCCACTCTTTAAACTCCTCTACATTATCAAAACTTTCCACCTCTCCGAGTTCAACTTCTGCTAAGGCCTCTTGTATACTAGTTCTCCTTACAGAAAAGGGGATCCCTTGACATGCATTTATTTTTTTTAGGTACATCGTGATAGCCGTAGTCATGTCGAGCCCTAAGTCATCTAATATGTCCTGGGTACTCTTCTTTAAATCTTCATCTATTCTGATTGATATACTCGCTTTTTTTGACATATTTACCAGCCCCTTCGTCTATATTGTAATTCATTTAGAACACAATAGCAATACATCAAGAAGGATTTACTTAGCACCGATTCTCAAAAATGTAGATGAAAAATTTATAAAATAAAATCCGCGTGAGCGGGAAGAGGTGTGATAGTAGACTGATCCAATAGCGAATCACAGAATCACCCCTGCATGTGCGGGAAGAAGATCTTGCCAGCTGGCGTATTGCCGCCTGGCGTGGGATCACCCCCGCATGTGCGGGAAGAAGTAGGCGCTGAACCGCCTGCAAGGCTCTCCTTGAGGATCACCCCCGCATGTGCGGGAAGAAGTCCTCGCCTACACGCTCAATCGCTTTTCTTGCGGGATCACCCCCGCATGTGCGGGAAGAAGGAAACGTACAAAGAAATTAATGGGATTATGCGAGGATCACCCCCGCATGTGCGGGAAGAAGACTAAAGGATCCCTATATTACCGGGCTTTCTTTTTTAAGTAAGCTGGAAATTTATTCACTTTGGAAATGAGCTCAGCCATTAATCTAACATCCTCCAAGGCTCGGTGGGGGACTTTTTTATTGATCCCGTAACTCGCTATAACTGTTTGCAATTGATAATTTTTTAGGAACATCTTCTCCTTTTTGATAATAGTTTTTAAATCAAGAATTGGATTAGATAAATTCTCCTGTCCCATATTTTTCAATTGCTCATTAATAAAACTAATATCAAAATTGATATTGTAACCGACAATAACTTGACCTTCAATAAATTCAAGAAGATTTGCAAGCACTTGCGATTCATCCTTACCGTCTTCATCTAAGTCTTTCTGGCTAATCCCTGTTAGTTTTTGAATTTGCTCAGGGATTTTCTTATTAGCGATCAAAGAATGAAAGACATTCTCTTCTGCCCCCTCTATCTTTAGAGCACCTATTTCGATCATCTGATCTTTTTTAGGATCTAGTCCTGTTGTCTCAGTATCGAGGATAATATAGCTAGGTACATTGACAGAGTTTGGTCGTGAGAATTTCCTTGCTTTGCGAAACTTACTGGCATTACTAAAGCCTCTTTGTTTGATATAAGCTCCCTTGTCCTCGGTCTGAGGGAGCAAGACAAGCGGGATACCTTCTAGTTCGATCATCTGACGCGAGGTATTATAGGATTCAAAACGATAGCCAATTTCATTTTGGGCTGCATAGGAAATCGTTGCTTCTCCATTGCCTACGTTTTCTTTCACTCTTTCCCATAATTTATCACGAATGCGTCGATTAAAGTTGCCCACATAGACCCCTGTTGAAATTTCCTGCATCCATTTAGTCAAGTCTCCCCTTAGAGAAGCTGGAGTCTTTGAGAGGGTGATTACGGTGAAAGGCATCAATCTCCCTCCTCACCGTAACTAACCCCATAGCTCACTAATTCTTCTTTATCATCCCAGAGGCCAAAGTTTTCTGCAATGATTTCCTCTTCTTCAGAGATATCTAGCAGGACTTGGATATCTTTTACGATGCGCTTCATTAATTTGCCATCAACCAAATTATCTCGGAGTCTTAACCGCATCAAGCGACCGATATCATCCTCAGCTGTATATTCACTGGCAATCTGGAAGGCCAAGGGAATCGTATATTCTGCTTTGTAAAGGTCAGCAATATCATAAACGAAAGCTTTATCATGCCCCGTATGGACAAAGCCGAGGCCTGGAGATAGTCCTAAAGCTACCGTGATACTGTGGACTAAACCGTAAAGTGAAACATTAGCCGCTGATAAGGCCTGGTTGACTACATCGCCGGCTAAGAAATCGTCAGGATTGTACTGGCGCTTGTCCCAAGGAACGTCATACTTATCGGCATAGTAGCGATAAGTTCGCCGAACCCTGGCACCTTCACGGCCACGTAATTGTTGCATGGTTAGCTTGGACACATCCTCATTATCGAAACGCATTTCATACATCTTACGAGCAACAGCTAGCCGCAAGCGGCGATTGGATACATACTTAGCTTGCCGTTCGAGTAAACGCGTGGAATGGGCAAGAGGCCGTCCTCCTGCATAGAAGCGGACGCCCCGTTCCCCCACCCAGACCATCGAGGTTCCGGTATCACCAATCAGCTCAACCGCCCGGTGGCTCACATCTGTACCCGGGCCTAAGAGCAGAACGCCAATCATGGCACAGGGTATCCTGACAACACCCCGCTTATCCCTTACTGTAATGGCGCTATCGATGCGGTTGATCTTAGCATGCTCAATATAGATGAAGCTGACGCGGTCCCCAATCCGAGGTAATTCTTGGAGTTCGGTCTTTTTAGCTCCCAATTTTTTATCCATCTTTAATCCCTCAACGGAATGACAGTCATCAGGCCGAAGCCATAAGCTTTTTTCTTACCAAAGCCCTGTGTTAGCGTCTTAATAAATTGTTCTTTGTCTGCCACAGTCAATACACCCTCGTAGGCCACTTGGATGAGACGCAAGTTTCGCTGGCCGGTTTTTTTGACAAGAGCGTGCTTGCTCTCCACGATTTTGAAATCCTCTTCTTTTAAAAGAAAGCCATTTTTTTCTGATCGGTCGAGTAAGAATTGACGCTGGTGTTCTTCTGTCACATGGGGCATCACACGCCCACGTTCGCCCTGTTCGCCAGAACTTTTAGAAATTACTGGATTCAAAGTGACGCGAAAAGCTAGACGCATCCCTTCTTCAATCTGACTCAAAAAAGCGTCATAAGACTTCGTTTCAGCAGAACCTGGGACCCCATAGCGCTCTAATTGGCCCTTGTCTGGCTTTTCTTCACTTACAAGCAACAAATAATCTTTGCCCTGCAAGCGGTCTAAGCGCCAAAGTTTTCGACTTCTTTCGCCCGATTCGAACTCTTCGGGAAAGCTCCGCTCTACCCAATTGTGGTAGGCTCCTGCATGGGTCAAATCTTTAATTTTTTGACGGTTGTGACTATCGATCTGTACACGTGAAAGATACATCTTAACCTCCTAACTCGCCAAAAGCATCATGTTCGGTTTCCTGGACCAAGCTGGGAAGCTCGATTTGAAACTTAAGTTCCCGCCGAGTCTGAAAGTGACGGTTTTGTTGGTCAAAGGATACCACCAAATCTTTTCGCCATTGTTCTCGTTTGGCGCCTTCTATTAAACCTGCATCGGCATAAGCATCCAAAATCCGGCTGTGCTGCCTTTGATACCAGGGAGCGGCTTGCCAGTCTAAGCTTTGTAGGGTCTCCACTGCTCCCAAATTCGTTTCCGCAACAATAAAATCTAAAGGAAGAGGTAAAGACCGGTGCCCCATATAAGGCTGGAAATAAGGCTTCTTTAATGCTTGGGCAATCTTTGCCATAAAGTCATTATCCGTATGAGACAAGGCGACTAAGAAAACTGCATCCTCGAGGTAATAGCGATTAGTCACATACGTTCGATCCGGCTGCCCATTGGCCTTGTACTTATGAGCCGTTTGATAGTCGCGCCTCAGCCCACCTTCTTGGTCAATCCGAACCGCAAAATCGACTTGATTGAGGGCTTGGATATCCTCTGTTTGGTCACGCCGGTAGCCTAGGCTAGCGGCTAATAAACCGACCACCCCTGATTTCGAAGGATACAAGTCCGTATGGCGGCTTTCGAAATGAGACTGCGTTCCCCAGGACTGCAAAGGGCCAGCAAACTTCAAAACGATTGATTTCACCTTACTCACCTGCTTGATCTAATTGTTCGGATACTTGCTGATCCATAGCTTCCTGAAGTTGGCTTAAGGAATCCACTGTCTGTACATGGTCGAGATCGCTCTCTTCACCATCAAGATTGAGATAGAAAGTTGCGATAGCTGGGTCTAATAATTTTTCTGCCTTGTTCACTTCTGCTAGCAAACGGTCAACGGAAGGTTTTACAAAACCATCCTCTGCTCTAACTGGAGACTCGAAAGCTGATACCAGGCTCAGTGGTCGATCGGACCGTAGAGAAACAAGGACTGCCTGTGGAATCGTTTGGTTAGCAAAAGTATTCACCTTGCCAGTAGGTAAAGAGTTGAGGAAGGCCTTAAGGAATAAGTTTAAGCTTCGTTTAAGGGTTTCTTGGTCACCGTCTAATTGCTGAAGGAATTCATGGACAGCCACATCCGCATAACGATATAAGGTGGATGAATTAAACTCGATAGTCCCTAACATACCAGCACCCACATTGTCTTCTTTGCCAAAATCATCAACGGCAGTATAGAAGTCAAATTCTGTCTGTACCGCATGGGTCGAGATGGCATGAGCGATCTGGGAGGAAGCATCCTCATTAAGGGAAGGATCGTCGGCCACCATCCGCCCAAATAGCGCAATATCAATAGCTGGATTGTCTTTTAAGATAGCTTTCAATTCTTTCTTATCCGTTACCCCATCCAGGGCCGCTTGGGCTAACTTTTCTGCCTGCAAGTCGCCCAAGAAGAAGAGGGCCTTGGCGCGTTGGTCCTTAGTTTTTACACCTGCTGCATTGATGGTTTTATCCGCTAGGTCCATCGCCTCTTCGAAGTCCATATCTGCTGATAAGTCTTGGATTTTATGAGCAAGATAACGCACAATTTCTAAGCTTCTTATCCCAACATTATCGAGGGCGCCAAATTCTTTAAAGTAGTCCCGCATGGCTTTCTTCCAAGCTTGTGAACTCACTCGAGCCCGCTGTACCCCACCATATCTGGCGGTCTTCGGACTCCCCGTATCATCCCGGTTAATATTGGATGGAGGTAGAGTTTGGATGGCATGGATATCTAAAAACAAACGTTGTTTAGTCATTGTCAGTCTCCTTTTCTTTGTCCGCTTCTTTATTTTGGTAGCTATAATAGGCTTTAGACCAGCTTAAACGCAGGCCTTCGATATAAGGTCGGTCATGTTTAAAATCATAGCGGTCTGCTTTAACGTTATAAATATCTCGGCTTAAGCCGCCGAAATTAACCGGTACTTCTGCTTTCGTCTTGGACTTGAGCAATTGCAGCATTTGTCGCAAATGGTACTTGAATTCTTCATAAGTTGTTGCTGTTATCATGGCGTTAAAACGCTGGTCAGTAGCTGCCTTATTTTCTTCATTTCTTCTGAGATAAGCTAGCGAGTGACCAAAATTCTTGCGCCGATCAATTTCCTCCGTCCAAACTGCTTGGTCTTTCCCCTGTTGGTAGAGGGCATAGAGCTGGAGAGTAAATAAGATGGCTTCTTCCTGATCAGTTAAGGTCGCGCTTTGACCCAAGTAGTCATCTGGTAAATTTTCAAAGAGGAAGGGCCAAACGTCAACTGTTTGACTCATCTCCCGTCCAATAGAGTGTCTTAGGTTAGCTAGGCTTGCCTTAGTTGCTGGCTTGTCTAAACTATGACTAAGCTGGTGTAAGAGGTGCTCAGTCACTTGCGACAGCCTTATTCTTTCTGCCATGTCATACCTCCTTTAATCCTTTCAATAAGATTCGAGAAAACTTATTGTGGACAGTTGCAATATTCATTACTTCTTTATCTTGAATTATCCCTGTATAATCGCGCGGACCCGCCTTAGCTATGATCTCATTGACTTGCTGGTTAATCAAGTCGTAGAGACAATCCTCCCAGACTTTAATCTTTTCATTTTTAAATTCATATAACTCTAAAGAAAGCAACCAGTCTCTGAAGGGCCGATCGATCCTAAAGTAAACTTCTTCAATATTCTGATTAATAAAGCCATAATACTTAGGATCGTCACGCTTAATGTTTCGAATTTGATTAATATCTTTAAGAAAATATTGGAAGTGAATTTCAACCATCTTCTTCGTCTTATCCACTGTGTCATTGATCCGCGGCATCCAAGCGCTCTCATCGACATCGATCAGGACAAAGGAGCGGATATCCAAACGGTCACAAATCTCATTCACTGGGACCCAGGAAGTAGCATTGCCGTCATCCTCCATACTTACTGCGCGCAAGCTAATGACTTTTTCACCAATGATTTCCTCTTGTTTATTTAACCACTGGATGATTCCCGGCTGCCGCCGCTTCTCATCTTCAGCATCCGAATCTGGTAGAGCCAGTAAACCGAAAGACCGCCAGATAGCTTGTCCGGGCCGATGCTTGCGTGGGGTAAAGTATCCCTTGTTCTCCCCTGAATCGTTATAGCGCCAAAGAGTCATAGGCTCAAGGAATTGATTAGTGTGTCTAAGGTCTGGCAGCTTCACCACCTGACATTCGAAGGGCTCGGTGAGATCCGTTTCTGGGTCGATATAGATAGCCCGAGACCACAGGGTGTAAAGTTCAGCTAGGTTGTCTGGATTGAATTTGCTGAAATAGCCTTCAAGGTTTTCAGCGGGGCTATACTCCCAAGCTGGCTTCTGCTGTTTGCCCTTATATCGACGATCAGAATGAACAGCTATGCAATTTAAGAGTAAGGTTTCTAATAAATTATCACCCTCTAGATAGATACCACCAATATCAAAAAGCCAACCTTTAGAAGCCTTATATTTCTCTTGACCAAAGATCACCTTATCGGAAAGGCCGATATAGCCCTGCAGGGTAATTAACCAGCGAGCTACTTCACTTGCCTTAAGGATTTCTTTATTTTTTTTAGCCGCATACTTAGGCGAGAAGAGAGCTACCTTATTCCCACTCTCTGAAATCAAGCGATTGATATTTTTCCCCGACAGACTAGAAGCCTTCTTCTTACTGATCTTATCTTCAGAAATTTCATCCGCCGTCACCTGCATAAAAGGATAGCGGTCATCAAAAAGGTAGAAGCGGTCATGCCATTGGTCTAAATAGCTAAAAACTGTTTGAGGAAGTTCCTTATCTTGCCAAAGTTTACGCCAATCTCTTCTTAACGTTTTATTCAGTGACTTTAAATCTGCTCGATTTTCAGTATCCCAATTATCCCGATAATGCGGTCTAAGTTCACCGTCGAGATCAAAATGATCAAAAGCAGTCTGTAGGATCGCTAAAAGAATTCTCAAAATCGCAAAATTTTGAGTTTCTGTCTCTCCAGCTAGGCGCTGGTAGAGGTGGGCATTCTGAAAAACTTCTTTCAGTGAGACTTCCTGGTTTTGTTCTTCTAGATCGAGAACCTTGATCCAGGCTTTATCAATCAAATTAAAGCGACTCATTCTTTTCCTCCTTTTCCATGCTTAAACCAAATTTTGGACTATAAGTTAAATGATAACCATGCAGGCTAAAGCTGTTGCTATCGTCTAATAAGATGCCTAATTGGCCCTTTAGCCAGGGGGAGTCTTGCCAAGCTCCAAATTGTTTGGCAGTATAAGCTTCCAAGACTTGGATAACGTCATCGATATTGTAACCCTTGCTTAGAATACCTGGTAACTTTATAGTCTCTTGGGCTAGCCTTTTAGCTATCATTGAATCTGTAACTTCTCCTGAAATATCACGTTCTTCACCTAAGAAGCCGTATCCTTCAGGCAACTGCTTCAACAAGATCACTTCAATGGTCTCATCACTATCCCGGACCTGAGCATAACCTCCCGCTTCTGTCTGGTCTGGACTAGCATTCTTCAACCAACCGACCAAAGAATCTTCGTCATCTTCATCGTCCTCATCTTCTGTTATTAGTAAATAGCTTTCAGCTTTTCCTTCTTTTTCATCTATACGTTCCGCTTCCTTTTGCTCAGCCTCTTCAATAGTCGTTCTTAACTCATCCGCTAAGTCAAGGGGCGCATCGCCGTAAACCTTCTGCACCAAGGGCGAGATGTCTCCAGGTATGTCTAAAACGTCCGGTAAAAAAGCTTGGGTCCGAATCAATAGATTTTTCCCATAGATACTTTCGGATCCCTTATCAAAGTCCAAAGTCTCTGACAAACCCATAACATAGAAACGAGCTTCTTGGTGTTGGGCAGGTCGTTGGATGGCGTGACGGTGGAGCCGTCCCATCCGTTGAATAAGCAGATCCATCGGGGCTAGATCACTGACCATAACATCAAAATCAATATCTAAGGATTGCTCAATCACCTGGGTGCCAATAATGATCTTCTTGACGGGTCGGTCTGCCCCCTTACCAATTTCTTTGAGGAGCTGGCGCTCTTTTTGTTTGCGCTCGGTCGCAATGAAAGAAGCGTGTAAGACATCGACTAGGTCATCCCCGTAGCGTGCTGTACACTTATGAGCTAAGTCTTGGGCCTTTTTCACCGTATTGACTACAATACCCACCACACCTTCGCCGCTCAGCCAGTCATCCAATTGATCAAACAATTGCTCTTCTTCAAGTGGCTGAATTTCAACGGGATGATTTTCTTGGGCTTCAAAGTCAGCAAATTGCTTGATCGCCTTGCCATCTGAATAGGTAACCAGGGGATAGGCATCTTCTAGCAAACCGTCTTCTGTCCACTTAATTTGCTCACTTGCATCCCCTCTCTCTTGAAGATAAGATTTGACCATCTTTTCGCGACTAGCAGCAGGCAGAGTCGCAGAAAGGATAATGACCGGAACACCGTAAGCCCCCATTAAAGTCAATGCTTGATTGAGGTAGACATTCATATAGGCATCGCAGGCATGAACTTCGTCAATCACGACAACCTTTTTACTAAAGCCGAGGTGGCGCAAGGCCAGGTGCTTTTGCTTCAAGGCATTCAAGAGGAACTGGTCCACTGTGCCTACCACAAAGTCATCAAGATTGGAAGTTTTCCGCCCTTTAAACCACTGGTTGACCGTCACCGTACCTAAACCGCTTTCGCCATCAATATTAATATTCGATGCTAGGCTTTCATAATCTGGGTTAAGCGCCGCCTTGCCATGGACAAGTTGGAGCGAACTATCTTCCATATAATCATCACTCACCCGCGATAGCCAGTGTGATATCCGGGGGAAAATACCATCTGAAGTTGCTTGGGTCGGTAGCCCAAAGAAGATCCCACTTCGCCCTCGACGGTTAGCCAAGACTTCCGCCCCAATAAGAGCTGCTTCTGTCTTCCCTAAGCCCATGGGTGCTTCTAAAATAAAGATACCTGGGTCTTCGACACTCAATAACAATTCCGTAAACTTGCGTTGAAAATCTCTGGGCACAAAATTCTGCTCACTATCCGGATCACCCAAACGATCATCGTAGAGCGCATCAATCGATGAAATTTTCTGAAAATGTATGGGCCTAGTTTTAAACCAGCGACCAAAACCCGAACGAATCCTTTGCTCTTGATCAATCGTCACTGGATCATTGAAGTCAACTAAGGGGAAATAGTGCTCATTACTTGCAATCCAATCTGCCATAATCAACAAACCAGAATAAATCACCTGACCATTCTTACTAATCTTTGGCAGTGCCTCTACACTGTCAAAATTAGAAAAGGCCAAAGCCCAATCTAGGAACTTCTCCTGTTCAGCCTGCCAAAGTTTATAAATTGGATGTCTCGGATCAGGAACTTGGTAATAATTTTCTGCATAACCCCGCTGATCTTTTAAGGTCTTTGCTTCAGATACAGGTTTGCCATGGTGGCCGCCAACAATTGAGGCAATCCCTCGGTTGACACCTAGACTCTCAAGAATAACTTGGCCGACCGTCGCATGGGGAGTCCTTCCAACATCTCTAAAGATCGTATCGCTTAAGCCCTCAAAACCTTCATATTCTAACTGTTCAATCAATTGACGATCTAAATCGGGAGAATTGCTGAAGCCTTTTTTAGCTTGAAAGCATCCAGAAATTTTTCCTCCGTCATGGACCGCACCCAAGAAGACCGCCACTTGTTTGGCGATCTTCTCCTCTTGAATACTTAGCGAATCCGTTAAGAATTGGCGCTGACCATCACTCAGCCAATGCTCCCAAAGCAAGCCCGACACTTGAGCGGTATCCAGAGCGTGCTGGCTGAGCGGCAACCATAGATAGCGTCCATCCTCTTCTTTTTTCTTAGCCCAAAAAGCTGGGTTAACTGTTGTTTGAATCCTTACCCTCTCCTCTCTTAAAAAACTAGCTAACCCCTGCTAACGCAGGAAGAAAAGATATTACCTAATCCATTTAAGGATCACACCTGCTTACACAGGCAGAAGTTAGCCCTATTATCTCATTTAAAATCTTCGAATTCAATTTTGTAGAGTAAAACTAATGACAAGAAAAAGTTAGCTGAAGGATAGCAACGTCCTTGTTCCCAGTTAGCAATACTTCCAACTTGAACGCCAATTTTGTCAGCTACTTCTTGTTGAGTCAAACCCATATCCAAACGACCCTTTCTTAAAATTTCACCTATCCGCATCAAAACACCTCTTTTTACTTAATCTATTTAGTTTTTATCTTATACAAACACTATAACAAGGACAAATTTATTTTTCAACCTAAAGATATTGAGGGACGCAATTTACAAAATCGTTCCAAAATTTATCCGCTTGATAAACCGAAAAGTACACCTACTTGTGTGAGAAGAAACTAGATTACACCTTATCGAACCTTTATTGGAAGCTGCCTGCTCACAAGGGATGATGAAAAGAGTGTGAGAATTTAGAAGTTTATAATTACCCCGATTAGCTTATTTATGTTCATCTTGTCTATCTTTCCATGAGTCATAAGCAGTACTCCCGACGGTGAAGATAACCACCGCTACAAATAAGATTAATAAAACTAATGTGAACGTTGACATATCTAGTCTACCTCCTATATTCTGTTATAATATATGCACCAAAGAAGCTAGAGGCTCCTCATAGTACTAAAGGAGCTTTTATTTTATATTTTTAAGCATTATAGAACATACTCTTTCTTTTACGTACTCTGATTGCACGGAAAGGAATTATTTTCTTCCGTATTTCTTTTCATCCTTAATTGTTGAATAAACTGTTAAACCTAAGGTAACAACGGTGGATAAAACTAATAATGCTAGTAAGACAATTGTAACTGTTGACATAGTTTGAACCTCCTACACTGTGTTATAAATAGAAGTGACAAAGGGGGAGCTATTACCTCCGCTAGTACAGAAGAAGCTTTTAATCGTTCAATTGGGCTTCTTTTTCTTTTGGGTCATTTTCTATTCTTAACCTTCTTGCTTCTTCGTTTATTTTATTATCTTAAGCTCTCGATCCAAAGATGTAAGCTTTGACATGCGCCTTAACGATTGAGACCACTCACTTGCGCTAGAAGAAGATATCTAATCTTATAGGATCTTCTCACTTCCGAGGACCACCCCCGCATATGCAGGAAGAAGAAAAGAAAGCGATCAAACCAGGCTTCTCATTTGATCCCTGGGCCATTTTTATGCACTTTGAAAAAGTCTATCCTACAACCTACTATAAGCCATCCTAATCGACTTATCTAGAGAAAAGCATTCAAAAATAAAACTCCTCAGTGCTATGACTCAGGAGTTTCTATTTATTCATGGTCATCAAAGATGCTCCCTGGAAGGACTTCTACCAACTGGGTGTTATCCTGTGATTTCACCACTTGCATCAGGGACTGGTAGTCGAATGGCACTTTACGGTCAGGGTTATGAACCTCAGCTAGGACACAGATGCCAACACAGCTTGCATTGAATTCTTTGGTCATACTTAACATTCCGGTGATCGTACCGCCACCATTCAAGAAGTCATCAATAATTAAGACTTTCTCGCCTTCTCCCAAGCTGTTCTTGGTGAGTTCCATTTTTTCAACCCGGCTCTGGCCTTGGCTGGCATAGTTGATCGATACCGTTGCTCCCTCTGTTACTTTAGAATCCCGGCGCACCATGACGAAGGGGATATTTAAGTACATGGAGACAGCCTGGGCGAGCGGAACCCCCTTGGTAGCGATGGTCATAATAGCTGTCGCACCGGCTTCCCGATAGCGACTAGCGATGATTTGCCCGATCAGTCGTAAGTGGTCGGGGTCTCCCAGAATATCGGTCAGGTAGAAATAACCTCCCGGCAGGATGCGATCATTATCCGTCAGCTCCTGGCAGAGGGCTTGGACTCTCTCCAGGGCCTGGTCTGGGGCAATGCTCGGACGAAAAATGACCCCCCCGCTTGCACCAGCAATCGTTTCAATGCTGCCGATATTAGAATTTGGAAATTCCTTCTTTAAGATGGAGATATCCTCAGATATGGATGAACGCGCCGATTGAAAACGTTCAACAAAATATGACAGAGAGACTAGGGTGTGGGAATGGGCAAGTAAGTAATGGGTCATTGCAATTAAGCGGTGGCTTCGATTAAGTTTCATATCAACCCTCCTTTCCGGTCAACTTATGATCGTCGTTTGGACTTCTTATTTTACCATAAACGCGACAGACTTCGTTAAGATTTAAGAAAATAATTTTTCTCGGGCTTTAGCCCAGAGAGCTTCCAGCGCTTGAAAAAGATGGCCTAAACTGGCGGCTAATAGCGGCACGAGCAGAATAACATAGGGATAAACATACTGGCTCTTGCCCTCCCAGAAGGTATGGAAAATAACCCCGCCCATAAAAAATATAATGAGCACTGTCATTTGGGGATACTTGCGCACGAGGAAGAGCACAAAGACTAAACTGCCCCCGTAAATCAAGAAAATCAGCCCCTTCATATAGTGGAAGGAGGCAAAATATAGTTTCCCAAAGCGGTAGAGGGACAGCATGGGCTTTTTAGCTGTCGTCAGTTGGTTTTCTTTAAATTGAGGGCCCGACCAAATACCTTGGAAAGTCGGTTCCGCCCAAATACTAGCCCATTTATGGACAAAGAAGGTCTTGGCGTATTCAGGGCGCTCCTTGAAGTAGTCAACATTCGCCTGGACTCTCTGCCGACCAATCTCTTTGGTCTTCTCTTGGTCGAAACCCGTCCGCTGGAAAGGCTTGAGGGCCTTCTCATCATACCAACCAGGGGCCTTTGACGTATTCAAGGGGTCCGTCCCCATGGCCAGCCACAGCTCAGTTGGACTTCCCGGCCCCAAGTCGAAGCCATGAACCTGGCGATAGTAGGTCGGGACGGCTTCTTGGCCGACAGGAATGCTTAGGGCTAAGACCCCAACCGCTAAGAGATAGCGCCAATTCCTCTGCCTGAAGAAAAGCACAATCTGGCCCAGAATTAAGGCAATCACCCAAATTAAATAATTCAAGCGGAGCATTAGGGATAGAGCTGTGAAGACAAAGGTCAAGATCAAATAGAGCAGGTGTTTCTTCTCCCCGTATTGGATAAGGGCCCAATAACCTGCTAATAAGCAGAAAAGACCAGGGATTTCTCCATAGGCAAAGCGGATAAAGAAGAGTTGCGGGATAAATAGAAAGGACAAGACCAGGCTCATCAAGACCATCCCTTGTTTTTCCTTAAAATAATGATCACTGATCCGATAGATACAGTAATTAATCCCTAAAACCTGGAATAAATTGGCAACGAAGAGGAAGATCACCTGGTCTGAGAAAGCCCCGAGAATTCGCTCATAGAGGGCCAAGCCCATTTGATAGGGATAGTTATACATATAGGCACCAAGCATGGTGAAGGCATAGTTCTGATCAGCCATCATCTTACTTACGTCATAAACTGCCCGAGCATCTGCCCGCAAATGAAGTGCTCCGTTCAAGATCAAATAGAAGCCTAGAATGAGATACAGCACAGCTAGAAACTTAAAGACCTGTTCTGCCCGCAGGCGCTCTCTCAATAAGTATACAATTAAGAGGATCACTAAGACCAAGCCAACATAGGGCCAAAAAAGCGGACTCGGCGGATAGAAACGGACGACTTCACGGCCGTACTCCTCCACCTGGGCACTGAACTGGCTATTCAAAAATAATATGCCCAGCAAAAAAATGCCGGCAATCAGCTGGACACCCGAAATCGATAATTGATAGATAAATTGACTCAATTTTTTCACAAAAGCAGCACCTCTAGTTCCATTTTCGCTAAGAAGCATAGACCTATTATAGCTAGTTTTCAAGCTGGCGGTGTCTTTTTTTCCTTAAAAAATTTTAAAATTGGAAATTCTCCTGCTTGCTTGCAAAAAACTTGCATCTTCAGGCAAAGTGCGTTATAAAAGAAGCAGATTATATCAGTAAAGGAGCTTTCCAAAAATGAAAATTGCAATTGGCGCTGACCATGGTGGCGTTGACCTCAAGGCTTTAATTACCGACCACTTAGAAGAACGCGGCATCGAGGTAGTCAATTACGGAACAGACAGCAGTGAGTCCGTCGACTATCCTGATTTTGCCCATGCGGTGACCCACGCCGTCCAAGAAGAACGTGTGGACTACGGCATCCTCATCTGCGGGACTGGCATTGGCATGTCCATCACAGCCAACAAAGAAAAAGGCATCCGCGCTGCCCTCTGCGGTGACGTCTTCTCTGCCCAAGCAACTAAGGCCCACAACAATGCTAACGTGCTCTGCCTAGGTGCTCGAGTGCTAGGCCCTGGCCTCGCCCTCATGATCGTTGACGCTTGGTTAGATGCGGACTACGAAGGCGGCCGCCACCAAAAACGTCTCGACAAAATTGCAGCCATCGAAAACGCTCAAGACTAAGCAAAATAGCTTCTCTAAATAAACACCCACTGGTCAAAATCAACCAGTGGGTGTCTTCATTTTATTGTAGATTAATCACAGCACTAATCCCATAATGGTCAGAAACAATCGGCCCCCTAACCCCGTCAAATTGACTTTGACAACGAGCGACTTCAAAATCATCTGTCATCAAAATCAGGTCAATACGTTGAGATCGGTCTGTATCGGACCAACCTGCAATCCCTGGGCCCATACTATAGTCGCCCTCGCAAACAGCTGCTAGATGGTAAGCATCCCCAAGCCCAGCAGCCTGGGTCAAGCTATAGGATTCGCCTTCAATATGGCTCGGTGCATTGAAGTCCCCCATCAATAAGCTGGGACTTTGGAAATTCTCAAATGCCTTCCGAATACGGTCCCATTCATATTGGAACCCTTCTTCAACCTGGTCCGACCACCAAGATAAGTGGAGGGAGGCCACTTGCAGATCAATGTCAGGGAAATCAGCCAAGATCATCGCCCGCGTCCGATAGTCTTCAGGCTCATCCTCAGCTGATAGGAGGCAGCGTTGGGGGCTAAAAGGCCGCTTAGACAAGAGAGCTACCCCCTCTTCGTATCGATCAAAGCCAATGTGGTTAAAGGCCCAGGCCCAAAAATACGTCAAGCCCTGATCTTCTAAGCCCTTCACCAGGACATAGGCAAAATTATCCTCACGAATGGGGCACTGGTCTTGGCAGGGGAAGAAGGTATCCCCCACTTGATCAAGCAAGGGGCTTTCTCGCAATTGATTGACTTCCTGTAAGGCAATGAAATCATAGTCTTCTTGAACAATATGGTCAATAATCTGTTTGATTTTCACTTCTTGTTGGTCTTCAATCCAGGAGTGGCAGTTCAGGCTGAGTAATTTCAATATGATTTCCTCCTAACAAGAGCAGAAGGACTGGCAGAGCCAATCCTTAAGCTTTTTTATTCTTTTTCAATGGCATCAAGGTGAACATGACGATCTAAGGCGTCTTGAACATCATTTTTAAGGTTGTCGGCTTTAGGGCCATAAACGGCTTGGACCCCTTGTTCCTTGATAATGAGGCCCATCGCCCCAGCGTCTTTCCACTGTTTCTCCGTCCCCACTAAGTCCGTATCCTTCACCGATACTCTCAGCCGGGTCATGCAGGCATCAACGTTATCGATATTATCTGATCCCCCTAAGAGACGGATGACTTGGTCAATTTGAGCATCGCCCGACCCCTTAGGATCCGCACTAGCTTCTTCCCCACTGCTAGTCTCTTCTGGGTTGGCATTCTCGTAGTTCCCCATCCGACCTGGCGTAGCATAGCCGAAGCGTTTGATCATGAAGCTTGCAATGAAATAGGTCAATACCGCAAAGACCAGGCAGCAAATAATGAAATTAACCAGGTCCCCTAGTAGGCCGGCATTGATGATCAACGGTGTCCGAGTCAACAATTCAATAACGCCGAAAGAATGGACGCGCAAGTTAATGATATCTGCCATGGCAAAGGCTACACCTTGGATGAGGGCATAGACAATGTAGAGCGGCATCGCAGCAAACATAAACATGTATTCCAAGGGTTCGGTGACCCCGGTCAGGAAGACCGCAATAGCAGCCGAGAGGAACATGGACTTGTACTTGTCGCGTTTATCCTTATCCACATTGCGGTACATAGCCAAGGTTAAACCCATCAAAATCCCCATAGAACCAATCATTTGTCCAACCTTGAAACGAGCCGGCACGAAGTTTTCGAGCAAATAATGAATTTGGCTGGTATCCCCGGCCCGGCGTAAGTTCATCAGATCAGAAGCCCAGGCCAACCAGAGAGGGTCTTGGCCGAGAACTTGCTGACCAGCTTGAGCGCCAGTTAAGATCTCATAAGTCCCGCCCAATTGAGTATAGTTAATGGGAATCGTCAACATGTGGTGGAGACCAAATGGTAAGAGCAAACGTTCCAAGGTCCCGAAGAGGAAGGGAGCCAGCACTGGCGCCGTATCTTGAGAATTGGCAATCCATTGACCGAATGAATTGATCCCCGTTTGAATCACCGGCCAAATAAAGGCAAGAATGATCGACACAATAGCTGACCAAAGAATCACTACAAAGGGAACGAAACGCTTGCCGTTAAAGAAAGACAAGGCATCAGGCAGCTTGCGATAATTGTAGTACTTGTTATAAGCATTAGCACCAAGGAAACCCGCAATAATCCCCACAAAAACGCCCAAGTTAAGGGCAGGCGCGCCGAGCACATTAACAAAATAACCATTCACCGGAATCTCTTGACCAAACAAGGTATGGGTCACCGCTTGGCCACTAGGGTCCAGCAACATATCCATTGTCACCCCAAAGATAGACCCTGTAATCCGGTTAATCAGGATAAAAGCTGTGACAGCCGCAAAAGCTCCCCCTGCCCTTTCCTTGGCCCAAGAACCACCGATTGCCACAGCAAATAAGAGGTGGAGGTTGGAAATAATCGCCCAACCGATATTCTCAATCACTCCACTCGTCGTAATTAACCAGGCCCAGTCAGGATTAATCAATGGCAAGGCCTTCCCTATACTAATCATTAAACCAGCTGCAGGAATAACGGCAATAACAACCATCAAGGCTTTACCAAATTGTTGCCAAAAATCAAAAGAGAAAATTCTCTTGATACTGTTCATCATCATCCAACTCCTTATTTTAAAATTTTGGCTAAGTTAACGAAATCGTTTTCATTGTTCGAGCAAAGTATAACACTCCCCCATTTTTTTGTAAAGGTATATTTTAAAACGATTACATAATCAAGGGTGTGAGCAGTTGCGTTCAGATTTGAATGACTGGAGCCCAAGCGGAAAAGAGCGGCTTTAGCCGGTCGTTCCGCTTGGGTGAAGTCACTTCAAGTTTGCAACTGTGAACCCAACTAATCAAGGGTGTGAGGGCGCGCGGTTAGAAGTGGACCTCTGGAGCGAAGCGACAAAGAAGACTGAAAGTCTTCGGCGGTGCTTTGTGAAGAGGAGCCACTTCTGCGCGACCGAACCCGACTACACCAGGGTATGAGGGATGGCGGTCAGCTTTCGTTCACTGGAAGCAGTTTTACCCTAAGCTGCCTACTCATTAGAGATAAAATCACTCGTCACACATTGGTAGATATAGCGTTGGGAGTGAGCATCTTCTGCTTGAGCGAGGACTTCTAGAAGTACCTGCATGGCTTGATAGCCCAAGTCTTGGCTGTGGAGATCAAAGTAGGGATAGCCCTCGATTTGGCCCAAGTCCGGATCACTGTAGGCTTTAAAAGTTACCATCCAAGATGGATCAAGTCCTGATTGCCGCATAGCTTGATAGGCACCTTCTGCCAATAGTTGGTCAGCAAAAACAAAGGCATCAAAGTCTTTTTTAAGGAGTTCTCGACGCGCTAGCTCATAACCGGGGGACTGGAGGAAGGGCAAATCATTATAAATCACCTCTTCTGCTAGGTCCAACCCTGCCTCTTCCATGGCCCGGCTGAAGCCAGCCAAACGTTCCTTAACGAACTGCTGCTTAGGATCGCCGCCAATAAAGGCAAGTTTCTTCGCCCCTCGCTCAATTAAGTGGTGGGTGGCCTGGTAGGCGATGACCGGGTTATCATTGTCGACCCGGTTCACATCGATTCCGGGCAGATTACCGATCACGACCAAGGGACAGTCCTGGCTAAGAGCGAATTGCAAGAGAGGATCTTCACGGCTAGCATAGAGGAAAATGAGTCCTTCCACTTGCTTACCGAGGATCATATTCTGAAGATGGTCCAAACGCGCCTGGTCACCCTCCCCTGTCGATAAGAGGAGAGCATACTGGGCCTGGCTTGCTGCTTCATTAATCCCTCTGACAACTGTTGGGAAGAAGGGATTACGGTAGAAGGCATCACTAGCCGCCGGGAGGACAATCCCTACCGTCCGTGATTTGCGGCTGGCTAAGCGTCGAGCATTATAGTTGGGATAGTAGTGGAGGTCAGCCATTACCTGGCGAACTTTCTCCTTGGTAGCTTGGCTAATAGATGGGTTATCAGCAATCACCCGGGAGACCGTCGAAGGAGCAACCCCTGAGGCCTCAGCGACATCTTTAATGGTTACAGTCATATTCGACACCCTTTCTTTTTATTTAAGAAAACGTTTGCGCTTATGGTCTAAGTTTACTATAATGAGTTTGTAAACGCCATCATATTATCAAAATTTTAGATTGGGAGGCTTCTTTATGGAAAGAACAAGTGGGGTTTTACTACATATTACATCCTTAGCCAGCCCCTATGGCATCGGCAGTTTCGGCCGGGCTGCATATGAATTTGTCGATTTTCTAAGTGCGTGCAAGCAATCTTACTGGCAGATCTTACCTCTGACCACAACGAGTTACGGGGACTCCCCCTACCAATCCTTTTCGGCCTTTGCCGGCAACACCCATCTGATCGACTTCGACCGTTTAGTTGAAGCAGGCTACCTAAAAGCTTCCGATCTCGAAGATCTATCATTTGCTAAGAATCCGGAAGTCGTGGACTATGGGCGCATTTTCAAGGCCCGCCGTCCTCTCCTGGAAAAAGCCGTCGCCAGCTTCCAAAAAGCTAAGAAAGACAAGAGCAGAGACTTCAAAGACTTTGTCCAAGCTAACCAGGATTGGCTGGAAGCTTTCTGCCAGTACATGACCGTCAAAGAATCCTTCGACTTAAAGGCTTGGTACGATTGGCCAGAAGCCTACCGGACCTACCAGGTTGACCAAGTCAAGGCCCTCTGCCGGGACCATGCCGACCGCTACAACTACCACCTGATTACCCAATACTTCTTCTTCAAACAATGGGAAGCTCTCAAGGCCTACGCCAATCAAAAGCATATCCAAATCATTGGCGACATGCCGATCTATGTGGCCCGTGACAGTGTTGAAATGTGGACCCAGCCGGCTATGTTCAAAACAGATGCCAATAAAGATCCCTTGACCGTTGCGGGAACGCCACCCGATAATTTCTCAGATACTGGCCAGTACTGGGGGAACCCGATTTATGACTGGGACTATATGGCTGACCAGGGCTATCAATGGTGGATCCAGCGCATGGCCAAGAGCTTTGAAATGTACGATATTGTTCGCATCGACCACTTCCGCGGCTTTGAGTCCTTCTGGGAAGTGCCTTATGGTTCTGAAACAGCCGCTTCAGGCCACTGGACCAAGGGACCGGGCCTAAAGCTCTTCAAAGCCTTAAAGGACGCCCTTGGTGACCTAGCAATTATTGCTGAAGACTTAGGTTTTATGACCGATGAAGTCATTGAAATGCGAGAAGCGACTGGCTATCCCGGAATGAAAATTTTACAATTTGCTTTTAACGGAAAAACAGACAGCTTAGACTTGCCACACCACTATTATGCCAATACAATAGCTTATGTAGGGACCCACGATAATGAGACCGCACGCGGTTGGTACGAAGAAAGCGCTAACCAAGCCCAACGCGATCAAGTGGACGCTTACTTAAATCGAAGAAAAGCCGAAGCAGCTTCCCATGCCCTCAACCGGGGAATCGCTGCTTCAAGCAGTCAAATCGCCATCTACACCATGCAGGATTTATTAAATCTGGGCAACCGCGCTCGGATGAATACGCCCTCCACCATCGGTTGCAATTGGCAATGGCGCATGGCAGAAGATGCCCTAACAGCTGACGTTTATGAACAATTGACAGACTTAACGGAAACCTACTTCCGTGCAAATCCTAAATTTAAGTTAGGCACAAGTATTACAAACAAAGGAGACTAACATGCACGCATTAGAACAACACGCTAAGGAGCTCTTCAAGAAGGAACTCGCCAATCTCTCTGACGCAGAAACTTATAAGGTCCTACTTGACTATGTTCAAGAACAAATGGTTAATTCCCCTGTTAATCAAGGGAAGAAAAAGCTCTACTATATCTCAGCTGAATTCCTAGTTGGGAAACTTCTGACCACCAACCTCATCAACCTTGCCCTCTATGATGAAGTCAGCCAAGTCCTCGAGGCCAATGGCAAGTCACTCCATGACGTAGAAAAAGCGGAAACTGAACCCTCTCTTGGGAATGGAGGCCTAGGCCGTCTAGCTGCCTGCTTCCTCGATTCCATTGCCTCTTTAGGGATTAATGGCGACGGGATTGGCTTAAACTATCACTTCGGCCTCTTCCGCCAAGTCTTCCGCGACAACCAACAGGCTTCTGTGCCAGATGAATGGCTCAACCATCCGAATTGGTTAGTAAAGACGGAGACCTCTTACGAGATTCCTTTCCGCCACTCCAACTTCAAATCCAGCCTCTACGAGATCGAAATCCCAGGCTTTGAGCAAGAAGCCCATAACCGCCTCCGCCTCTTCGACTTGGAATCCGTAACTTCCGATATTATTGAAGCGGACAGCATTAACTTTGACAAGATGAATATCCCACAAAACCTGACCCTCTTCCTCTATCCGGATGATTCAGACTATGTGGGCAACCTCTTGCGGATCTACCAACAATACTTCATGGTATCCAATGCAGCCCAATTGATTATTGAAGAAGCCAAGGCCAAGGGCAGCGACCTCCACGACCTCTATGACTATGCGGTCGTTCAAATCAATGACACCCACCCAGCTTTCATTATTCCGGAATTTGTCCGCCTCTTAACCAACTACCATGGTTTTGAATTCAAGGAAGCCCTAGCTGTCATTGAAAAGACAGTTGCCTTCACCAACCACACCATCCTCGCCGAAGCCCTCGAGAAGTGGCCCATGGCTTATATTGACGAAGTGGTACCTGAAATCGCCAAGATTATTCGCCAATTGGATGAAGAAATTAGATCGCGCTATCCTGACCAAGAAGCGGTTCAAATCATCGACCAGGAGGACCGTGCTCATATGGCTCATATCGCTATCCACTTCTCCTTCTCAACTAACGGCGTAGCCAAGCTCCATACTGAGATCCTGAAGAATTCTGAGCTCAAGCCTTTCTATAAGCTTTATCCAGACAAATTTAATAACAAGACGAATGGTATTTCCTTCCGCCGTTGGATCATGGCAGCCAATCCCGAGCTCACCCAGTTACTGGATGAAAAGATTGGCCAAGATTGGCATAAGGATGCTGACTTGACAGCTTTTGAAAAAGAAATTGACCAGGCAGATAGCTTGGAACGCCTCCAAGAGATCAAGCACCACAATAAACTGCAACTCCAAGAATACCTGGCTGACCAACAAGGCGTCCAATTACACGATAATGCCATTATCGATGTCCAAATCAAGCGACTCCATGAATACAAACGCCAGCAAATGCTTGCCCTCTACATCATCCACAAATACTTGGATATCAAGGCAGGCAATGCCCCTAGCACACCGATTACCATCCTCTTCGGTGGCAAGGCAGCCCCAGCCTATACCATTGCCCAGGACATTATCCATCTGATCCTCTGCTTATCTGAATTAATCGCTAAGGATCCTGATGTGAGCCCTCACCTCCAAGTTATCATGGTTGAAAACTACAATGTGACCAGTGCCGAGAAGCTCATCACAGCAGCAGATATTTCAGAACAAATTTCCTTGGCCTCCAAAGAAGCCAGCGGGACTGGTAATATGAAATTCATGCTCAATGGTGCCCTCACCATCTGTACCCTAGACGGGGCCAATGTTGAGATCGCCGAACGTGTGGGTGAAGACAATATCTACGTCTTCGGTCAAGACAGTGAAACCATTGTCAAGCTGTATGAAACCGGCGACTACCACCGTCACTTAGCTGACTACTACCACCGTGAACGCATCAAACCTTTAGTTGACTTCATTGTAAGCGACGAACTCCTAGCGCTCGGCCAGCACGACCGCCTCTACCGTCTCCATGAAGACATCAAGTACAAGGACTGGTTCATGGCCCTCATCGACCTCGAAGAATTCATCGACGTCAAAGAAAAAGTCTACGCCGACTACGAAGACCAAGAAAGTTGGACCAAAAAAGCTCTCACCAACATCGCCCAAGCCGGCTTCTTCTCATCCGACCGCACCATCCAAGACTATAACGAAGACATCTGGAAAATCTAAAAAGGGTGTGAGCAAGAACGTTTAGCTTTGGATGCTTGGAGTAAGTCGGAATAAGGGCAAGCACCGCTTGCACGTTTCCGACTTGCGAAAGCACCCCAAAGCTGCTCTTGCGAACCCAACTAAAGGGTGTGAGGGCTAGCGGGAGAAATAGACCTCTGGAACCAAAAACCAGAGAAGGCTGAAGGCCTTCGACGGATTTTGTGAAGAGGAGCCACTTCTGCGCAACCGAACCCAAACATACTAAGATTAGCTCGAAGGTAAATCGACGGATTTATCTTCGAGCTATTTCTGTTTTTCAGATAT